>NZ_JBEPNO010000008.1:0-232360 GCF_040546275.1 Nakamurella sp. UYEF19 | reverse complement strand
CGGCCCCCCGGGGCCCCCCCCCCCCCCCCCCCCCCACCCCCCCCCCCCCCCCCCCCGCGCGCCCCCCCCCCCCCCCCCCCCCACCACCCCCCCCCCCCCCCCCCCGCCAGCGGGGTTTCGGGGGGCCAGCGGGGGTGCGGGGGGTCAGTAGCCGCTGAAGTAGTCGGCCTTGACCTTGCGGACCCCCATGGCGCGGAGGCCGGAGCGGACGGCGTTGACCATCGCCGGTGGGCCCGAGACGAAGACCTGCCTGGCGGCGATGTCGGGGACGTGCCGGGACAGCTTGGCCCCATCGACGCGGCCGGGTCCGGCGAATCGCCACGACGCAGGCAGGCCACGCGAATCGTCAGGGCCGGAGACGATGACGGTGGCGCCCGACCGCTCGAGTTCCTCGACGTGACTCAGATCCGAAGGTGAGCCGACGGCGTAGACGACCACCACGCCGTCGTTCCCGGGCCCGGCCGCCCGATGCTGCAACTGGCTGAGGAACGGAGTGATGCCGATGCCGCCGGCGATCATCAGCAGCGGTATGGCCGGGTCCTTCGGCAGCAGGAAATCGCCGCCGACAGTGGTCGCCGTCAGTGCATCGCCGTTGCGCAACCGGGCGAGCTCACGTTTGAAGGTGCTGGAGTTCGTCGGGATCTTCATGGCCAGCCGGATCGACTCGTCGTCACCAGGAGCCGATGCGATGCTGAAGACCCGACGGGACCCCCGGGCGTCAGCCCCCTTGTGGGGCAACGTGAGTTCCAGGTACTGACCGGCCTGGAAACTGACCGGCTTGCGCGGGCGGAACGAGAACACGAAGGTATCGGCGGTGAGTTGCGTGCGCTTCTGCAACACCAGGCTGATCCCCCGCCGCTGCCCGAAACCGAAAGCCACCAGATTCGCGATGACGAGGGCATACTCCGGGCCCAGGAAAACAGATCCGACGGTGATCGGCACCGAGAAGATCACGGCCGCAACAGCCGCGACCAGGTACTGCTGCCACTTCAGCGGCGGCAACGTCAGCGGCTCGCTGAGCATGAAGCCGGCGAAGAACAGGATCGGGTAGGACGTGAAGACGGCCTGGAACGCGGCCGAGGGGTCGGCGCCGTCGGACAAGGTCCTGGCCATGATGATCACCAGGGCAATGGCCACGAAGAGGGCACCCAACGGCAGTCGCCGCGTCCGGTAGAGCACCAGGGCGGCGACCACCAGGGTCACCCAGACCAGAATCGGATTGGCCACCCACCAACCGGCGTCACCGATCCCGAAGAGCGACACCCAGACCGCGCCGATCGCGGCCGGGTTGAACAGATGCCGTCCCCGCACCCCCAGGAGGTACTTCGAGCCGGAAGCGACGATGGCCGCGACGGCCATCGCGACCAGGGCCTTGGAATCGGTGGAGGGCTGGAACAGGAAGAACAGCAGCGCTGCGGTGATGAAGGTCGATTCGGTGTGCGGGCGAACCGCGAACATGCCGGCGAAGATCTGGTTCGAGACGTAGGTGACCGAAACTAGAAGTATTGCACTGACGATGATCTCACCGAGAGAATAGGTGAGATCACCGGTCGCCGAGATGACGACGGCCGCGACGCCGATCACCCCGAGGCCCAGCAGCACGAGTCGGTACATGGTGATGCGTCCGGTGAGGTCGTCGAGCCGTTGCTTCAAGTCGAATGCCCCGGAGGTCGGCCCAACGATGGTGGTGCCGACGGCCGCCTCGGGCGCGTCGACAAGGGCGTCAGGCCTGTGCATCGGACTTGATCTTCTCGAGTGCTGCGTTGAAACCGTTGGAGGTCAGGGACGATCCCGAAACACGTGACAGGGAAACCGAATCGATCTCCTTGCCGACGACCTCGGTGGAGTATCCGGCGAGGAACTGCTCCTGGTACTGGGCGGACGGTCCGGAGTCGGCACTGCCGGTCGCGGTCGTCGCCGTCACCACGTCCGCAGCGAGAGTGACCGTGACGGTGACACTCTCGGTGCCGGAGGGACTGTCGTAGTCGCCGGTTTCGGTGTACTTGCCGTTCTTGTACGTGCTGGCCGCGGCCGCGGGAGATGCGGCCGACGTAGCAGCCGCGGAGGTGGAAGGCGCCGCCGAGGCCGCCGCCGGAGCTGCGCTGGTGCTCGACTGCGCAGCGGGTGACGAGGCTTCGGACGACGCAGCCGCATTTGCGGCAGCCGGGGAAGCCACCGCCGCCGCGGAGCTCGTAGCGGGGGAAGAAGTCGCAGCAGCCGAGGATGCCGGCGCCGCAACGGCGGTGTCCTCGCGATTGAAGAGGATGGCACCGCCGGTGGCGACGCCGACGATGGCGACACCGGCCAAGCCGGCGAGGAAAGTGCGTCTGGATGGATCGGACCTGGGTGATGGCACGGGCGTCTCCTTCAGTTGAGGTCTGGCGTGAGCTCGACGGCGACTGCGGTGACGCCTGGTCGGGACGATCAGCGGGTTCTGCACCGGTCCCTGAAGAGGGAAACGACGATGCAGTTCGGATGGTTCGACGCGTCAGCGGTGACGTTGCGTGAATCGCTACGAACGATCTGTTGACAACCGGGACACTAGAGCAAGTAGTTGAGATCTCAAGGACCAGAGCCTGTGGAGAACCTGGGAAGCGGCTGCATTGGAAGGTCAACGCAGCCTTACTTGATCTTGACGAGCTTCCGCTTCTTCACGGTGTAGCCAGACGGGAGCGTGCCCTCGGCCAGCATTCGCAGCGGACAACGGCTGCAGCGGGGCCGATCGAGACAGCATTCCTTCTTCGGCTTCTTGGGGCTCACGTAGCCAAGCTTAGCCTGCACTTACCCAACACACGAGTCCAACCTGCGACGGTTCGTGAAAAGGTGGGACTCCACCCCGAACCGCGCGACCAGAGGCCGGCGGCAACCGAAGTAGAAGGAGTCCCGTGGCAGCGCGCATCGACAAGGTCGTCACCTCCGGCACGTTCTCGCTCGACGGCGGGTCCTGGGAGGTGGACAACAACGTCTGGCTGGTCGGCGACGACGAGGAGGTCCTGGTCATCGACGCCGCGCACGACGCCGACGCCATCGCCGAGGCGGTGGGCGGTCGACGCGTGGTGGCCATCCTGTCCACCCACGGACACGACGATCACATCGACGCCGCTCCGGAACTCGCGGAGCTGACGGGCGCACCGATACTGCTCCATCCGGCCGACGCCCACCTCTGGGGGATGAAGCACCAGGACCGCCGGCCCGACGCCGACCTCACCGACGGCCAGGTCATCTCCGTCGCGGGGGTGGAGGGCACGGTGCTGCACACCCCTGGGCACGCTCCGGGGGCGGTCTGCGTCTACTTCCCCGCACTCGGCGCGCTGTTCAGCGGCGATACGTTGTTCAACGGCGGACCGGGCGCCACGGGACGGTCGTTCTCCGACTTCCCGACGATCATCGACTCGATCAGCACGAAGCTGCTGAACCTGCCGGCCGCGACCGAGGTGCATACCGGGCACGGCGACGACACCACCATCGGCGCCGAGGCACCCCACCTGGACGAGTGGATCGTCCGGGGACACTGACCCGGTCGCCGACCGGCCGGGTACGGGCGACCCGGGCGTACCTTCACATCATGGCCACCACCGCACCCACCGAGCTCCTCGCCACCGACTATCTCGCCAGACCGGTGAAGGTATCCGACCGGGAGGGCCCGTGGCCCGGGGTGGTCGTGGTCCACGATGCCTTCGGGGCCGGCAACGACATGAAGGAACAGGCCGACTGGCTTGCTGCGGCCGGCTATCTGGCGGTGATGCCCGACCTGTACGAGGGGCGGTCGACCATCCGTTGCGTACAGGGCGCCTTTCGCCAGCTGACGTCCCAGAAGGGGCCGATATTCGAGCAGCTCGAGCGGGTCCGCGTCGCCGTCGCCGCCCATCCGGATTGCACGGGCACGGTCGGCGTGATCGGCTTCTGCATGGGCGGCGGCTTCGCGCTCCTGATGGCCGGCCGTCCCGGTTGGGGTGCCGCGTCGGTCAACTACGGGCAGTTGCCGAAGAATGTCGACGAGGTGCTGTCAGCGCCCTGCCCGATCGTCGCGAGCTTCGGTGGCAAGGACAAGGGACTGCCCGGTGCGGCTGCGAAAATCGAAGCGGCCCTTACGAAGTCCGGGGCGACCCACGACGTGAAGGAGTACCCGGAGGCGCGGCACGGCTTCATGAACCGGGTCACCGTCGCCTCGCCGCTGACTCCGTTGATGAAGGTCATGGGCGTCGGCTACGACCACGATGCAGCCGCTCACGCCAAGAGTCGAATCCTGGAGTTCTTCGACACGCATCTTCGCCAAGCCTGAACCGAAACCACCTGAAACTGACCAAAAAACTCGGTCTGCCTCGGTGATCTTCGCCGCCTCCACCCGCGGCCAACTGATCGGGCCGTCTGGGCTGATGGTCGGACGCGATACCTTCCAGTCGCTGGTCAGCGAGGTGGCGGGAGCGCTCGGGCCACCGGCCGGCGATGTGGAGGCGCATCTCGTCGCCACCAGCCTCTGGGCGTTCGTGCACGGGATGGTGCACATGCGCACCGCCCGACCCTCCTTCCCCTGGCCCGACCTCTCGGCGATGGTCGACGACACCGTCGACCGCATCCTGCACGTCCGCCGACGCGATCCGCCGATGCCACCTGTGCCACCGGTATGAGCCAGACCCCGCCGCAGGCCGAGGGGTATGACCCGGCCCGCACCTGTATGGCCGCCCGCCGTCATACCGGTGCAGCCCACGTCATACTGGTGCGGCCCGCCGTCATACCGGTGCGGCCCACGTCGGGGCCTGGGTCGTGCAGGCGGAAGGAGCCGTCATACCGTTGGCGCATGCTCATCGTCCGGTCCCTGCTGCTGTTCGTGCTCGCCGCCGTTGCCGAGATCGGTGGGGCGTGGCTGATCTGGCAGGGCGTGCGCGAGCATCGCGGGCTGCTGTGGGTGGGCGGCGGGGTGATCGCGCTGGGGCTCTACGGCTTCGTCGCGACCCTGCAGCCGGACGCCCAGTTCGGACGGATCCTGGCTGCATACGGCGGCATCTTCGTGGTCGGCAGCTTGGCCTGGGGCATGGTCGTCGACAAGTTCAAGCCGGACCGCTACGACATCGCGGGCGCAGTGATCTGTCTACTCGGGGTCGCGGTCATCATGTATGCCCCCCGCGGTGCCTGAGACGAGAAGCCCCGCAAACCAGGTCATCTCAGCGACGCAGCAGCGGAAGCACGTCCCGGCCGAGCATCTCGATGCCACCGGCGTCGTCGAGTCCGTGCGGCGTCCCGAACTCCACCCGTCCCACACCGGCGTCGATCAGCGACTGTGCCTGGGCAGCAACCTGATCCGGGGTACCGGAGAAGGCGAAGAGATCCAGCAGATCATCGGGGATCAGAGCGCCCGCAGCCTCGTGCTCCCCCTCGTCCACCAGTTTGCCGATGGCTGCGATCAGGTCGGGCGGGACGTCGGCACCCGGATCGAGCGCCGCCACCACGGCAAGGTACATCGCTACTTCGGACCGGGCCCTGGCCCTCGCCGCTGCGCCGTCGCGGTCGACCACCGTCACGGCGCCGACCACGATGCGGACGGAATCGGTTGACCGGCCGGCGTTCTCGGTCCCGACCCCGATCCGCTCCCGCATGACGGCGACCATCGCCGGGTTGGCACTGCCGCCGATCTTGACCTCGTCGGCGATCTCCCCGGCCAACCCTGCCATCTTCGGCCCCCAGGTGCCGATCAGGACCGGAGGCATCCGGGCCGGCAATGGATACCGCAGCCGGACACCGGGAGCGAGCCGGAACGAGCGGCCGTCGACCCCACCGTCCTCACCGGAAATCAGGGCCCGGATGACGGACACCGCGTCCCGGACGTGTTCGACGGGCCGGGGCTGCTCCACCCCGATGGCTCCGAGCCAGGTCCCGCGGGCCAGCCCGAGGTAGGCGCGGCCACCCGACGCAGCCTCGAGAGCGATGAGCTGCCCGGCGATCTCGTAAGGATGCTGGGTGTACGGATTCCAACAGGCCACCCCGAGTCGGACGCGGCTCGTCACCGCCGCCATCTCCAGCAGCGGCACGATCGGCGGCTGGAACAGCAGGTCACCGAACACGCTGACGACTTCGAACCCGCACCGCTCTGCCACCGTCGCCAACTCCGCGTATCGGCCCACCGGCTTGTCCGTCTGCAGCCCCAACCCGATCTCGACCGGACGGCCCGACTCGACGGGGCCACCGGTCACGTCAGCTCACCGGCATCCATGGTCCGGACGCCGATGCGGTCGATCCGCATCACCAACCGCTCGTCCGGATCGGGGCAGCAGATCAGCGAATCGGTCTCCAACCAGTCCGCTGACGCCAGTTTGCGTTGTTTCGCGGCCAGGAACGGCAACGCCGACTGGAGAGCAAAGACGCAGAAGTGCTGCCCGTCCGGGATCCGCAGTTGCGAGGACTTGACCAGTTCGAAGTAGTCGCCGACGTTCATCCCGCAGACCGAGCGCCCTTCGATCCGCTCGACCGTCACCCGGAGGTCGAACAGCTCCATCGAACGGTCTTCCTCGCCCTCGGCACCGTGTTTCACCACGACACCCCACTCCCGACGACGCCATAGCGCCTCACCGAGCACGCCGGCAGGATGCGGCGGCGATCAGGTCTCATCGGCTCGTCGCCCGCACGTCCTCGTGGTTGTGCACGGCCAGCCAGCGCCCGTCGGTCAGTCGCCAGACGGTGGTGACCCGGACGCTCTGCGCCGGCACGTCGTTCGACGAGAAGCGGACCGTCACCCAGTGGCGTGCCAGGGCGGTGTCACCCCAGACGTCGATGACGGGATCGACGCCGTCCAGCGCGGTCACCGTCCGCCCGCCGTCGGCGGCAGGTCGCCGATCGCGCACGGCGTCGAGTTCGGCCCTGCCGCTGATCAGCTCGGGCTCGTCGGTATCCCAGAAGGTGGCATCGGGATGCAGGTGCGCGTCGATCCGGGGTCGGTCGGACGCCAGGAAGCCGGCGTAGATGTCGAGCGTGGCCGCCCAGATCAGACCGGGCGCCGAGGCCGGATCAGAATTTCCGTCAGGCAGTGCGGACATCGACGTGCTCCTCCAGCTCGGGGACCGAATCCACATCGGGGACCGAATCCAGGTCGGTGGCCGGGCCCAGGTCGCGGGCCGGCTCCCGTTCAGAGATCGAGTCCCCCTCGACAGCGGCGCCCAGGGCCTGCATCACCCTCTCGCCCAGGATCCGCACCGCCTGCAACGGATTCGGCCCGAGTGGCGGCCCGAACGACAGGTGGGCGGCGCCGAGGTCGCGCAGGGCCCGGCAGCGGCGGATCACGTCCTCCTCGTCGCCGGCGATGCCCAACCGCAGCATCCGGTCGTCGATCATCGCGACGGCCTCGGCGGCGCGGCCCCGCTGGGCCAGCGCGGCGGCCGGCAGGAAGTCCTCCGGAGTCAGACCGACCTCGGCCAGCAGGTACGGCGAGATCGACGGACCGTAGTAGGCGAGCTTCTCGGCCAGCGCCGCCCGACCGGCGGAACCGTTGTCGGACAACGACACCCAGATGCAGGCCGGCAGGTCGAAGTCGGCGGGATCCCGGCCGGCGGCGGCCAGGCCGGCGTACACCTGGGCCCGCGCAGTGACATAGTGCTCCGGCGGATAGAGCAGGGGCAGCGCGCCGTCGGCCAGCCGGCCGGCCATGGCCAGCATCTTCGGGGCCATCCCGCCCACGTAGACCGGCACCACCCCGGACTGGTCGAACCGCAGCACGCTGTGGTCCCCGAACCAGGAGGGCAGGTCGGCGTCATCGACGTCCTGGTGGCCGAGCATCCGGCGGAGTGCCGCCACCGTCTGCGCGGTGGTCGCCAACGGCCGCGGACGGGCCAGCCCGGCCCAGCTCAGGAACTCCTCCGAACCGGCCCCGACGCCGAGCAGGAAGCGGCCGCCGGACACCTCGGCCAGGGTGGCAGCGACCATCGCCAGCTCCGAAACGTGCACGGAGTACGGGTTCATGATCGCGATGCCCAGCTTCATCCGGCTCGTGCGCATCGCCAGCGCGCTCAGCAACACCGGAGCCGAACGCAGGTACAGATCGTTGGAGACCCACAGCTGGTCGCACCCGAGATCCTCGGCCAGCAGGGCGATGTCGAGCAGCTCGTCGGCCGCCAGGTCGTTGTTGAGGCGCAGGGACCAGGTCACGGCGTCCCCCCGACTACGGCGTCGCCTTCCACCTCGACGAGCAGGCCCTCTCCGACGAGACCGGCGACGAAGTAGAGCGAGTTGGCCGGGGCCACGTGCCCCAGCACCTCCAGATGGGCGCGGGACGCGCCCTCGACATCGGCGCCGGGGACCAGCATGATGCGGGTCCGGATGATGTCGATGTCCCTGCCGCCCAACGCTTCGACCGCAGCGACGACCTGCCGCAAGCACGACGCCGTCTGCCCGTAGGTGTCACCCGGGAACAGCCGCGCACCATCCGGAGCGGTGGTGCCGCTGACCGCCACCACGTTGCCCGACCTCGCCGACCGGCTGTATCCGGCCACGGTCTCCCAGGCCGAACCGTCTCGGAAGCGAGTCAGCGACGCTCCCGGCTGCGACGAGGGAATGTCAGCGCTCATGCCGCGCCACGGACAGCCCGGCCACCCTGGACGACCAGCGAGATGTTGCGCAGCGCATCGAGATCGGCCAGCGGGTCCCCGTCGACCGCGATCAGGTCACCGACGAAACCGGGCCGAATCTGCCCGACGTGGTCGTCGATCCGCAGCAGCCGGGCCGCCTGGCTCGAAATCGATTGCAGCGCCTGCAGCGGCGTCAGCCCGGCGTCCGCCATGAGCAGCATCTCGTGCACCGCTGCCGGCACCCCGTCCACCAGATCCCCTGGTGGATAGTCGGTTCCATTCACCAGCGTGACACCCGCCCGGATTGCCCGCTGGATGCTCAGCAGGTGATCGTCGGCCGCAGCCAGCGCCTGCTGGATCGAATGTTCCTCGAAGTGGTTGGCGCGCATCCAGGATTCGCTCCGGGTGACGCACAGCGTCGGGGTCACGAAGATATTGGGGCCGACCAGCATCCGTGCGGTTTCCTCGTCGAGCCGGTAGGCGTGTTCGAACGAGGTGACGCCCTGGGCCAGTGCCTGTCGGATCGCCACCGCGTCGCCGGAGTGGGCGACCACGTACTTGTCGTGCTCGTGGGCGGCGCGGACCACCCCGCGGATCTCGCCATCGGCCATTTCCAGGGTGTCGTAGTTCTCGCCCTTCTTGGCCAGCCCCCCGGTGATGAAGATCTTGACATGGTCAGCACCGTCGGTGATCTCGGCCGCGGCGGCCCGGTAGAACTCCTCCTCGCCGGTGGCGTACACGGCAGCGGCGCCCTCGCCGTGCCCGCCGACGGTCGAGACGGCCCGACCGGCACCACGGATTCGGGGTGCGCTGATCCAGCCCCGCGCGGCAGCCCGGCGGAGCGACAGATCGGCCTGGTTCTGCTCGTGCACACACCGGATGGTGGTGATGCCGGCCTGCAGCGCCTGGTGCGCCCTGGTCGCCGACCGATAGGCCGTGATCGCCGGGTCCTCCTGTTCGTCGGTGTCGGAGAACGGGAACACCACGGACAGGTGGGTGTGGCAGGAGATCAGGCCGGGCAGGAGCCACCGTCCGGCGACATCGACGACATCCGCGTCCTTGGCCAGCACGGGCGGAGCCGAGGCCACCTCGACGATCCGGCCGTCCTCACCGACCTGGACGGCACGGTCGAGCAGTTTCTCGCCGGTCAGGACGTCGACGACATTGGCGTTCACCAGCCACACGGTGGAGCTCCTTCTTCTTCGCTGCAACAGATTTTGTATCTTCCGGGACCCAGTTCAGCGCGCAGCGGAACCCACTGCCGCCGGAGCCCTGACGAGGCAGGCCACCTCGCGCTCGTCGATGAGGACCGGACGGGGATCCTCGAGAGTGCAACGGTCCTCGGCGATCGGGCAACGCGGGTGGAACCGGCAGCCGGTGGGCGGGCTGGCCGGGTCGGGAACGTCACCGGGGAGGTCGATCGGCAGGATCCCGGCGCCGTCGGCCCGCGGGATCGCCGCGATCAGGGCCTCGGTGTACGGGTGCACCGGCGCACTCCAGACGTTGCTGGTGGCACCGATCTCGACGATCCGCCCGAGGTACATCACGGCCACCCGGTCGGCGATCTGCCGCACCACCGAGAGGTCGTGGGAGATGAAGACCAGCGCAAGACCGGTCTGCCGCACCAGATCTCCAAGAAGGTTGGCCACCTGGGCCTGGGCCGAGGCGTCCAACGCGCTGATCGGTTCGTCGGCGACCAGGCACTCCGGGTCGGCGGCCAGCGTCCGAGCGATCGCGATGCGCTGACGCTGCCCGCCACTGAACTCGTGCGGGTACTTCTGCGCGGCGTCCGACGGCAGGCCGACCCGGCCCAGTACTTCGACGACCCGCTGCGCCGCAGCGGCTCTGGTGCCGCCACCGAGCACGACACCGTCACCGATCAGATCTCCGACCAGGCGCCGCGGGTTCAGCGACGAGTATGGATCCTGGAACACCATCTGCAGCTTGCGGAGCGAGGTGGACCGCTTGCGGCGACCCAGCGGCGCCACCGGCTGGCCCTCGAAACGGACGGATCCTTCCGCCGCCGGCTCGAGACCGACGATGGCGCGGCCGAGGGTGGATTTGCCACAACCGGATTCGCCGACCAGGCCGAGGATCTCGCCGGGATTGACGGTCAGGTCGATCCCGTCGACGGCCCGGACCCGGCCGCTGCCGCGTCCGTAGTCGACGCACAGACCCGACACCTCCACCAGCGGCGTCATGCGCCACCACCCGATCCGGCCGCGGACGGGACCTTCAGCGGATCGACCGGGCAGGCGAGCAGATGGCCGGGGGCGATCGGTAGCAGCTCGGGTCGGTCCGTGCTGCAGCGTGGCTGGGCCGATGGACACCGCGGGTGGAACGGGCAACCGGACGGGACCTTGCCCAGGCTGGGCGGGCTACCGGCGATGGGCCGCAGTTCGGCGGCGCCGGCCTCCGGGTGCGGAAGGGCGTCGAGCAGGCCTCTGGTGTACGGATGCCGTGGCTGGGCGAGGATCTCGGACCGCGGACCGACCTCGGCCATCCGACCTCCGTACATCACGCAGACCCGGTCGGCCAACGCCGACATCACCCCGAGATCGTGCGTGATGATCACCACCGCGAGCCCGCGCTCCTCACGGAGTCGTTGCAGCAGGCGAAGAATGCCGGCCTGCACGGTGACATCCAGTGCGGTGGTGGGCTCGTCGGCGAGCAGCAGTCGCGGTTCACAGGCCAGTGCGACCGCGATGGCGATGCGTTGCCGCATCCCTCCGGAGAACTGCCCCGGATAGGTGCTCAGCGCCTGCTCCGGGTCCGGGATGCGCACCGTGGCCAGCAGATCGATCGCCCTGGTCCGGGCCTCGCTCTTGCTGACCCCCAGGTGATGGCGCATGTGCTCGGTGAGCTGCCGTTCCACCGTCAGGATGGGATGGAGGCTGGTCGCGGGATCCTGCGAGACCATGGCGATCTGCCGGCCGCGGATCTTGCGCAGCGCCCGCTGCGTACTGGTCAGCAACTCGGTGCCGTCGAAGCGGACGGAGCCGGCCGTCCGGGCACCGTGCGGGAGCAGACCGAGGAGCGTCAGCGCCGTCATGGTCTTGCCGCTGCCGCTCTCGCCCGCGATGCCGACGATCTCGCCGGTGCCGACGGTCAGCGAGACGTCGTCCACTGCCTTGAAGGAGCCGCGGCTGGTGCTCAACGCGACGCTGAGGTGCTCCACCGTCAGGAGTTGGGTCGACATGATCAGTCCCGCAGCGCTTTTGCCGTGCGCGGATCGAGCGCGTCCCGCAGCGAGTCACCGATGAAGTTGAAGGCCAGCACGACCGTCAGGATGGCAAGGCCAGGGAACAGCCCGATCCACCACTTGTCGAAGTTCTGCGCGCCGGCGGCGACCATGGCGCCCCACTCCGCGGTGGGCGGTTGAGCTCCCAGGCCGAGGAACGACAGGCCGGACAACAGCAGGACGGCGTTGCCGACGTCGAGCGATGCCATCACCAGGATGGGGCCCAGCACGTTCGGCCGGATGTCGACGACCAGCGCGCGGAGCGGCGACGCACCGAGCAGCCGGGAGGCGATGACGTACTGCGAACCACGGGCGGACAGCACCAACCCGCGAACCAGCCGGGCGTACGCCGGCCAGGACACGACGATGACGGCCAGCACCGCGTTGAGCAGCTCCGGACCGAGCGCGGCGGCCACCGCCATGGCCAGGATGATGCCGGGGAAGGCGAAGACGATGTCGGCGAGGCGCATGCCGACCGCGTCGACCCAACCGCCGAAGAAGCCGGCCAGCGACCCGAGGATCGTACCGAAGATCATCGCGCCGAGCACGAGCAGGACCGCCAGCGGCAGCGAAACCCTTGCACCGTAGATGATCCGGGACAGGACGTCCCGTCCGAGCTCATCGGTGCCGAGCCAGTGCTCGGCCGACGGGGCCTTGAGCTGGACGAAGTCCTGGGCCAGCGGGTCCGACGGGGCGATGAGCGGCGCAAAGATCGCCACCACGATCCAGGCCAGCACGACGACCATCCCGACGATGGCCAGCGGCTGCCGCCATGGCAACGACGACCGCTTCTTCGCCGCCTGCAGGTCGCCAGGCAGGTTGCCGCGCTGGTCGCCGGCCGCGTCGCCGGCGAGCAGGCCGGACGCACCGGCCGGGCCCTCCAGCGCGAGGTCGACCCCCATGGCCGGTTCTGGCGTGCTCACGAGAGCCGGATCCGCGGGTCGATGACGCCGTACAGCACGTCCACCAGCAGGTTCAGGCCGATGTAGACGACTGCCACCACGAGGCTGACGCCCATGATCGCGGGCAGGTCGAGGTTGATAGCACTGAGATATGCGTAGGCGCCCAGACCCGGCCAGGAGAAGATGCTCTCGACCAGCACGGCACCGGAGAGCAGGCTGCCGAAGGCGACACCGGCCACGGTGATGATCGAGACCAGCGCCGGGCGCAGCACGTGCCGCATCACCACGACCCGCTCCGGCAGGCCCTTGGCCCTTGCGGCCCTGACGTAGTCGTTGCCGAGGATCTCCAGCACCGACGCACGGGTGAAACGCAGCAGGAGGCCGATCGTGTAGGTGGCGAGGACCAGGCCGGGGAGCACCAGGTGGTAGAGCGCGGAGCCGAACAGCGACCACTGGCCGTGCAGCAGCGCGTCGACCGTGTACATGCCGGTGATGTGGTCCGGCGGGGTCTGCGTCGGATCGAGACGTCCGCCGCCGGGCAGGATCCCCCACTTGAAGAACAGCAGGTAGAACGCCATCAGGGCGATCCAGAAGGTCGGCATCGACACGCCGCCGAGACTGACCACCCGCAGCACCTGGTCGGGCCAGCGATCCCGGGTGACGGCGGCGAGGACGCCGAAGGTCACCCCGATCAGCAGGGACAGCACGATGGCGAAGATGGCCAGTTCGAAGGTGGCCGGCACGTACTCGGCCAGATCGGTGCTGACCGGGCGGTGGCTCTGCTGGGACAACCCGAGGTCGCCGTGCAGGACGTTCCAGACGTACGTCAGGAACTGCACGGGCAGTGGCTTGTCCAGTCCGTACTTGGCGCGGAACGCGGCGACGGCGGCCGGATCCTCGATGGCCTGCTGGCCGAGGTTCGCAGCCGCCGGGTCGCCGGGGACACGCTGGGTGAGCAGGAACGAGACGAGCATGACACCGAAGACCAGCAGCACCCCGATGCCGAGGCGCTTGCCGAGGAACTTCCACAGATCGCCGTGCCGGGCCCGCTTGCGCGAGACCGGCACGGCGGCCGTGGTGGTGGTGGTGCGTTTTTCAGCCGAGCTCACCGAGTGCTAGCCGAGCTCGCTGAGGTTGACCAACCAGAGGGCGTTCGCCTTCACGTTCTTGACCGAGGTCGCCGCAACGATGATCTGGGCCGGCTGGATGAGCGGCATGATCGGGCCCGCCTGGTTCATCATCTTCTGGATCTCGGTGTACTGGGTGACGCGGGTGGCGTCGTCGATGGTGGCACCGGCCTTGGTGCCGAGGGCCTCGAGGGCCGGGGACTGACCGGCGAGCCAGTTGGCGCGCTTGCCGACCACCTGGCCGGGCAGGAAGTTCAGGTAGTCACCCGGGTCGGGGTAGTCAGGGCCCCACTCCCACAGTCCCATTTCCTCCTTGCCCCCGCGGTAGGTGTCGAGGGCGGTCTGCACCGACGCCGGGGCGAGCTTCACCGTGATGCCGACGTCCTTCAGGTTCGCCTGCACGCGGGCCGCGAGGTCTCCGAAGTTGAGTCCGTTGACCTGGATGTCGCTTGGGTAGGACAAGGTGACGGTCGGGTCGGTGATCCCCGACTTGGCCAGTGCGGCCTTGGCCCTCGCGACGTCGCGCTTGATGCCGGTGCCGGCCGCGAGGGAGCCGAGGAACATCGTCGGGATGATGCCGTTCGCCTGCACCGCTCCGGATCCGGCGAGGTTGACCAGGCTGTCGTAGTCGACGCCGTACCGCACGGCTTCCTGGAAGTCAGGGTTGCTGGTGACCTTCGAGACGGTCGCACTGTTGTTGGTGAAGAGGAAGAAGACGTTCGGCGAGGCACCGCTGATCGTCTGGACGCTCGAGCCGAGACCGTCGGCCTGCGCCGGGGAGAGGTCGACCGCGATCTGCGACTGACCCTTGATCACGTTCAGCTTCTGCACGTTGGCCTGGACGTTGCGAACGATGATCGTCTCGTACTTCGGCTTCGTGCCCCAGTACTTCGGGTTGGCCGTCAGCTTGACCTGCGTGGTGGTGCTGTAGGAGTCGAGGATGTACTGGCCGGACCCCTGGGACTTGGTGTTCAGTGCGGTCTCCGCCTTGTCCGCGCTGTCGGCTCCCACTGCATCCGAACCACCGGCAGCCTTGACGGCCTTGGAGTTCAGGATGCCGAGGGCCGAGTTCGGCACGATGAACGGGATCGCCGGGTTCGGCGTCGCGCTGGTCAGCACGACGGTGGACGCGTCTGGCGCGGTGACCGTGATGCCGGCCATCAGGAACGACGGGTTGCCCTTGAGGTTGGCCACCCGGTTCAGGGAGAACACCACATCGGCCGAGGTGACCGGGGTCCCGTCGGAGAAGACGGCGTCCTTGCGGAGCTTGAAGGTGTAGACCTTGCCGTCGGCCGACGCGGAGTAGGACTCCGCCAGATCCGGGACGGGCTTCTTCACGTCGTCGCCGGTGAAGGTCAGCAGCGTCGAGTACATGGCGTGGTCGATGAGCAGACCGGTCGGCTCGAACATGCGGCCGGGGTCCACCGTCTTCAGCTGGAACGCGGTGTCGACCACCAGGGTTCCGCTGCTGGTGACGACCGGAGCGGCCGAACTACTACTGGAAGCACCGCCGGCCGAGGTGCTGCCGGCCGGGGCGGACGAGCCCGCCGCCGGGGCCTGACTTCCGGCGGCTGCCGAGGTGGTGCTGCCGACCACGGGGTTGGTCGCCGTGGAACTGGTGCTGCTGCACGCGGCCAGCCCGACCACCAAGGAGGCCGCCAGGCAACTGGCCGTCCAACTGCGTATGCGCATCTGATCCCTTTCAACCACCGTCAGCCGATCGCTCGACCCCGATGCCTCTCGCTGCCGGAATGCAAACGATTGCACGAGGGTGACACCGACACATTGCCCTGTCAATCACTGTTGTTACAGATGGGAAAACTATTCGTGGTTCCCAGCGATGTCCAGCTCCGTTGTGGGAGATGTCCAGCTCCGTTGTGGGACCGCGTGAGGCAGGTGGGTCAGCGGCCGGGGGCGCGGGACGGAACAGCCGCCACCGACCCTCTCTCGACCAAACGGGTTGGAATTCGATGCACCGCCGATCTGGTTGTCGAAGCGCGCACCCCGGTGATCCGATCCATCAGCAGTTGCGTCACCAGTTCGGCCATCTGCGCCGGCTGGTTGTCCACCACGGTGATCGGCGGCCACCACCAGTGCATGATCGGCGCATCCTCGTAGCAGATGACGCTCATCGCCTCCGGAATGGCGACACCCAGCTCACGAAGGCGGGGCAGCACCCCGTAGGCGGATTCGTGGTTGGCGACCAGCAGGGCCGTCGGCCGGCGCGCCCGCGGGAGCGCGAGCAGTGCGTCGACCGCCTCGACGCCGGTCCGCGCGGTGAAGGACCCGGCCACCACCAACTCTTCCGGCGCCGGCCGGCCGGCTGCCAGCAGCGCCTGCCGGTAGCCGTCGAGCCGCTCCCGGCCCGATGTCACCGACGCCGGTCCGCAGACGATGCCGATCCGGCGGTGCCCGTTTTTGATGAGCAGTTCCACCGCCGATCCGGCCCCGGCGCCTTCATCACCCAGCACGCAGTCGCCGACCAGCTTCGCCGGCCGCCGCCCCAGGTGCACGACCGGCATCGCACCCGCCTTGACCTCGGCGAACGCCTTGCTGTCGGAGCCGACGGCGACGACGCCGGAGGCTCCGAGTTCCATCAGCGTATGCAGGGCGGCCCGTTCCGATTCGGCGTCGCCGCCGGTGATGGAGAGCACCAGGTGGTGCCCGGCCTCGGCCAGCCGTTGCTGCACGATCTCGGCGATCACCCGGAAGCTGTTGTTCACGAGATTGGTGATCACCAGGCCCACCAGCCTCGATCCGCCGGTCCGCAGGGCCCGTGCGCTGGCATTGGGCCGGTAGCCGATCCGCCGCGCCGCCTCCTCCACCCTGGCGCGGGTCGCGTCGCTCACCAGGGTCGAGCCGGCCAGCGCCCTGGAGGCGGTACTGATCGACACCCCACTGGCCCGGGCCACCTCACGCAGATCGTTCGCCACGGCGTCACTCCCCATTCCCCTGCTCGGTTCCCCCGAACACCGAAGGTGCCATCATCACATTGAACTCGCGCCCACCTGCAGGAAGGCGCCCACTCGACCACGATGCTCCCGGCTCTGCGCCGGAGGGGAGACGCTGATGCCGGACCAACCCGCCGATGCTGTCGCTGCGCTTGCGGCCGGGAGTGCGGCACTGGAGGAACTCGGGTCGCGCATCTGGTCGTGGCAGATCGTGCATCAACCCCGCAACCGTGATGACATCCCCAGGGTGGAACGGCCGGCCGGTTGGCTCCCGGACTTCTGCGCGGCGACCGTGGCCAGCATCCGCGACCAGCGCTCTGCGTTCGCGGACGAGCTGGCGGCCCTCGACGTCGGCGAGGACGTGTCCGATCTGGTGGACCGGCGACTGCTGATCTCCCTGCTGGCCAGGGTCGAGTGGGAGCTGGACGTCGTTCGCTCCTGGCAGCGCCAGCCGCGGTTCTACCTCGACCAGAGCATCGGCACGGTCTTCGATGCGCTCCTTCGCCCCGGAGTCGACGCCGAGCGGATCCGCGAGGTCGTCCGGCTGTTCTCCGCGGCTCCGGGAATCCTGGCCACCGGCCGGGAGAACCTGACCGGCCATGCCTTCGCGGAGTGTGCAGCGCTCGCGCTCGACGAACTCACCGACATCGAGAAGCGCTGTGCAGCCGTTGGTGCGGCGCTGGCGCAGATCTACCCGGAACTGGGCACGGCGGTCACCGAGGCCGCCGGAGCAGCGGCCGCCGCTCTGGTCACCTTCCGCGAGTGGCTCGTCGAGCAGCACCCCTCGATGACGCCGTGGGTGCCGGTGGGAGCTGTTGCCTACCAACAGTTCCTGCGCGACGTCGCGGTGATGCCCTTCACCCCGGAGCAACTGCTGGCCATCGGCTCGGCCGAACTGGATCGGGCCATCGCCCTCGAACACCTCGAGCGCAACCGCAATCGGGTCGCCGGCCGTCCGCCCGCGCCGATGCCGGCGGACATCGAGGCCCAGGTGGCCCTGGAGGATCGCCAGGAGGCCGAGGTCCGGCAGTTCCACGTCGAACGTGGACTGCTGTCGCAGCCGGAATCGTTGGGCCGCTATCTCTTTGCCAAGATGCCCGCCTATCTCGAACCATTCGGCTTCCTGGGCGTCTGCGACGACCTCACCTCGGCGACCCGCCTTGACGAGAACAGCGTCAAGTACACCCCCGCCCCCGGCCCTGACCTTCCGTACTTCTACGCCGCCAATGCCGTCGACCCGCGGGCCGGGATCGTGCACGAGGGAGCGCACTACCAGCAGCTCGCGCTCGCGTGGAGGCATCCCAGGATGCTGCGCCGGCACTTCTACGACTCCGGCGCGAACGAGGGCGTCGCCTTCTACAACGAGGAGATGACACTCGCCGCAGGGCTTTTCGACGATGCACCGGACACCCGCGTGATCCTCTACAACTTCATGAGGCTGCGGGCCCTGCGGGTCAAGGTCGACGTCGGGCTGGCCACCGGGACGCTGAGCATTGCGGAGGCGGCGCGGTACCTGGGCACCGAGGTGCCGATGGACGCGGCGACCGCCGCGCAGGAGGCCGCCGACTTCGCCGAAGGACCCGGCCAGGCGATCTCCTACCAGATCGGCAAGACCCAGATCCTCTCGCTGATCGCCGACGCGGCGCGGCAACGTCCCGGTCAGGACGTCGACATCCAGCAGCTGCACGACTACCTCTGGCGGAACGGCAACGTGCCGATCGCGTTGTGCCGCTGGGAGTTCCTGGGCCTGACTGACCAGCTGGCGCAGATCGGGGTGGTGCTACCCGGTCAGCAGCCACCGACCAGTTGACGACTCAGTCCCGCGAGGTCGACCGGGTCGGCGGGCAAGTGCCGGCCGAGCGCACGGTCGTCGACCAGTTCACCGTCGTGCACCACCACGCGTCCGCCGACGAGCACCGTGACGGGGCGGCCGGTGACCTGGAGCCCCTCGTAGGGCGTGTAATCGGTGGCCATGTGCAGGTTCTCGTTGTGCAGTGACCATCGGATCGACGGATCCCAGATCGCGATGTCGGCGTCGGAGCCCGGCATCAGACAGCCCTTGCGCGGGTACAACCCGTTGGTGCGGGCGGGATTCGCGGCGGTGAGGGCCACGAAGGCGGTCAGCGGCAGGCCCTGCTCTACGACGAACCGGGAGAAGATCACCGGTAGACGCGTTTCGACACCGGGCAGTCCGTTCGGCATCTGACGGACGTCATGCCGGTGGGAACGTTTCTGGGTGAGGTCGTAGCAGCAGTGGTCGGATCCGATGGTGGTGATCGCGCCGGTGAACAGGTGGCGGCCCAGCGCCTCGACCTCCGCACGCGCCCGCAACGGCGGGCAGCATACGAAGCGCTCGGGCTCTGCTGCTGCGTAATTGGCGTCGTCCAGCGTGAGGTGGTGGGCCACCGATTCGGTGAACGCCGGCAGCCCCCGTCGACGTGCATCCGCCACGAGTTCCACCGCCGCCGCCGTCGACTGGTGGACGAAGTAGACCGGTGCACCCTGCGACTCTGCGATGGCCAGAACTGCTGCCACCGCAGCGGTCTCGGCCAGCGCCGGCCGACTCGCGGCCATTTCGCTTGCCGGCAGTTTGTCACCGTCGGCGCACTGGCGCTGCGCGTCCTCGACGATCGCATTCGACTCGCAGTGGATGACGACCATGCCGCCGAGCTCGCGCAGGGTGGCCATCGTCGCCAGGATGGTGTCCTCGTCGGCCATCGTCTCGCCGCGGTAGGTGGTGAACATCTTGACCGTCCGGATGCCCGCGGCCGCCATGCAGCGGAGCTGGTCGGCAGTGGTGTCGTTCCACTGCACGACGCATCCGTGCAGCGCCGAGTCACACAGGCCCTGAGATGCTATGGCGCGCTGGAGATCCGCGGCCTCGATCGGCTCCTGCCCGGGACGCGGGATGGCGAAGTCGACGATGGTGGTGGTGCCGCCGAAGATAGCCGCGGTCGTGCACTGCCGGTAGTCGTCGAGGGAGGAGAACTCGCCGGAGGTGAAGCCGACGTGGCAGTGCGGGTCGACACCCCCTGGCATCACCAGCTTTCCGCGGGCGTCGAGCTCGCGGGCGCCGGGCGCCGGCTCCCCTGGTGACAGGAGGGCCTTGACCAGACCGTCGGCGATCCACACATCGGCAGGGCCCTGCCAGCCCGAGTCGACCATCGTGCCGCCTCGGATCACCAGGTCGCCGCCTCTCGTCGGGTGGTCCGTCATCGAGGCGTCCGTCACCGGGCCGGCCGTCATCGAGCGGCGAGGTGGGCGAGCCAGCCGCCGGCGTCGCTGATGTCGACGACGTCATCGCGCCCGAGGGCCTCGGCGCGCATCCGCATGGCGAGCGAGCCGGTCCCGTCACCCATCTCGATCACGCCAAGTTCCAACTCGGCAGGTTCCTGCGGCAGCAGCGACTCCCGCAGCAGTTCGTAGCTGACCTCGTAGAGCTCGCCGAGCACGGCCACGCCGCCTTCGGTGACCGGGTGCAGACCGGGGAATTCGTCGCGGACGGAGAAGAACCGGTACCGCGGCGCGGTCAGGGCTGCGCCCAGCAGGGTCCCCCCGTCGAGGGCGTGGTGCAGCGACCCGCCCGACAGCGCCTGACCGTTGATGAACATCCGTATCGTGCTCACGAGTGGTTCCCTCTTCCCTGTTCCTGCTGCTGATCCCGGACGTGTGCCCTATCCTGCGCCGTCATCCTGCGCCGTCATCCTGCGCCGTCATCCTGGCCTGTGCCGTCATCCTGGCCTGTGCCGTCATCCTGGCCTGTGCCGCCGGCGAGCAGTCGGTCGGGTCCGAGATCGGATATCTCGAGGACCGTCTCGATGCCCATGACGAGATCCGCGACCAGGTCGCCCCAGAGCGGCGCGAAGGTGAACGAGTAGGTGCCGCCGACGACGAACATCCCGGGCGTCCGGGAAACCTCGCCCACCACCGGCATCTCGTCAGCACAGGCGGCCAAGGGTCCAGTCCAGACACGGTCGAGCGGGCGGGCACCGATGGCCGGGAGGATCCGGCGCACCTGGCCGAGATTCGCCTCGATACTGCTCTGCCGGGCGTCCGCCTGGCCGTCAGGACCCATCGGCCCGGCCGGCCAACCACCACCGACCATGATCTGGCCGTCATCGGTCTGCTTGACCGACAAACCCTCTCCCACATGCGCTACCACGTACGGCAGGGCCAGCCCACCGGCGACGAGCGTGTGCATCTGGAGGGCCGTCGGCGACATGTCCACCGGCGCGCCGGCCAGACCGGAGATCTCCCCGATCCACGGGCCGGCGGCGTTCACCACGGCCGGCGCCGACCACACCTCGTCGCCGGCCTGGACGAACCATCCGCCATCGGTGCGATGCAGGGCATGCACCCGTGTGTTGACCCGCAGGACGGCGCCGGCGCCGATCGCGTGCCGGACAAGGGTGGGGGTCACCAGGGCCGGATCGGCGAACCCGTCCCAGCCGCACCAGGTGGCGCCGATCACTGCCGAAGAGAGCAGGGGCAGCGCCGACCTGGCCTGCTCCGCGTCGAGAACCTCGGTGGCGATGCCCATCTCGCGCTCCCAGAGGTGTTTGCGGTGCAGATCTTCGAGCTGCTGCGGGGTCTCGGCCACCATCAGACCGCCGCATCGACGGAATCCGACCGCGCCGATCTCCTCCTCCCAGGTCTCCCACCGCTCGCGCGCCGCCCGCTGCAACGGCAACAGCCGGCGGACGTCGACCGGCACCTGCTGTCCTGGTCGTCGGGTGTGGATCGTCTGGATGTGCACGTTGCCCGCAGTCGTGCCCGATCCCTGGCGACCCGGCACATCGCGTTCGAGCAGAACCACCTTCAGTCCGCGGGTGGCAGCCCGGTGGGCCACCGCTGCGCCGACGATGCCGGCGCCGATGACGATGACGTCCGCAGTGCTCATCCGATCCCGGACTCCTCGACGACCTTGCGGATCGCAGCGAGCGTGGTCGGTTCGATCACCGGCAGCAGTGGCGGGCGGACCCGTCCGCCCGGCTGCCCCAGAAGAGCCATGACGGCCTTGAGCTGCGGGATCGGCGAGGCGAAGATCCCGCTGTAGTCAGGGTTGATGAGCTTTCCGGACAGGCTCTGGTACCGGTCGACCCACGCGATGGCGCCGTCCCGATCCTTGGCCTGGACACACGCGTAGTAGGGCACGGCGTAGGGAGCGCCGACGCCGCCGCCGTCGATGTTGCCATCGCCACCGACGCCGAGCAGGACAGCCAGTCCCCGCCGGTGCAGGAAGGATCCGAACACTGCCACCCGGTCGGCGCACTGCTCGACGGTCGAGATCATGGACAGCCAGTCGCCCGTGCTGTCCTTGATCGCTACCACCTGCGGCAGGTCCGCCAGCCGCTGGAACAGACCGTCGTACCGGCCCATGTCGACCGCGACTCCGCGTGGCCAGTTGTAGACCATGAACGGCAGGTCGGTGCCGCCGGAAACCTCGCGGTAGAAGGCGAAGGTCTCGTCCGCGGACGGATGGACGTACGGCGGCGGCGTGGCCAGCACGCCGTCCGCGCCGATTTCCGCGGCGTGGCGGGCCAGTTCGATGGCCTCGGCAGCCGTATAGGCCGTCACCCCGATCACCACCGGACAACGTCCGGCCACCTCTGATACCGCGATACGCGCGACATCCCGTCGCTCGGCGGGCGTCTGGCTGAACCATTCACCCGTACTTCCGTTGACCAGGATCCCGTGCACGCCCTGACGGACGTAGAGGTCCATCAAGCGCCGGAGGGCGTCCTCGTCCAGATGTCCGGCGCTGTCGAACGGAGTCGGCGCCGCCGGCCAATACCCGCGCCAGGAAACATCTCTGCGATCCACGAACCACTCCCCCCACGCTGTCCGCCGCCGGGAGAGCGACGTCGGCGGAACCCCCGGACACCGGACGTGCCGGAGTGCCGCAGGTGTGCCGAAGGTGCAAACGATTGCACCCAGTGGGCCAGATCAAACCCGCCCTCGTCAAGAGGCGCAGATCACCCTCATGGTTCGAGTCGCTTGGCGCCGAGCTGGGTGGTCAGCAGCTCGATCGCCATTTCCTCCGGGTCACGCACGGCCGCCCGCGGCGCGGTTGGGTCGAACTCGTCGCCGTAGTCGTCGGGAATCTCCTCCTCATCAGGCGGAGGAATCAGGTCGGACACCGGGCCGCCTACGCGGCCGTTCTGCGGCCCGGCGGGCCCAGGAGGCGGGCGGTTACCCGGACCCGACCCCTGACCGGCCGGTCCGTCAGCGGCGTCGCATCGGATGGCCCAGTCGACGCCCAGCACCTCCTTGAGCGCCGCTCGGAGCAGGTCGGCGTTCGCCGGTTCGACCACGCGGCGGGCCATACCAGCGGCCGGCATCGTCAGGTGGAGCGCACTCCCGCTGACGGACGCGACCGTGGCCGACGCCAACAGGATCTGCGTGGTGCGCCGGTGACGCTGGACCGCCGTGAGCACCTCGTTCCAGACCCGACGGACATCGGTCACGTCGACGTCGCCGGCACGCGCTGCCGTGGAGGCCGGCGGCGCAGAATCGCTGACCTGCTCGGTTCGTGCGGGCTCGGTGCGTGGGGATGCGGTCGCCGAAGTCGGCCTTGCCGTGGCCCGATCGGAAGCAGCCCGATCGGAAGCAGCCCGATCGGATCCGGGCTGATCGGATCCGGGCTGATCGGATGTGGGCTGATCGGATGTGGGCTGTTCGGATGTGGGCTGTTCGGCCCGGGGACGTGCGCCTGGCGGACGCTCGCCTGGCGGACGCTCGCCTGGCGGACGCTCGCCTTGCGGACGCTCGGCCTGAGGACGGTCTGACCGGGTGCTCTGGGCCGGGCTGCGGTCGGCTCGGCCTTGCGTGCCTGAGGGTGCACGATCGTCAGCGCTGTTCTGGGATCGAACCGCCGGCGCGGCCTGCTTGCCTGACTGGGTGGGCCTCGACCCCGAGAGCCGCGGGGGCGCAGGCAATCCCAGGCTCGGCGCGGTGGCCGGCCTGGTCCCTGGCGGACCGCCGCTCTGCTGACGGTCGTTCGCCGAACCAGGCTCCCGGCGCCCACCCGACGACCCGCTCGGCGCAGCGGACGGCCTGGCATCCGGGCTCATCGGAGCGCCGGTCTGCGAGGCCCGTCGGAACCTCTGCTCCGGGGAAACCTGTGCTGCGGGCGTCGCGGGCACTGCAGCCGGACGTTCGACCGGCTGCGACTGACGGTCCGATGGTTCTGGTGGGGCCTCGCGGGTCGGTGCAGCAGTCGTGGGCGGCCCGGATCGTCCGGACGGCGGCAGGCCTGCGGTGGTCGGGGGCGCGAGCATCGTTCTCGAGGCAGCCGGCGCCGAGTTCGGTATCGGCGAGTTCGAAGCCGGCGAGTTCGAAGCCGGCGAGTTCGAAGCCGGCGAGTTCGAAGCGACCGGCGCCGGATCGTGGACCGCGGGCGGCGGGGGCACGATCGCGCGAGCCTGTTCGCCAGTGCCCGGCCCTGGATCCTCCCCGGCGATGGACATCCGGCGTTCCATCCGCTCCAGCCGCTGCAGCAGGGCACCGTCCGCCAATGAAGCTGCCGGCAACAGCATGCGGGCGCACATCAGCTCGAGCACCAACCGCGGTGACGTGGTGCCGCGCATTTCCACCAGACCGGTGTGCAGTACCTCCGCGAATCGCGAAACGGTTGCGGTGCCCAGCCTCTCGACCTGAATCGACATCAAGGCCAGCTGGTCTTCCGGAGCGTCGATCAGCCCCTTGCCGGCGGCATCGGGGACTGCGCCGAGCACCACCAGGTCGCGCATGCGCTGCAGCAGGTCGGCGGCGAAGCGACGCGGATCGTGACCGGCCTCCACCACCTTGTCGACGACGCCGAACACCGAGGAACCATCGCCAGCCGCAAGCGCATCCGCCATCTCGTCCAGCAGCGCAGCGTCCGTGACCCCGAGCAGCGCGACCGAGTGGCGGTAGGTGACACCGTCGTCGCCGGCGCCGGCCATCAGCTGATCGAGGATGGACAGGGAATCACGTGCCGAACCACCACCGGCCTGGACCACCAGCGGGAACACCGCGGACTCGACGACGACACCCTCTTCGGCGCACAACCGCTCGAGCAACGAGCGCAGGGTCGCGGGCGGGATCAGCCGGAAGGGATAGTGGTGCGTCCTCGACCGGATGGTGGTCAGCACCTTGTCGGGTTCGGTGGTCGCGAAGATGAAGATCAGGTGCTCTGGCGGTTCCTCGACGATCTTCAGCAGGGCATTGAAGCCCTCTTTGCTGACCATGTGGGCCTCGTCGATGATGAACACCCGGTAGCGCGACTCGGCCGGCATGTAGAAGGCGCGATCACGCAGGTCCCTGGTGTCGTTGACGCCACCGTGACTGGCCGCGTCGAGCTCGATGACGTCGAGCGAACCCGGCCCCTCGGGAGCGAGGGCGATGCAGGACGGGCAGACGCCGCAGGGATCGGGCGTCGGTCCCTGCACGCAGTTGAGGGACCGGGCCAGGATGCGCGCCGACGACGTCTTCCCGCAGCCGCGGGGGCCGGAGAACAGGTAGGCGTGGTTGATCCGACCGGCGGCCAGGGCCGTGCGCAGCGGTTCGGTGACGTGCTCCTGCCCGACGACCTCCGCGAAGGTTGCCGGTCGGTATTTTCGATACAGAGCCAACGCCACGGCCCGAGAGTACGTGTTCCCACCGACAGTGACGCGGGCCGCAGGCTCGCCGGAACTGTCGGGAGGGCTGTGCTGGGCGAGGGTGCCTCGGAACCGAACCGCAGCGGCCGCCGGCGCGGAGAGACTGCAGTGACGCGGGCCGCAGGCTCGCCGGAACTGTCGGGAGGGCTGTGCTGGTGAAGGGTGCCTCGGAACCGAACCGCAGCGGCCGCCGGCGCGGAGAGACTGCAGTGACTCGGGCCGCAGGCTCGCCGGAACTGTCGGGAGGGCTGTGCTGGGCGAGGGTGCCTCGGAACCGAACTGCAACGGCCGCCGGCGCGGAGAGACTGCAGTGACGCGGGCCGCAGGCTCGCCGGAACTGTCGGGAGGGCTGTGCTGGGCAGGCGTGCCGTCACCCGACCAGCGCTGCACATACAGAATTGCCCAATCGGAGCCCGAATCCGCGGTTTTCGAGCACATCCGTATGCGCCGGGCATTCCTGCATACGCCGAAGGGGTCCGGGCATTCCTGTATGCGCCGAAGGGGTCCGGGCAAAGAAGGGGACCCCCGCACCCGCCAGAGCTCACGGACCCTTGCTGCCTTCCGGCCCTGGGGGGGTTGATGAGATGGACGCCGCGGGGGTCCATCGACCATGTTACCGGCCGCGCACGGTCCGCGCAGACCGCCGACGAGAGTGCGGGCGCACCCCCGGAACATTTCAGCTGAGCTGGAAACGTCCGGTGAGCTTGGTGCCGGCCCGACGCGGCTGCTGTTCGGCCTCACGAATGCGGGCCCAGACCGAAGTGCTGGCCTCGCCGTCCCGCAAGCGCTGCAGGGTGGTGCGACCGGACAGCTTCATCGACAGCTCGGCCGGGGTGATGTCGGCCGACAGACACCGGTCGGCCAGGTCTGCTTCAGTGAGGCGGAGACCGGCGGCGACCCAGACCTCACGGTCCTCTGCACTGATTCCCCGCTGCTCCCAGGCCGCCTCGTGGTCGGGCTCCTCCGCGACGATCGGGACCGGTGGCGGAACCTGCGCGAGACGGTCGACCACGGTCCGCTGCGTGGGAGCCTGTGCACGGGAAGCCGGTCGAACTGGGCCGGCACCGGTCGGTACCGCAAACGGGTCGACGAAAACACCGGCGGACCTGTCGGCGGCTGGGCGAGCGGGCGATGCCAACGGAGGCAGGAACAGCGACTGAGCTACCGGCAAGTCACCAACGGGCGAAGCGGCCGTACCGGCTTCCTCGACAACCGGCGCAACGGGGTCCGCACCAACTGGGAGCGGGGCAATCGCTGGGCCGCCGCCATCCGACTTGTGTGCACGGAATCGCCCGCGCACCTTTGCCGCCACAGATACCCCGATGACGGTGGACGGCCCACGAACCTTCCGCCCGAGTTCTTCCACAAACGAGAGAACTTGCTGGGTGCTGACATTCAGTTCCGAAGCCAACTCGTGCACCCTGATTTGCGTCAAAACCGGCCTCCACATCAACGGCTCGGCGAATCCCGGCCCCTCTGTCAAACACATGATGCCTCAAGACCGATCAACTTCGTCGGCCGGGACACACCTTCGGAGGTCGCCAGTCGTCTCCGACCCCACCCCGCTCAGAATGTTCTGGTAATGAATCGGTTTCGGAGAGTGAAGAGACCTCCGCGCCAACGCTCGGTTTCACCGCCCTGGACGCGGAAGACCCCTCGATCGAGTCGCCCGGGGGGCCGAGATCGTTTGGCTGTATCCGTGTTTCGGGGTCGGGGATTCACGCTCCCGTGTCAGCTGAACATGACGAAGACGGCAGAATCACGACGGCGGTTCGGACACCGAAGAACCGTCCGGCGCCGATTTTCATGACGACGGCCACAGCCACTTTCATGACGACGGCCCCAGCGGCCAGGCCCGGCGGGTCGACCTCTACCCACCCGGTACCGGAGAACCGGGTCTTATCAGGCGGACGGGCACCGCGTGGGAACGTTGCCAGTGCTGATGCCGATCGGCCGGAGAAGCAACAATTTTCTCGCTCCAGTGACTCGATCCGAGCCGGTTCGCATCATGTTGTCGACCCGACCCGCACCAGCGGGTCCCCAGGAACGGTGGATCCGGCGCACCATCCATCAGACGGTCCGGGCCCGCTCCGGCCCCTTGCCGGCCCACGGTGGTCGGAGGCAACCCCACACCACCGGTATAGTTCATCCCGGAGGATTCGCCTAGTGGCCTATGGCGCACGCTTGGAATGCGTGTTGGGTTAACCGCCCTCAGGGGTTCAAATCCCCTATCCTCCGCCGGCAAACAGCCCCTGACCTGCACCACGCAGGACAGGGGCTGTTCTGCGCTCCACGCCCGGCGCGACCACCCGTCATCACCGATCACCGTCGAAGGTCTTGCCGCGAGCCATCGGTTGCCCTAGAGTAACGGTTGCTCATGAGTAACCATTCAATGGCAGAGTCCATCCTCGATGCACTGGGTGACCCGCAGCGGCGGCAAATCGTCCAGCACCTCCGCGACGGTCCGCTGCCCGTCGGCAAACTCGCCGAACGGCTGACCATCGGCCGACCGGCCGTCAGCAAGCATCTGCGCGTGCTGTCCGATGTCGGGTTGGTCACCCACCAGCCGGTGGGGACCAGAAACCTCTACGCCCTGGCCCCGGAAGCCCTTGTCCCTCTTCAGCAATGGTTGACCCAGTTCTGGACGGACGCCCTCGAGGCGTTCGCCGATCATGTGTCCGGCCAGCAGCCGGCACCAGGGAAGGAACGGCCATGACAGTCACTCGCACCGGTCAGCAGGCAGATCGTGGTGCCGGGCCATCCGGACCTGTCGTTCGAGATCTTCACCGCCCAGATCGGACGGTGGTGGTCATTGGCCGGACGGCACAGCGTCTTCGGTGACGGCGGCACGGTCGAATTCGCCGACGGCCGGCTGGTCGAGACCTCGGCGGCCGGGGAGACGTCGATCTGCGGCGAGGTGCTGGAATGGGCACCCGGCGCACTGCTGAGACTGTGCTGGCGCCCGGGTGGCGCACCGGAACGCGCCACCGAGGTGCGGGTTCGCTTCGAATCGGTCGACACCGCCGAGGGCAGGGCTGCCACGCTGGTCACGCCGGAGCATCAGGGCTGGGAACGGACGGACGATGCGGACAGCTTCCGGGCCGGGTACGAGAAGGGCTCGCCCATCGTCATCGGCCGGTTCGGTGCGCAGGCCGTAAACCCGCAGGAGGCGCAGACTTCAGGATGGACCAAAGGCAACCGGCCCGGCAACCCACGCTCCGGATGCGACCTGGCTGATGTTCCGACACACTGCCGGGCCGGCAGCTCCCACCAACGGCCCGATCTTCGCCCACCCCGACTTCGCCGAGCATGCAGCCTTTCTCGGGAAGCTCGCTGAGGCGGACGTGTTACCGGCGGCCGGTCCGCCGGCCACCGGGGATCAACCCGGCGCCCACCGGATGGCCATCCTGGCCGTCCCCGCCGACGAAGTGGCGCAGTACGGGCGGAGGGCTACAGCAGAAGATCAGTCCGTCGTCCGGGCGCTCCTGGATGTGGACACCGTCACCTGGGACATCCGGTTCGGCCGGTGGGTGCCACAGCCTGTGTGAATCAGCAGAACACGGTCAGATCTCCTGCACTGCACCATTCTCGACGTGCCACCGGCGGTTGAGGTGGACGGCGTCGAGCATCCGCCGGTCGTGGGTCACCAGCAGCAACGTGCCGGTGTACTCCTCGAGCGCCTGCTCCAACTGCTCGATCGCGGCCAGGTCGAGGTGGTTGGTCGGCTCGTCCAGCACCAGCAGGTTGACGCCCCTGGCCTGCAGCAGGGCCAACGCAGCTCTGGTCCGCTCGCCGGGCGACAGCGAGATTGCTGGACGCAGCACGTGTTCGGCCCGCAGACCGAACTTCGCCAGCAGCGTGCGCACCTCGGATTCCGGCCAGTCCGGGACCAGGTCGCCGAAGGCGCGCAGCAGACCGGACGGACCGAGGAGCAGACCGCGCGCCTGGTCGACCTCCCCGACTGCGACCCCTGACCCGAGGCTCGCGTGGCCGGCCACCAGTGGCAGCCGACCGAGAAGAACGGCCAGCAGGGTCGATTTCCCACCGCCGTTCGGACCCGTGACCCCGATCCGGTCACCGACGTCCACCTGCAGATCGACGGGGCCGAGGGTGAACGTTCCGCGACGTGCGATCGCGCCACGGGCGACCGCCACGACGGTGCCGGAGCGAGGTGCGGCCTGGATCGAATACTGCAGTTCCCATTCCTTGCGCGGTTCGGCGACCTCCGGAAGCCGTTCGATCAGGCGCTCCGTCTGACGCGCCTTCGCGGCCTGCTTCTCGGTCTGCTCGACGCGGAAGTTGCGACCGATCTTGTCGTTGTCCTTCTTCTTCGTCGCTTTACGAAGTCCGGCGTCCAACCAGGCGCGCTGCATCCGGCCCCGCTCCTGCAGGCCCGACTTGCGGTCGGCGTACTCCTCGAAGGCCTCCCGGGCATGACGACGACCCACCTCACGTTCGGCCAGATAGGAGTCATAACCGCCGCCATAGACACCGACGCTCTGCTGCGCCAGATCGAGTTCCACCACCGAGGTGACGCAGCGGGCCAGGAACTCCCGGTCGTGCGAGACGACCACCATGCCCACCCGTTGACCGGTGACGAACCGTTCTAGCCGGGCCAGTCCGTCGAGGTCGAGGTCATTGGTGGGCTCGTCGAGCAGGAGTACGTCGAACCGCGACAGCAGCAGGGCGGCCAGCCCGACACGGGCGGCCTGCCCGCCGGACAGTCCGGTCATCGGCATCGCCTCGTCGACGGCCAGGCCGAGATCGGCCAGCATCGCCTCGGTCCGCTCGGCCAGGTCGGCGCCCCCGAGGGACAGCCACCGCTCCAGCGCGACCGAGTACTCCTCGTCGGCGCCGTCCGCGCCCTCGGTCAACGCCTGGGTCGCCACCTCGAGATCGGCGGTGGCCGCCGCGACCCCGGTGCGCCGGGCCAGGTGCCCTCCGACCGTCTCGCCGTCCGGCCGCTCGACCTCCTGCGGCAGGTAGCCGACCGTGGCGTCCGGCGGGCTGAGCGACACCCGACCGGTCTCGGCGGTGTCGACACCGGCCAGCAGTCGCAGCAGGGTGGATTTCCCCGCCCCGTTGACGCCGACCAGGCCGACCACGTCACCCGGCGCGACCACCAGATCGAGACCGGAGAACAGGGTCTTCTCGCCGTGGGCGGCGCCCAGATCACGGGCCAGCAGGGTTGCACTCACAGAGGGAGATGATGCCAGCTTCCACCGCAGACTGGCGCCGACATTGTTTCCCTGACGTTTCCCCATTTCGACGGGCCGACACGCAGATGAAACCGGAGGTGACCGCAGTGGAAACAGGTGACCGGTTTGCTCAGACATGACTCGTTCAAAGACAACGAGGCGCGTCTAGGGTTCCGCCGTTTCCGATGGTTGTGGCAGCTGTGCTGCCAGGGCCGCTGTTAGCGGGCTGCGACCGAGAGATGCAGGCAGTTCTCCCTGACGAAGGTCAGAGGGAAGTGCTCCACGGCGGGATAAAAGCCCGGGAGGCCATCTTGTGGCCCCCGCCGGCGTCGTCGTGGGCCTCTTGTCCACCACAGGAGTCTCCACCATGACCACTATCGCTCTGGGTACGGATCCGCGCGCATCTGCCGACCTCGAAGAGTTCGGATACGAACAGCAGCTCCACCGATCCATCGGCACCTATGCATCGTTCGCGGCGGGGTTCTCCTTCGTCTCCATTCTCACCACCATCTTCCAATTGTTCGGCTTCGGCTATTCGTTTGCCGGCCCGGTCTTCTTCTGGACGTGGCCGGCGGTGTTCCTCGGCCAGTTGACGGTGGCCATGTGTTTCGCGGAACTCGCTGCGCGATATCCGATCTCAGGTGCCATCTACCAGTGGTCACGCCGACTGGGTGGCCACGTCGTCGGCTGGTTCGCCGGCTGGACGATGATTCTGGCCCAGATCGTGACGGTCGCCGCGGCGGCCATTGCGATGCAGGCCGTCCTCCCCGAGATCTGGTCCGGATTCCAGCTGGTCGGCGGCAGCCCATTCCTGAACACCTCCACCGGGGCGACGAATGCGGTCATCCTGGGCGTCATCGTCCTGACCATCACCACCATCATCAATGCGGCGGCCGTCCGGGTGATGGCCATCGTGAATTCCATCGGTGTGACGGCCGAGATCATCGGCGTCGTCCTCCTGTCGATCGCCCTGTTCTCCCATGCGAAGCGCGGGCCCGGCATCGTTCTCAACACCTCGGGACTCTCCGGCACGCTGTTCGGCTCACTCCTGGTCGCGTCGCTGATGGCGGCGTACGTGATGGTGGGATTCGACTCGGCCGGCGAGCTGTCCGAGGAGACGCACAACCCGCGACGGACCGCACCGCGCACCATCATCCGCGCGCTCACCATCTCGGCCGCCGGCGGCACCCTGATCCTGGTCGGCGCCCTGATGGCCTCCCCCGAGGCCAACGATCCGAACATCGCAGGTCAGGGGCTTGCCTACGTGATCACCAGCCGGCTGGGCGATACCCTCGGCAGGGTGTTCCTCGCCGACGTCGTCCTCGCCGCCTTCGTCTGCACCCTTGCCATCCAGACGGCCACCACCCGGATGATCTTCTCGATGTCGCGCGACGAGGTGCTTCCGTTCTCCAAGAAGCTGGGCAAGGTCTCGAAGAACGGCGCCACCGCGGTGGCTGCGGTGGTCGTCGGGGTGCTGGCCGTCGCCCTGCTGGTGGTCAACCTCGGCAACACCGGCGTGTTCACCGCCCTGACCAGCGTCTGCATCGTGCTGCTCTACCTGGCCTACCTGATGGTCACCGTGCCGATGCTGATCCGTCGCATCAACGGCACCTGGGAGCGCAGTGCTGCCGAACGCGCGACCATGGACGAGACCGGCCGGCCCCTGTTCAGCCTCGGCCGGTTCGGCTTCGTGATCAACCTGATCGCGGTGCTGTTCGGTGTGGCCATGATGGTCAACCTGGCCTGGCCGCGACCCGCCGTCTACAACCCCTCGGGCGACAGCTCAGTGCTGCAGAACTTCGCCCTGGTCTGCATCGCCGTGGCCCTCGGCGGTGGCTTCCTGGTGTTCACCGCCAAGAAGAAGGCCTACCGCGCCGCCATCGGACACACGGATCAGGTGTCCGCCCGATGACTCCACTGTTCTCGCAGACTCCACTGTTCTCGCACGAGATCCCGGGCGGCGCAGCATGGTCCGTTTCGATCAGGGCCGGCCGGACGCTGACGCTGACGACCACGGGCGACGGTGCCAACGTGTCGACCCTCGTCTTCGCTGCCGACCGGCTCGACCGGATGAATCTGCCGGACACGCTCAAAGCGCAGATGACCGCCCGCATCCTGCCGCCGGTCGTGTTGATGAGCGACCGGGGCCTCGCTCTGGCGTCGGTGATCGCCTCCTCGGTTGACTGGCACGACGCATTGTGTGGCTTCACCCGCGCCGCCGATCTGGACCGCTTCACCCCCACCGACTACCAGCACGACCGGAACTCCTGGCACCGCAGCGCCCGCGAGCTGTTCCTGGTGGAACTGGCGAAGTACGGCATGGGCGAGGCGGATCTGCACGGCACCGTCAACTTCTTCTCCAAGGTCACCTCGTCGCTGGATCCGTTGTGCTCCTTGAGCTTCCAGTCGAACGCGTCCGTCGTCGGCGACCACGTCACGCTACGCGCCGAGCAGGATCTGCTGATCGTCCTCGCTACCACGCCCCATCCACTCGACCAGTCGCCTACGTTCGATCCGGCCGGCGTCCGTGCGGACGTCGGGATTGCCGACCCGTGGGACGACGCCGACCCATCCGCGACATTCCGCGCCGAGAGTGCCCGCGCGCTCGAACAGACCCGAAAGGCGTTCGCATGACCGGCGTTCTCGCCCACACGCTGACCGACAGCACGATGGATCCGGAGACAGCGGTGCTGGACACCGTGGTCGGGGCCGGCGACGGCTTCCTCGGCACCATCCCGGCCGGTGGTCGTTTCCGCATCGTCGACCTGGACGGCAACCAGGCTGCCGACACCCTCTTCTACGACGCCTCCGACATCGACAACCGTTACAGCGCATTTGATACGGTCCGCGAGCAGGCCGGGGTCTACCTGACCACCGGCTCGCGACTGCTGTCCGGCCGTGGCGATCTGCTGGCCACCATCGTGGCCGACACCTGCGGCCGGCACGACACCATCGGCGGCGCCTGCGCTCAGGAGTCGAACGTGATCCGCTACGGCGAACACACCCGCCACCAGCACGCCTGCCGTCAGACCTTCCTGAAATACGGTGCGGCAGCCGGAATCGGACAGCGTCAGCTCGGTCACAACATCAACTTCTTCATGAACGTGCCGGTGACGCCGGACGGCGGGCTGACCTTCGCCGACGGGCTGTCCGCGCCCGGCAAGTACGTGGAGATCGAGGCGGCCATGGACATCCTGGTGCTGATCTCCAACTGCCCCCAGCTCAACAACCCCTGCAACGGCTGGAATCCCACACCAGTCCAGCTACTGGGCTGGTGGGACAAGTGACGACGTCGCTGTTCGAACCGGGTCAAGAAGTATTCGGCGAGGAGACCGCCGCATTGCCGGGAAGTGTGACGATCGAGGTCGTCAGACCCGGTATCCAGACGACGGTCCAGGACCTGGCCGGACGGTCGGGCCGGTGGGATGTGGGGGTGCCGCCGTCGGGCGCGTTCGACGACTTCTCCTTCGCCATCGCGGGTCTGGTCGTCGGCAACAATTCCGGTGACGCGGGTCTGGAGTGCGTGATGGTCGGCCCGGTGCTGCGCTTCTCCGGGGAATCGGTGATCTGCGTGGCCGGCGCAGCAGTGGCGGCCACCGTCGACGGTCTGCCGGTCGTCCCGGGGGTGGCCACCGTCGTCCCAGATGGCGCCGTTCTGGACATGGGCAAGCTGGCCGGCCCTGGCATGCGCGGCTACCTCGCCGTCCGGGGCGGACTCGGGGTGCCGGTCGTGCTCGGCAGCCGTTCGACGTTCATCCTCGGGAAGTTCGGCGGGTTCTCCGGACGACCACTGAGGCGCGGAGACATTCTGCAGCGGAACGACTCCGCTACCGTCCTCCCGGTACACCGCGCTGCACTGCCGGTGCTCACCTCGTCGTGGAAGATCCGGGTGATGCTGGGTCCGCATGGTGCACCGGTGCACCTCACCCCGGAGGGTGCTGACGCGCTGTTCGGGGGCGAATGGACCGTCGACCATCGATCCGACCGGACCGGCGTACGCCTGCTCGGCCCGATTCCGCTGTGGGCCAGGCCCGACGGCGGTGAAGCCGGGCTGCACCCCTCGAACGTGCACGATTCCGCCTATCCTGTCGGCGGAATCATGCTGTCCGGCGACACTCCGGTGATCGTCGGGCCCGATGGGCCCAGTCTCGGCGGCTTCGTGGTGCCGTGCGTGGTGATCGGCGCCGACCGCTGGATGCTCGGACAGCTGCGGCCCGGTGATCAGGTCGAACTGGTGCCGGTCTCCCTGGACGTCGCCGACGCCGCCATCGCCGCCCGCCGTGCCTTCCTGGCCGGGATCGGCCGTGCTGTCCCCGCAGTCCACATCGATCCAGGCAGAGTCGACGTCGATCCAGGAAGCGGACCGAACTTGAAGACGGCGCTTCCGGCGCCGCTGGCCGCACTCCCGGCTGCCGGGCATCGGCCGGACCTCACCGTGCGCCTGGCCGGTGACCGGCACGTGCTCGTCGAGGCCGGCAACGTGGAGTTCGACCTGACGGTACGGATGTGGATCCACCTGCTGGCCGGTGCCCTCCGGGCGGATCGACCTCGCGGGGTCGTCGAGATCGTCGAGGGTGTTCGCTCACTGCTGGTTGCGGTCGACGACACCGTCCTGAGGCCCACCGTTCTCGCCGGCCTGCTCGCCGAGATGGCAGGCCGGGTCGTGGATCCGACCGAGGTGGTGCTGGACGTCCGGGAGGTCGCCCTACCGATCGCGTTCGATCATCCGCTCGCCCACGAGGCCATGGAGCGCTACCAACGCTCGGTCAATCCCGACGCCCCCTGGTGCCCGGACAACGTCGAGTTCATCCGGCGGATGAACGACCTGCCTGTCCGCGACACCGTCTTCGACATCGTCACGGCGGCAACGTATCTGGTCGTCGGGCTCGGGGATGTGTATCTCGGTGCTCCGGTGGCGGTCCCGATCGACCCACGGCACCGGTTGGTCACCACCAAGTACAACCCGGCCCGCACGTGGACACCGCAGAACGCCGTCGGCATCGGCGGCATCTACCTCTGCGTCTACGGCATGGAGGGTCCCGGTGGGTATCAGCTCGTCGGCCGGACCGTACCGGTCTGGCGACTCCTGCCGGACGAACCGGAACGGGACCCGCAGCCCTGGCTGCTCCGGCAGTTCGATCGGCTGCATTTCACTCCGGTGAGCGCCGAGGAGCTGGAAGATACCCGGGCCGACATCCTCTCCGGACGAACCGATCTGCACACCAGAGCGGCACAGTTCTCGCTCGCCGAGGTGGCACGGATCGAATCAGAGCACGCCACCGAGATCGCGGCGCTGCGCGGCACCCGTCAGGCAGCGTTCCAGGCCGAGAGGAACCGGTGGAACGCATGACGAGGACCCTCCCGACCTTCGTCGTCGCCGCACCGATCGCACCGGATCTCCCTGCTGTCGAACGGGTTCGCAGCGCCTACCAGCGCATTGTCTCGGTCGACCGTCCGGAGGTCTGGATCACCCTGCGCGACGAGCGGGAGGTCCTCCACGAAGCGGCCCTGATCGACGCGAGAGTGTCGGCCGGCCAGACCCTTCCGCTGGCAGGCCTGCTCGTGGCCGTCAAGGACAACATCGACGTGGCAGGTCTGCCGACCACCGCCGCGTGCCCGGAGTTCACCTTCCAACCGGTGCGCACCGCCACCGCGATCGCCCGGCTGATCGACGCCGGCGCCATCGTCCTGGGCAAGACCAACATGGACCAGTTCGCCACCGGTCTGGTGGGCACCCGTTCGCCCTACGGCGCGGTCCGCTGCGCGTGGGACCCGGAGAGGGTGTCCGGCGGCTCGAGTTCCGGATCGTCGGTCGCGGTGGCCCTCGGCATCGCCGACCTCGGCATCGGTACCGACACCGCCGGTTCCGGTCGCGTTCCGGCCGCCTTCCACGGGTTGATCGGCCTCAAGGCGACCTTGGGGCTGGTCCCCAACACGGGAGTCCTGCCGGCCTGCGCCGACTACGACTGCGTGACGGTCTTCGCGGCCGGATTACCGTTGGCGCAGAGAGCACTTCGGGTGATGACCGGGCACGACCCCGCCGATCCCCGCAGCCGGAGGTGGCCGGCCGAAGTGCCGCTGGCTGCGCCGGCGCGGCCCAGGGTGGCAGTCCCTCGTGACGTCGATCTGGAGGTGCTGGACCCCGGCTACCGCCACGCGTTCAGCGCCTACGTCGAGCGACTCGTCGCGTCCGGGGTGCAGTTGGAAACGGTCGACATCTCCGGCCTTCTTCAGGCTGCCCTTCTGCTCTACGACGGCGCGATCGTTGCGGAGCGATACTCGGCGGTCGGGAAGTTCATGGCCACCGGCCCAGCAGGGGCCGATCCCACCGTGTCGCGCATCATCCTGGAGGCCGGGACGGTCGGCGGTCCGGCCGTCATCGACGATCTGCAGGCTCTGCTCGAGGCGAGAGCAGCTGCGGCACGGACACTTTCCGGCTTCGACGGTCTGCTGCTGCCGACCACCACCGAACACCCGACCATCGCCGACGTGCAGGCCGATCCGCTCGGGATCAATCGGAGAATGGGGACCTACACCAACTTCTGCAATCTGCTGGACATGGCCGCAGTGGCCTTTCCGGCCGGAACTGCCGCAGGCGCACCGTTCGGCGTGATGGTGGTGGTCCCGGCCTTCCACGACCAGGTGGCCCTCGACCTCGCGGCGCGCTTCCTGGATCTCGGCACGTCAGGATCAGACGTGCTGCCGGACAACGGGATTCCACTGACGGTATTCGGTGCCCATCTCCGCGGGCAACCGCTCAACGGCCAACTGGAGGACCTGGGCGCAAGATTCGTCGACACGGTCAGCACCAGCAACGCCTACCGTCTGATCGCGTTGGACACCTTGCCGCCCAAACCTGGTCTGGTGCGGGTGATTCCCGGACAGGGCCGGGGTATTGCCGGGGAGAAATGGCTCATCTCGCCAGCCGGCCTCGGTGCATTCGTCGCCGCCCTTCCCGCCCCGATGAGCCTGACCAGCGTCGAGCTCTCCGACGGCAGCTGGGTGGTGGGTTTCGGTTGCTCCCAGCAGGCCGCGCTGGACGGCGACGACATCACCGAGTTCGGCGGCTGGGCCGCCTATCTCGCTGCCTGCGCGCTTCCACCAGCGAGTGCCGGCCGAACTGGGCGGGCGCGGTGAGGCCGCAGAGCCCCATGGTCAGATCGAACTCGGCCGCGAGGTTCTGCACCACCTCGGAGACCCCGCGCGCTCCGGCCAACCCCAGCCCGTAGACGTACGGCCGCCCGACGCACACGGCGCGGGCGCCGAGCGCGATCGCCTTGGCGATGTCCGCGCCGCTCCGGACGCCGCTGTCCATCAGCACCGGGATGCGCCCGTCGACGGCGGCGACGACGTCCGGCAGACAGTCGAGCGACCCTCGTGCACCGTCGACCTGGCGGCCTCCGTGGGTGGACACGATCAACCCGTCGATCCCCTCATCAACAGCGCGGCGGGCATCGTCCGGGTGCAGGACACCCTTGAGCACCACCGGCAGCGACGTGAGTTCCCTGAGCAGCGCCAGGTTCTCCCACGTCAGGGAAGGCCGCGAGTACACCTCGAGGAAGGTCTGCACCGAGGCGCGCGGTACGGAGGATCGGAGGTTGTCCAGGAACCGTCCGGGATGACGATGGGAGATCGCCCCCAGTGCCCGGAGCGCCGCCGGGAGATCCCGCAGCATCGGCCGGGTTGTTGGCCCGTCAGGACGGCTGGCCACGATCGAGGCGAACACCGGGTCGCTGGTGTACTGGGCCAGCCCTTCGCCGAATGCGAACGGCAGGTGCCCGAGGTTGAGGTCTCGCGGGCGCCACCCCAACATCGTGGTGTCGAGCGTGACGACGATCGCCTCGCACTTCGCCACAGCGGCACGCTTGACCAGGCTCGCCACCAGCTCGTCCGAGGTACTCCAGTAGAGCTGGAACCACCTCGGCGCATCACCCATCACGGCTGCGCAGTCCTCCATCGATTGCGAGGCCTGATTCGAGAAGATGTACGGAACACCCAGGGCTGCAGCAGCTGTGGCCACCTCGACATCCGCGCCACGGCGGACGAGACCGAGAGCGCCGACCGGCGCGAGCAGGATGGGTGACGGTATCCGCCGGCCGAAGATCTCGACACCCGAGTCGCGGACCGACACGTCCCGCAGCACCCGCGGCGACAGCTCCCACCGATCGAACGCGGCCCGGTCCGCCCGGACGGTGCCCTCCAGACCGGCCCCACCGGCGACGTAGGCATATGCCCTCCGGGACAGCTTGTGGCGGGCGGCCCGGTCCAGCGACGGCCAGTCGGTCGGCACCGCCGGGGGACGACCGACAACACCGTCGGCGTAGATCAGACCCTGACGGATCCGCCCGGACATGTTGCTCAGCAACGGCTTCGCCATCTCGACCCCTTACCCCGGTCCACCCGGTCTCGGGCGATCACCCGACCGGTTCAGCCTAGTGAGCCGCTCCCCTCTCCGCCCGGGGGCAGGGGCCGGACACAGGCCTCACGGTCGATCCTGTACCGCAGAGGGCCGGTAGGAGGCCGCAGCATGTCGTCGGAGTGCGTCATCGAGTCGGCGCGTCTTGCGGCCCACGGCGGGACCGACGGTGATCCGGTAGAAGCCCTCCGCCCCCGGCAGGTCGCGGAACGACTGGACCTCCGGGTGCCGGCCGCCGAATCCCGCTGCGACCGGGTGGATGTCGAGTGACAGCAGGCGTCCTTTCCGGCGGCGCACACCGATCAGCGGATGCTGAACGACCACGGTCGACCTGACTGCTGCCACATCGGTCCACAGGATCTGCACCGATCGACTCCCCGGGCCGAACCAGGCCACGCCCGCCGGACCCAGCACGACGGTGCGCCGGCTCATCACGAGCGGGAGGGCCAGCACGAAGAACATCGTCATACCGACGGCAAAGACCAGACCGAACAGCGAGTCAAGACCGCCGGTCCACGACGGCCAGCCGTGTCGAATTCCCCCGACCACGATCGAACCCGCACCGAGGGCCGTTCCCACCATCAGCAGCACGTACCGCATCCGTGCCGGAATACCGAACGCACGGATCCGTACGTCCGCACCAACAGTCGCCCATTCCGGAGTCGAAGAACGCACCATGCCCATCACTCCCTCCTCGTCAGCCGCGCCACCCTCGGACGGGTTCGTCGTCTTCGCGGTTCTGCTCGGAGAAAGTGCAGCTTCAGACCAAGGCCGCGACCGAACGACTCTGCCTCAGCCGCAGACCCATTGCCCCGCAGGCCAGCATGATGGCGATCGCGAAACCCGTCATGGCCGAGGGCAGCGTCACCAGGCGGGTCGCCACACCCACCAGCACCACCGGGACGGTCAGGCCGACGTAGGCGGCCAGGAAGATACCGGCCGCCGCCTCGCCGCGCGCCTCCGGAGCGGCGAGCCCGGCGGCGCTCGACATCGCCCCCTTGAACAGCAGACCGACACCGGCACCGGAAAGCGCACCACCGAGCAGGAACAGCGCGAGGCTCGGCACCCATACGCCGACGGTGACGACCACCAGACCCACTGCCAGCAGCGGTAATCCGATCACGAACAAGTTCGACGGCTCGCGGCGTCCGAGTAGGATCTGAGCCGCGGCCGCGCAGAAGAAGACCAGGAACGCCGGCAGGCCGGCCATCAGGTGGGAGGTCTGGTGCACCGTGCCGGCCACAAAACTGGCGGCGAGCCCGGTGAACAGGCCCATCACGGCGAACGCGACGAAGGCGACCGCAGCCGCGTCGAAGTACTGCCGACGGCTGTCCGGCGGCACCGAAACATGTTGTGGTCGATAGGTTCGATGGTGAATGGCGACCGTCTCCGGGACGGTCAGCAGACCGACGATCGCCGCGGCCATCAGGACGATGAAGACCCAGTAGGGAATTTCGAGCGGAGAGGCGACGTACTGGGCCAGCGCACCGGCAATCAACGGGCCCAGTGACAACCCGCCGAGGTTGGCCGCGGTGGCCACCAGATCAGCTCTGGTGCGGGAGGCTCCCGGTCGCGCCGCCGCGTCCAGTTCTCCCAGGTGGGCTGTGGCGGTTGCGGTGATCAGACCGACCCCGATACCGCAGATCACCCTTGCGAGCAGCAGTCCCGGCAGCGCCGTCCAGACCAGGAAGAGGACGCCGGAGATCGTCTCCACCAGGAGACCGGCCATCAGCAGTCGACGTCGGCCCAGCCAGTCCGAGACGTGGCCGGCCAGGAACAAGCTGACCAGCACGCCGATCGCATAGCACGCGAAGATCACCGTGATGACCGCGGTCGAGAAGCCGTCCCGCTCCTGGTAGAGCGAGTACAGCGGCGTCGGGACGGTGGAGAACGCCATGCCGGCCGTGAAGGCGAGCGCGACGACCCAGAAGCCACTTGCGTGGGCCGACCTGGTGCGGGAATCGGTAGCTGGGCTCACTACCGCCATCTTGCCACCCGTCCCGCGCAGGCCACGCTGCTGCCGAGGTGACGGTGATCGCCGCGCCGCATCCCGCTTGCGTCCTGCAAAGTGCCCGCTATAGCGAGCACTTTGCAGGACGCAAGCCCCGCAGGCGCCGGTGGCAGCCACAGGGCAGGATGAGGCCGTGGGCAATCGCATCGGTGTCATGTTCGACCGGGACCGCGCACCCGAGGCGCTACCGGGGTTCGCGGCCGAGCTGGAGGCAGCCGGGGTCGACGAGATCTGGGTGGTGGAGGATCTCGGTTTCGGTGGCGGGATCTCGGCCGCCGCGACCGCGCTGGCGGCAACCACAGGCATCCGCGTCGGCATCGGGATCGTCCCGGCGCCGTTCCGCAATCCGGCGCTGCTGGCCATGGAGATCGCCACGCTGGAGCGGCTGCACCCGGGCCGGCTGATCGCCGGGATAGGGCACGGCGTCGGCCCCTGGATGGTGCAGGTCGGCGCGTCGGTGGCGTCCACCCTCACCCTGCTCGAGGAGACGATGGTGGGCGTCCGCGCGCTGCTCTCCGGTGCGCGTGTCCGGACCACGGGTCGGTACATCACGATCGACGACGTGCAGCTCGTGCATCCACCGGCCGCCGTGCCGCCCCTGATGGCCGGCGTCATGAAACCCCGATCGCTCCGCCTGTCGGGACGCATCGCCGACGGCACCATCCTGGCCGAGGGGACCGGGCCGGCCACCGTCACCGCCGCGCTGGCCGACATCGACGCCACCCCAGCTCATCAGCTGGTGGTGCTCACCCACTTGTGCGTTTCCGACGACCCCGCCGCAGTCGAGGCGGCCACCGCACCCGTGCGCGCGGAGTTCGCGGCGGTGCAGGGGATCGCACCGGAGGACGTCTTCCTGGCCGCCGGCCCGGCCGGGGTCGTCGCGGCCAGGATCCGGTCCCTGTGGGATGCCGGCTCCGACAGCGTCGTACTGCGACCGGTGGGCGGCGATCCACTACGCATGGTCCAGGAAACCCTCGCCGCTGTCGGGCGTTGAACGGGCCCACTCAGCACATCCGCTGGACCGCTTCGTCAGACGCATCAGCGCGTCAACGCTGCGATGCGTTGCGCCCGGGCCGGGAAGGTCTGCGACAGCTCCGCTCTGGCGCCGAGTTCGAAGTCCGCCCATACGAAGCCCGGGACGACGACGGTCGAGACGAGGCTCCACGCACCGGTGCTCCGGGCCCCCTGCCAGACACCAGCCGGCACCAGCAGTTGCGGCCGATGATCGGAGAGCGGGTCGGGGCCGAGCAGTTCCTCGCGACCCTCGTCCGTGTCGAGGATCAGCATCTGCAGGGGAGCACCGGCGTGGAACAGGAACAGTTCGTCGGAAGATCGCATACGATGCATAGCGGAGAAGTCATTGCCCACCAACAGGTAGTAGATCGCGGTCACACCATCGCGGGTGAGAGTGCGCCGGAACAGGCCACCCTCGTGATCGAGTGGTTCCAGACCCAGCCGGGCGGCGACCTGCCGTCCTTCGGCCTCGGTGTGCTCGGTCGGCACCAGATAGTCGGGAGTCACCAAACCTTTGACAGTCACCCGGTTCTCGGCAGTCACCAGATTCTCGCCGTCACCAGCCAGCGGGCACCCGGCCGACGACGGCTTCGTCGGCGATGACGAACATCGATTCCAGCAGTGGCCCACCGAAGGTCGTCGCCATGGCCACATCTGACGCATCACGCCCGCGGCCGATCAGGATGCGGCCCTTGCGGCGAACGTTGTTGCGGGGGTCGAAGGTCCACCAGCGGTCCCCCAGCCACACTTCCATCCACGCCGCGAAGTCGTTCGGCGCCGGGTCGGCGGGGACGTCCATGTCCGGCAGATAGCCGAACACGTAGCGGGCCGGGATGTTGAGGGCGCGGCAGAACGAGATGGCCAGGTGTGTGAAGTCGCGGCAGACCCCGAAGCCGGACGCGTTGACATCCCAGGCCGTCGAGGTCGGATTGCTGCTGCCGTAGGCGAACTGGAGATGGCTGTTGACGTGATCGCAGATCGCCTGCACCCGACCGTATCCCGGCGGGGTGTCGGCGAATCGCGACCAGGCCTCGTTACCGAGCATGTCCGGCAGGCAGTAGCGACTCGGCATGGTGTAGACGAGCACGTCGTCCGGCAGATCGTGTGGCGGGACCTCGGGGGCCCGTTCGTCGAAATCCTCAGTGGCGTCGGGGACGTCGACCAGCGCCCGATAGGTGAACTGGGACGCGCCCACCGGAAGGATCGCTCGTAGGCACCGGTTGCCGTAGATGTCCCGGTACTCGTGGGAATCGACGTCAGGCGTGAAGGTGAACACCTCGTCGGAGATCGCACCGGCCAGCGGCGCCACCTGGAAAACGGTCGAGGTGGCGATCTCGGCCTGGTAGACGAAGTCGCAGCCGATCTGGACCTGGCGCAGGGTCACGCAGTGCTCCTACCGACGGGGTGGCCCCGGCGGGTCGACCCCGATCGCTCGTCGATGACGGAACCACGGATGGCCGCCGGGCCGATCCGAGACCCCCACCTTAATGACGATGTGTTGTCGGCAGGTTTCGGGATTCGAGACCCCGACGCCCCCCGGCCGCGGCTCAGCCTTCGCGTCGGTTCCCGGGATTGCGTCGGCGGACGGGAGCCTCCGGTTCGGGCGCTGCGGCCTCGGGCTTCGGCGGAACCAGCATCCGCTTGGCGACGGCCACCGCAGCCCGGTAGCTCTTGGTGCGGGTCAACTCGCACAGGCGGTTCTGCTCGGCCGGTGACGGCGTCGGGTTCTTCAGCAGCATCCGAATCTGCCGGTCGACGGGAAGGTCCCGGTTCCGGTCGACCTTCGTCCGCCCCGGTCGACTGAAACTGCGGCGGTGCGGCTGGTCGCCGGCACTGTTCGACCGGTTCGTCCCGGAGGACGCCCGTCGTTCCTCACCTGCGCTCATCTGCTCGGATCCGCTTCTCGTCTTCTGCTCGACGGGCCGATCCCGTCCTGATCACGGTAGGCGCTGCGCGTGACGAACGCGACCACCCGCGTCAGGCCGGTCGGTTCTCCGCAGCCAGGTTCCCCGCGGCCTCCAGCATCACCTCGGCCGGTAGGCATCCTTTCGGTGTTCTACCCGTAGGACCACGGCCTCGTGTGCGTCTTCGCGAATCCGACAGAGCACGCGGTGAGTGCCTCGGCGAGCGGACCAGATGCCGACAAGTTGACCCTGCAGCGGCTTGCCGACTCGGCGAGGCTCGTCTCAGGATCCGAGAACTCACCCTTGCCGGCCCGCGGTCAGTGCGCGGTCAGCGCCGAACGGACCTGCCCACGCATGTCCTTCACCCCCGACGTCGTCGAGGACAACGACTTGGACACCGCCGTCAAGATCTCCTGCACCGCCGCCGCCGCCGCATCCCACTTCGCCTGCACCCCCGCATACGTGTCCTGCTCATCACCGTCCCACGAGGACTTCACACTCGCCACGAACCCACCAAGATCAGACAACGACGACTCCAACCCACCGATCACCGACCCCAACGAACCAGAAGCCGACTCCGCCGTCGCCTCGTTGTAGGAAAACACCCCTCCGGACATACCCAACACCCCAATCACACATCGACCCGCACCAAAGAAAACCGGACAAAACAGAAGAAGAGGAAAGCCTGCGTGCACCGACCGGACGATCAGAACTTGAACTTCGTCCCATCCCAATCAGCCGACCCGTTCGCCGACGTCAGCGACTCCGTCATCTGCGCCTCATAGGTGTCGTACAACCCACCCGCGTTCTTCACATTCCCCTTGATCGACGCCAACGCCGCATTCAGATCCTTCATCGCCGCAGACCACGCCGCCGTCAACGACTCCCACGAGGAAAACGACGAACCCTTCCAATCCTGCGGCAACGACTCGATCGCCTGCAAGAACGACGCCGCCTGCGCATTCATCGACGACTCCGCACCCTCCAGATTCGACGCATGCACATTCACCGCATTGTCACGCACCGCAAACTTCGGACCCACACCAACCACCCCAACCCCACTCGAGGAACACCAGCAGGGGAACCCACCGGCGACAACCGCAGATCCGACGATAGAGCGCCGGAGATGGTTTCAGCCGACCGTAGAAAAATTTGTGGACAACTCGGCCGGCCGAACTCTCGTCCGAAGCGCTACCTGGCGCAGGCAAGGCCGTGTCTCGAACCGGGACGATTTGGACATCGCCGCTCCGGTCGAGTCGGACCTCTCGAACCTCACCACTGCGGGTGGGGACCACCGTCGGCGACTCGCCGACGAAACGCCACCCACGACACACTCTGGAAATCCTGAGCGCAATCGGAAACGCGGAGTTGTTCCAGACCTGACCAAAGCGACTCATCTGCCACTTTGAATGGATTCATGGCCACCAGCGCACTCGACGCCCACCGGCACATCGGCGTGCTCCCGGCCTTCCCCTTCTACGGGGGCCCGCCCGTCAACCCGGACATCAGTGCACGGCGAACGGTCGCCGACCTCATCGCCGACCTCGATGCCGAGGGTACCGAACGCGCAGTCGTGCTGCCCAACTACGGGGTTCCGATGCCCGAGGTCTCCTTCGGCCTCAACCAACTGGCCCTCGAAGCCGCCGACAAGACCGACCGGATCCGTTGCGGCCTCTGGGTTTCCCCCCGGCCGCAGGACGCCGAGATGACGGCAACGGCGCTGGCCATGGCCGGCGAACCAGGCGTCGTTGCCCTGAAGACCAGCTTCCTGTTGGGGGGCAGCGCATCCGACCCGGCGTGCACCGAGTCGCTGGACAAGATCTTCGCCACAGCGAAGGCACACGACCTCGTGGTCCATGTGCACACCTCCCCCGGCGCCGCGTCGGACATCGACCAGGTCGGACTGCTGGTCGACGAGTACGCCGACGACGTGAAGATCCACCTGGTGCACTTCGGCGGCGGGATGAGCGGCCACATCAAGCTCATCAACAGCCGGTTCTTCGACTGGATCGAGGCCGGGAAAAAGGTCTACTCGGACACCAGTTGGGCCATCGGATTCGCGCCGCGCTGGCTCGCCGCCGAGATCGAGAAGCGTCAGATCGGTTACGACCGAATCCTTTTCGCCTCCGACGAACCGTGGGGCGACCACGCCGGGGAGCTCGCCCGCTTGCGGGCCGCGGTCGGTGACGGCGAACTCGCCCGGATGATGCTGCACGACAACTTCACCGCGCTCTACCACTGATCCTCACCACCGCACCCGCAGGAACCGCAAGACCCGCACCGCCGCAGGATCCGCCCCGAGAACGACCCGCCCATCACATCAGGAGGCACCATGTCCGAGTCCGACGACACCCTAGCGGCCAACATCGCCAAGTCCCTCGCGGAGATCCCGCATCCCTCACTTCCCAAGGGCAGCAACATCTACGGGTCGACCAAGATCTTCCCGGACTACCAGGCCGAGCCGGGGCAGTCGTACTTCACCCTGGTTCACGGTATTGCCCACGAGTCGTCGGTGTCCTTCGTCGCGATCCTGCAGGCCACCCGCGCGCTGCGGAAGGGATTCGAGTCGGCCATCTACTTCTACGGCCCCGGCGCGATGAACTGCATGGCCACCCGCGGCTTCCCGACCACCGGCGACTCCGCGTTCCCGGGCGAGCAGAACATCAACGACTCGCTCGCCACCTTCATCAAGGAGGGCGGCACCGTCTTCTGCTGCCGCTTCGGCCTGTCGTTGCACGGCCTGCGCGAAGAGGACCTCATCGAAGGCGTCATCCCGTCGCACCCGCTGGACGTCCAGGACGCGTTGATCCACTACGCCCGCAAGGGCGCCATCATCAATTCGACCTACAACCTGTAGAGGCCGCGGCCATGACCAGCACCTCAACTCGCGTCGATCTGGCTCTGCGCGGCATCCGGGTGGAAGCGCCGGTGTCCCGTCGGGGGGGCGCCGGACCGAGTGACGACGGGCATCTGCTGGTCAACGGCCGTGGATCGGCCATCCCGATCAACCTCGACAGCCCGTATCTGGTCCGCGAGGGCCGGTTGCTGCTGGACGGGGCGGACATCGGGATGGCCGTGGAACCGGTTGCTCGGCCGAGGTTCTACGACCTGGAGACGGCCGACGGCGTCTCCTACGAGAAGATCGCGAAGCTCCACTCCTCGAATGTGCTGGCCACCACCGTGGTTCAGACCTGCATCCGCTACGCCGAGGACCAGCGCTGCAAGTTCTGCGCCATCGAGGACTCGCTGACCGCCGGCAACACGACGGCAGTGAAGTCGCCGGCCCAACTGGCCGAGGTGGCCGAAGCCGCCGTCCGGCTCGACGGTGTCACCCAGATGGTGATGACCACCGGTACCTCCAACGGAAGAGACCGTGGCGCCAGGCACCTCGCTCGCTGCGTGAAGGCGGTGCGGGAGGCTGTCCCGGATCTGATGATCCAGGTGCAGTGCGAACCGCCGGCGGATCTGCAGACCATCACCGATCTGTACGAGGCGGGTGCTGCCTCGATCGGCATCCACGTCGAGTCGATGGACGACAAGGTTCGCGCGCAGTGGATGCCGGGCAAGTCGACGGTGCCGATGGCCGAGTACTGGGCGGCCTGGACCGAGGCCGTCCGAGTCTTCGGCCGCAACCAGGTCTCGACGTACCTGTTGGTCGGCCTCGGCGAGGATCCGGACGAGATGGTCGCGGCAGCAGCCGAACTCATCGAGATCGGCGTCTACCCGTTCGTCGTCCCGTTCCGGCCGCTGGCCGGTACGCTGGCCGCTCGCGACGGGGCCACCGCCCCCACCAACGCTCAACTCGCCGATGTCACCCACCGGGTGGCCAACCTCCTCAACCGGGCCGGCATGTTCGGCTCCGACCAGAAGGCCGGGTGCGCTGCCTGTGGAGCCTGCAGCGTGCTGGCCGCAGCGGGGGCCTGACCACGATGACCGAGTCCCTGAAAGCACTCGAACTGTCGGCCGGGCTTGATGTCTCGGTGCTGACCGGGACACCGCCGGTCACCCGGCGGCAACGCGACTATCTCATCCGCCGGGTCGAGGATGCTGTGACGCTGGCCCAGTACCGCGACCTCCGCAAGGACGTCTTCGTCGCCGAACAGGGCCTGTTCTCCGGTCACGACCTCGACGATCGAGACCAAGATCCGCGCACCGTCGTCCTGGTCGCCACCGATTCCGACGGTCGCGTGATCGGCGGTGTCCGGTTGTCCCCGGCGGCCGGAAACGACGACCCCCACCGGGATATCGGTTGGTGGACGGGTAGTCGTCTGGTGGTCGCGGCGTCGGCCCGTCGTCACGGCGGTGTCGGTCGGGCCCTGGTCCGGGCGGCCTGTGCACACGCCGAGACCCTGGGTGTACTGCGCTTCGACGCTGTCGTGCAGGGAGCCCATCACGACCTGTTCCGCCGTATCGGCTGGACCACCATCGGCCACACCACGCTGGCTGGTGCGCCGCACGTCAGCATGCGGTGGCCGATCGGACGCATCCAACGCCTCGCGGAGGCCACGAAAGGCCCGCTGGCCGACCTGCTTGCGCCGCTCCGTCAGGGCGCGAACGGTCTGGGCGGCAACGGTTTCGTCGGTGACGACGGCGCCGTGGTGCCGGGCAGCGACGTCATCGCCGCCTGCGACGCCATCCTTCCGTCGATGGTCGAGCGGGACCCGGAATGGGCCGGATGGTGCTCCGTCCTGGTCAACATCAACGACCTCTCGGCGATGGGCGCCCGCGCCGTCGGACTGCTGGATGCCATCGGGGCCCGTGACGCCTCGTTCGCCACCAGGATTCTGCACGGCATCCGCCGCGGTTCCCAGGCCTGGGGGGTGCCCGTGCTGGGCGGCCACACCCAACTGGGCGTGCCGGCCTCGCTGTCGGTGACCGCCGTCGGCCGGACCGACGCCCCGGTTCCGGCTGGCGGTGGCTCGATCGGTGACTCTCTGTGGTTGTCAACAGATCTCGGTGGTGGCTGGCGTCCCGGCTACCACGGTCGGCAGTGGGACTCGACATCCCACCGTTCGGCCCAGGAACTTCGCTCGATGGCCACGCTCGTCGCCCGCACCGGGCCAACCGGCGCCAAGGACGTCAGCATGGCCGGCCTGGTCGGCACCACCGGAATGCTCGCCGAGGCGGCCGGCTGCGGCGCCGTCATCGATGTGGACCGCGTTCCGATGCCGGACGATGTCGCGGCCGGCGACTGGTTCACCTGTTTCCCCGGGTTCAGCATGGTGATGACGGCCGCCCCCGGCCATCAGATGGCCGATGCCGGCCCGGCCACCACTTCTCGCTGCGGCGAACTCACGGGCACCCCCGGTGTCCAGTTGCGTTGGCCCGACGGCGAGATCACCCACGCCATCACTGGCGATGTCACCGGATTGGGGACGGCATGACCGTCATCACCGTTGCCGCGGCCGCCGAGAACTTCGGCCGTGACCTCGAACAGGCCTATCGGACCATCGAACGACTGGCCGACGAGGCACGGGCGGCCGGAGCCGGCCTCCTGGTGCTTCCCGAGGCTGCCCTCGGCGGCTATCTCTCGAGCCTGGGCGGCGGCGATTCGACAGATCCGGACGTCTGGGCCGAACGGATCAGCGCCCTCCCCCCGGCACTCTCGCTGGACGGCCCGGAGCTGGCCCGGGTGCGCTCGATCGCCCGGGAACTGGTGATCTGCCTGGGGATCTGCGAAGACGGCACTTCTGCCGGCGGCTCCGACTCGGCGACCCCGACGCGCTACAACACCGCCGTCGCGCTCACCGGCGACGGCCTTCTCGGAGTGCACCGCAAGGTGCATCAGCCGCTCGGCGAGAATCTCTCCTACCTCGCCGGCGAATCGTTCGACGCCTTCGACACACCGATCGGCCGGATGGGCATGCTCATCTGCTACGACAAGGCCTTCCCGGAGGCAGCCAGGGCACTCGCCCTGGACGGCGCCGAGATCATCGCCTGCCTGTCGGCGTGGCCGGCCGCGCGGACCGCGGCCTCACCGGACCTCACCCAGGACCGGTGGAAGCGTCGATTCGACCTGTTCGACCGCGCCCGCGCCCTGGAGAACCAGGTGGTCTGGGTCTCGGCCAACCAGTCGGGCAACTTCGGCTCGCTCCGATTCGTGGCCAGCGCCAAGGTAGTGGATCCCGGTGGAGAAGTGTTGGCGGACACCGGTATCACTGCGGGTCTGGCCATCGCCTCGGTCGATGTCGACCACCTGCTGTCCACCGCCCGGCGGTCGATGTTCCACCTCCGTGACCGTCGTCCGGAAACCTACATCACCTCGACCGTGCTCCATGCCTGAGATGACGTTCCGGGTGAGGTGGCCCGATGGCAGCCAGACCGACTGCTACTCACCCTCCCTCGTCATGCACGACCACCTTTCGGCCGGCAGCTCGTACCCGTTGCCGGAATTCCTCCGCCGCACGCACACCGCCCTTGGCATCGCCAGCGATCGCGTGCGGGCCAAGTACGGCCGGCCCTGTGCCATGGCCGCCGCCCAGCTTCGCGAGATCGATCTACGAGCAGCTCCTTTCGCCAGTGTGGGCGGCGAGGTCGAGGTGCTGTCCATGCAGCCGGAACTACCCGATTCCTCTGGAGCAATTTGATGAGCAAAGCGCCGACATCCTCAGCCGCACCGGAGAACCACAGGCAACACCAACCGCCCGAGCACCATCACGTGGTCGTCATCGGCGGCGGGCAGGCCGGGCTGTCGATCAGCTGGCACCTGCGTCAGAGCGGTGTCGACCACATCGTCCTGGAACGTTCCGGCATCGCCCACGAATGGCGCGAAGGTCGTTGGGACAACTTCACCCTGGTGACGCCCAACTGGCAGTGCCAACTACCCGGCTATTCCTACGAGGGCGACGATCCCGACGGATTCATGCCGCGGGACCTGGTCCACACCTTCGTCCGGACCTACGCCGACTCCTTCGGTGCGCCGGTGCGGGAGGGACAGGAAGTGCTGACCCTGCGCCACCTTCCAGGTCCGGACGGGCGCGACGACGGCTTCGCGCTGACGGTGCAGTTGCATCCCGGTGGCGAGCGCGTCGAGATGACGGCCGACAAGGTCGTCATCGCCACCGGCGGCTACCATCTCCCGGTGATTCCCGCTGCAGCACAACGACTACCCGACCGTCTCCGGCAGATCCACTCCTCCCAGTACCGCAACTCGGGTGACCTCCCCGACGGCGGGGTGCTGGTGGTCGGATCCGGTCAGTCCGGAGCTCAGATCGCCGAGGACCTCCACCTGGAGGGACGGAAGGTCACCCTCGCTGTCGGCAGCGCCCCGCGGGTGGCCCGCTTCTACCGTGGCCGCGACTGCGTGGCCTGGCTCGCCGACATGGGTCACTACGACCGGCCAGTCGAGGAACACCCCGAAGGACTGGCTACCAGGGACAAGACCAACCACTACGTCACCGGGCGGGACGGTGGTCGCGACATCGACCTCCGCGCATTCTCGTTGCAGGGCATGGAACTCTACGGCCGGCTGCTCGACATCCGCAATGAGCAGCTGAGTTTCGCGCCCTCCCTGGGTGGATGCCTCGATGCCGCCGACCGGGTTGCCGAGGGCATCAAGGACGCCATCGACCGGCACATCGCGCAGCACCACCTCAACGCGCCGGTCGAGGAGCGCTACACCCCGGTGTGGGCACCGGAAACCGAACGGACGGAGCTCGATCTGGCCGCCGCGGGCATCAACTCCGTCATCTGGAGCATCGGCTACCGCGCCGACTACCGATGGGTGCAGATCGGCGTCTTCGACGGCCAAGGCCACCCCCGTCACGTCCGGGGGGTCACCGGGGTCGACGGGCTCTACTTCCTCGGACTGCCGTGGTTGCACACCTGGGGGTCCGGTCGGTTCGCCGGTATCGCAAGGGATGCAGGTTATCTGGCCGAGCAGATCGTCGGTCACCCGGCAACCGCGCCGGAGGGCGCGGGCACACGGGACAGAGTGTCCAAGGGCCGCACCAGAGAGCACGCCCTACTCTGACGCCATGCCCGACGCCAGCAGTGCAGTCAAACGGCTCGCCGCGGTCGCCGGGCACTTCGGCCGCGATCTCGAGCGGTCGGTCGTCAAGATCTCCGGGATCATCGACGACGCCCGGCGGTCCGGTGTCGACCTCCTGGTCCTCCCGGACGCAGCGCTTGGCGGCTACCTCGGCGATCTCCGTCATCCCGATGTGGCCTCACTGCCGCCGGCGCTGACCGTCGACGCCCCCGAACTGCGCGAGATCGCCACTCTCGCAGGAGAGATGGTGGTCTGCGTCGGATACACCGAGCAGGACGGCGACCACCGGTACAACGCGGCGATCTGCCTGTCGGGTGACGGCATCCTCGGGCGGCACCGCAAGGTGCACCAGCCGGCCGGTGAATCCCTGGCCTACGCGGCCGGCGACACCTTCAGCGCGTTCGACACCCCCGTCGGACGGATGGGCCTGATGATCGACTACGACAAGACCTTCCCGGAGGCGGCGAGATCGCTCGCCCTCGACGGGGCGCACGTGCTCGCCTGTCTGTCCGCGTGGCCGGCCAGCGTCACCGACCGCGCCGCGCGGCTCCCACAGGACCGGCAGTCCCGGCTGTTCGATCTGTACGACTGCGCGCGGGCCGCGGAGAACCAGGTGGTGCTGGTGTCGTCCAACCAGACCGGGATCATGGGTGACCTCCGCTTCCTGGGCCAGGCGAAGGTGGTCGGGCCGGGCGGCGACATCCTGGCGCGAACGGCGGCGAAGGGCGGGCTGGCCATCGCCGAGATCGACGTCGAGGGCGAGATCGGCCGGGCGCGCCGCGTCCTCCGTCACCTGCAGGAACGCCGCCTGGATGCCTACCCCGGACTGAACGCCGAGCTGCGGCGTTGACCGCCCCACCCCCGGCGGCGCCGAGCCCGTTGCGCGTCGCCCTGCTCACCTACTCCACGAAGCCTCGGGGCGGGGTGGTGCACACCCTCGCTCTGGCCGAGGCGCTGAGCGCGGCGGGCGCTGACGTCACCGTCTGGACGCTCGGACGCGACGGCGACGGCGGCTTCTTCCGACGCGTGCACGACTCGGTGCGGCTGGAGATCGTACCGTTCCCGCCGCTGGACGGCGAGGACGTCGGGGAGCGAATCCTGCGGTCGATTCGCGTCCTGGGTGCGGCCTTCCGGCCCGATGACTACGACATCGTGCACGCCCAGGACTGCATCAGCGCCAACGCCGTCGGCCGGTGCATCCGGACCGTGCATCACCTCGACAACTTCACCACGCCGGCGCTGGCCGCCTGCCACGAGCGCGCCATCGTCGATCCCTATGCCCACGTCTGCGTCTCGGCGTCGGTCGCCGGCGAGCTCACCGCCGGCTGGGGTCTGCACCCGACCGTCATCCCGAACGGTGTGGACAGTGCGCGGTTCGGCTTCGCCGCATCCGCCGATGCGACTGCCGTCGCCGCGCGGGCGTCGTCCCGGGCCAGGCACGGCCGGTACCTGCTGGCGGTCGGCGGGATCGAACCCCGGAAGGGGACGATCGATCTGCTCGAGGCGTTCGCCGTCGTCCGCGGACGCTTTCCGGACCTGCAACTGGTGATCGCCGGCGGTGAGACCCTGTTCGACTATCGCGACTACCGCACGGCTTTCGACCGTCGGTGCACAGAGCTGGGGGTCGAACCCACGTTGCTCGGAACCGTCGACGACGACGAACTGCCGGCCCTCGTGGCCGCCGCGGCGGTGTTCGGGTTCGTCTCGACCAAGGAGGGATTCGGATTGGCCGCGATGGAGGCCCTCGCCGCCGGCGTCCCCCTTGTCGTACGGGACCTTTCCGTCCTGCGGGAGGTCTTCGACGGTGCGGCGGCCTTCGCCGGCGATCCGAACGCGATGGCCGAACGCATCGCCGAGGCCCTCACGGACACCGACCATCCCCTGACGGCGCAAGGCCGGGCGCTGGCCGCCCGTCACACGTGGTCCGCGGCGGCGGCGGCGCATCTGGACTTCTATTCCACGCGGGGGTGATGGCTCGCGCGAGCGGTGTGGCGGGGCAGGTGATCGGGAACCATCTCGTAGAGTGCGTCGAACGTCGTTGCTGTCCGGCCGATCAACGAAGCGGAGCCGACCATGGCACACCTGCGCTGTGACTTCTTCTCCGAGGTGCTCGGTCTGAGCACCTCGATGACCGTCATCCTCCCGCAGCAGACCAGCAGCCAGATCGGCATGGCGGGAACCGCCCGGGCCGATGGCCATCAGACCCTGTACCTGCTGCACGGTCTCAGCGACGACGACACCACCTGGCTCCGCCGCACCTCCATCGAGCGCTATGTAGCGCCGCTGGGTCTCGCCGTGGTGATGCCGCAGGTCCACCGCAGCTTCTACACCGATGAGGTCCACGGCAGCCGGTACTGGACGTTTCTGTCCGAGGAACTGCCGGAGATCGCCAACCGGTTCTTCCGGCTGTCCGACCGCCGCGAGGACACCTTCGTCGCCGGGCTGTCGATGGGTGGGTACGGAGCGGCGAAGTGGGCGCTGCGGCATCCGGAACGTTTCGCAGCGGCGGCCAGTCTGTCGGGATCGCTGGACATCACCGACCCACAGCGCTGGCACGACAAGCCCGCCGTGATGAAACACATCTTCGGTGACGAACCGGTGATCGGCACCGACAACGACCTTCTCGACCTGCTGACCAAGGTCGACCCGTCGACGGTGCCGGACCTCTTCGTCTGCTGCGGCACGCAGGACCGGCTGATCAGGTCCAACCGGCAGTTCGTCGACATCGCCGCCGGGGCCGGGATTCCGGTGAAGAGCGACTTCGGGCCGGGTGAGCACAACTGGAACTACTGGGACGCCAGGATCCAGGACGTCCTCGCCTGGTTGCCGCTGAGCTGACCGCGCTGCACTCAGCTGACCGCTGGGTTGCTGACCACCGGGAAGCTGACCGCTGGGTTGCTGACCACCAGGAAGCTGACCACCGGGAAGCTGACCGCTGGGTTGCTGACCGCCGGGTCCGGCCGGGTTGGCGGCCAGCTTGGCGGCCGAATCGTCGGGTCGGCATTTGGTAAGGTGCCCCTAACTTATTGTTCTGCATCCGAGGAGTACTCCCATGACGGCACCCGCACGTACGCGACCGGCCCCGATCGCCGCCTTGGTCATAGGCACCCGACAGCTGAGCCCTACCCTGACGCGCGTGGTGCTGGGCGGTCCCGATCTCGCCCGTTTCCAGGCTTCGAGCTCGACCGACGCCTACGTCAAACTCACCTTCCTGACGCCCGGCGTCGACTACCCGCGGCCGCTGGACCTCGCTGCCATCAGGGCTCAGATGCCGCCCGAGCACTGGCCTGTCGTCCGCACGTACACCGTCCGGTCATGGGACGCCGAAGCGGGAGAGCTGACGATCGACTTCGTCGTGCACGGCGATGCGGGAGTGGCCGGACCGTGGGCCGCTTCTGCACAGGCCGGGGACGAACTCCTGCTCGCCGGTCCTGGTGGCGCCTACGCGCCGGCGCAGGACGCGGGCTTCCACCTCTACGTCGGCGACGAGAGTGCCCTCCCGGCCATCGCCGCTGCGCTCGACGCCCTGCCGGCCAGTGCCGTCGGCCGCGTGCTGATCGAGGTGCATGACTCTTCGTCGGAGTTCCCGCTGGACACACCGGCCGGCGTCGTCGTCGACTGGGTTCATGCCGGGGATCGACCGGTGGGTGCGGCCCTGGTCGATGCGGTAGCCGCGGTCGATTTCGGGGCCGACGATGTCGATGCCTTCGTCCACGGGGAGGCCGGATTCGTCAAGGAGTTGCGGCGGGTCCTCCGCGTCGAGCGCGGTGTCCCGAAGGAGCGACTGTCGATCTCGGGCTACTGGCGCCTCGGCGCGACCGAGGAGGGCTGACGGGATCGCAAAGCCGAATGGAACCGTCAGGTCGAAGAGCTCGAACGCGCCGCCGGCGTCGCCTGACCCGAGGCACCCGCCGCAGCGCCGCCGCCGCGTCGCCGCCCGTCCGACGCCCGCCCGTCCGGCCCTGCCCGACAGTCCGGCCCTGCGCATACCGAACAGTCCGAATTCGCCCTCTTGAGGCGAATTCGGGCTGATTGGTATGCGCCGGGCACTTCTGTATGCGCAGAACCCGGGGTCAGCGTCAGAACCGGGGGTCAGACGGTGGAGTCGACGGACTCGGATTCGGCTTCCGAGGAGGCGCCTTCGCGCTTGTTGCGGGACAGGCTCGACAGGAACGCGGCGCCGATCAGGACGAGTCCGACCAGACCGGTGACGACCTCATTCACGTGCACGCCGATCGAGACCAGCAGGATCACGGCCAGCGCGCCGATGGCCCAATGGGCTCCGTGGTCAAGGTAGACGTAATCGTTCAGGGTGCCCTTGCGGACCAGGAACACCGTGAGGGAACGGACGAACAGCGCACCGATCAGGCCGAGGCCCAGCGCGATGATGATCGGATCCGGGGTGATGGCGAACGCACCGATCACGCCGTCGAAGGAGAACGACGCGTCCAGCACCTCGAGGTAGAGGAACAGGAAGAATCCGGCCTTGCCCGCGGCCTTGGCCAGCTGGGTCGGACCACCGTGCTGCTTCTTCTCCTCGAATGCCTCTTCCTGGCCTTCCTCGAAGTTCTCGAACAGCCCACCGAGCCCGTTGACCAGCAGATAGCTCAGGATGCCGAGCAGGCCGGCGGCCAGCACGGTTCCGGGCTTCTCAGCGGCAAACTCGGCGATCCCGTACAGCGCGATGCCGGCGATGATGACGGACAGCGCATCCAGCTTGCCGATCTTGGCCAGCGGCTTCTCCAGCCACGACAGCCAGGTGATCTCGCGCTCCTCGAACAGCCAGTCCAGGAACAGCAGCAGCAGGAACATGCCACCGAACGCGGCGATCTGCGGGTGGGCCTCGGCGAGCAGATAGCCGTAGGAGCCAGGGGTGCTGACGTCACCCTTCTCGAACGCCAGCCGCAGCGCCTCCGCCGGGTTGAGGTGCGCGGTGATCCCCACGACGAGCAGCGGGAACACCAGCCGCATGCCGAACACAGCGATGACGATCCCGACGGTCAGGAAGATCTGCTGCCACTTCTCGCTCATCCGCTCGAGCACCCGCGCGTTGACCACTGCGTTGTCGAAGGACAGCGTGATCTCCAGGATGCCGAGGATCAGGGTCAGCCCGGCGGCCTGGATCCCGCCGTAGAAGTAGGCGGCGATGATGGCCGCCACCGAGATCACCCCCGAGATGGCGAAAATCCGGGTAGCACTGTGGACAGGTGCAGCAGCGGTCGCCATTTATACATTCACTCCGAAGTCGAGGGCAATTCCACGGAGGCCAGAGGCGTATCCCTGACCGATGGCTCTGAATTTCCATTCGCCGTTGTAGCGGTACAGCTCGCCGAAGACCATGGCGGTCTCGGTGGATGCCTCTTCGGTGAGGTCGTAGCGGGCCAGCTCGGACCCGGTGTTGCGGTCGACGACACGGATGAACGCGCCCCTGACCTGGCCGAACGATTGCCTCCGCTGGTCGGCCTCGTAGATCGACACCGCGAAGACGACGGAGATGATGCTCGGCGGCACTGCCGACAGATCGACGTTGATCTGCTCGTCATCCCCACCCGCGCCGCCGACGAGGTTGTCGCCGAGATGCTCGATCGACCCGTCAGGGGAACGCAGGTTGTTGAAGAAGATGAAATGGTTGTCGCTCAGGATCTTGTGGTTCTCACCCAGCGCCAGCGCGCTGGCGTCGAGGTCGTAGTCGGCCCCGCTCGAGGCTCTGACCTGCCACCCGAGGGCGACCGTCACGGCCGTCAGGTTCGGCGCCGCCTTCGTCAGCGAGACGTTCCCGCCCTTGCTCAGACTCACGCTCACTGTGAATCCTGGCTCTTCGCGCAGGCACTCATCGCATCATGAGCTCCGCTCCTCGCTCGTACCTCGCTACGATGCTCGCCCATGTCTTGTCCTGAGCGTTCCGTGCTGGAGTTCATGCTGGTCCCTCGACTTTCTGGCCGGGTCCTCGGCCACGCAGCTGGTGACGGCGCTGGCTTCGCCCACCGTCCCAGCCTTCCATGCCAGGGCCTGCTCCGAGGACCTTTTCCGCCCCGCTTCCCCCGACTCGACCTCACCGGGTAAAGACTTGATCAACAGGATCACTATCCCATGCGATGATGCCCGGCATGAAGGACTCCGCGGACGTCCCGCGGCGCATCGTGATCCACACCGCCGACTGGGACGCATCGGTGGCGATCGACCTTCGCGACGAGCAGCAACGCGAGCTCAGGGACGTGTACGACGGTGACGCCGAACCCGGGATCAAACCGTCCGCGTCGGACGTCGCGATCTTCCTGGTCGCCTACGCCGATGGCGCCGATGTCGATGTCGCCGGCGCCGATTCGGAAGCGATCGGCTGCGGCGGGCTGCGACCGCTGACTGGTGAACAGGCGGAGATCAAGCGGATGTACGTACGGCCGGCCCATCGGGGCCGCGGCGTCTCCCGCCTGATTCTCGCGGCGCTCGAGCGTCAGGCACTGGCCGGTGGTTGGACGGACCTCGTCCTGGAGACCGGGCCACTGCAGACCGCGGCCATCTGCCTGTACGAGACGGCCGGGTACCGCGTCATCCCGAACTTCGGGGCCTACCGCGACTCGCCGACGTCAGTGTGCTTCGGAAAGACCCTGCCGGCCTGACGACTGCTCCGTCATCGCTTCAGGCTGGTTCTTCGCGCGGTGCAGTGCGTAGACGATGGTCCCGACGAGGATCAGCCCGGACAGGATCAGCATCGACGCCGTGAGTGCGTTCACCCAGGGCACGTTGACGCCGGTCAGATCGAGCACGCCGACGACCACCAGGGACAACGCGGCAAGGACCGACAACGAGGTGCGGAACTTGCTACGGCCGACCTCCTCGATACCGACCTGCGCCTTGTCCCATGCGTAGTCCAGAGGTTTCTTGGCCCACTCGAACTGGGTCGCGAGCAGCGCGAGGGCGGCCGCGATCAACAGGAACCCGGGACCAGGTAGCACCAGCAGCGCGATCCCGATCAACAGGAGCGCAACTCCCAGTACTGCGACAACAGCTCTCTTCATCTGCACCCTCTGCGACACGCGGCGGCGGACCTCGGCCGCGCCCGGCCGGGCGCAATGGTCCTTTCTCATCTCCACGGTACGGACTCCCCCGACCCACACCGGCGCAATGGCGGTGGATCCGGTCACCCAGCTGGCCGAACCGGCCCGCGACGCCGGGCAAAGTAGTGCGTACTCTTGACGCTCGTCAAATACTCGCTATAGCGTGAGCAGGTGGACAGGTCAGAGCCGTCAGCGGCCGACAGCACCAACATCAGGCCGCTGGAAGTGGGCATCGAGACGGATCTCGGCGGACTCAACTACGGCAGCTACCTGCACCTCGACACGCTGCTGTCCGCCCAGCGACCCCTGTCGGACCACCACGACGAGATGCTGTTCATCATCCAGCACCAGACCACCGAGCTGTGGATCAAGCTCGTCGTCCACGAATTGCGGTCGGCCATGCTGCTGATCTCGCAGGACTCGCTGGGCCCGGCGCTGAAGCGGCTGGCGCTGGTCAAGCACATCCAGCAGCAGATGACCGACCAGTGGTCGGTGCTGGCCACCCTCACGCCGACCGAGTACGCGCAGTTCCGCGGGGTCCTCGGGAAGTCGTCAGGATTCCAGTCGATGCAGTACCGGCTTCTGGAGTTTCTGCTGGGCAACAAGAATCCCGCGATGATCTCCGTGTTCGCCCACCATCCCCAACAGCAGCAGACGCTGCAGTCGGCGCTCGACGCACCCAGCCTGTACGACGAGTTCCTCTTGTTCCTTCACCGCCGCGGTTACCCGATCCCGGCAGAGCTCGTCACCCGGGACTGGCGCCGCCCCCACACCCTGAACCAGTCACTGGTCGACGTCTTCGCCGCGATCTACGCCGCTCCCGAGAGCCAGTGGGACGTCTACGAGACGTGCGAGGAACTGATCGACGTCGAGGACACCTTCCAGACCTGGCGATTCCGTCATCTCAAGACGGTCGAGCGGATCATCGGCTTCAAGCGCGGCACCGGCGGATCCTCCGGGGTGTCGTTCCTGCGCCGCGCCCTCGACCTCACCTTCTTCCCCGAGTTGTACGCCGTCCGCACCCAGATCGGTCAGAACCCATGAGCAGCAGGACCACCCGCGAAGACGCACAGGCCTTCGACGCCGCCGACCCCCTCGCCCCGTTCCGCGATCGGTACCTACCCCAGACCCCTGACGTGGTCGCTTATCTCGACGGGAACTCGCTCGGTCGACCGTTGGCGTCGATCGCGGAGGTCTGGACCGACTTCGTCCACCAGCAGTGGGCCGGTCGGCTGATCCGTGGCTGGAGCGAGGGTTGGATGGAGCTGCCAGGGGCGGTCGGCGACGAGTTGGCAGCGGCGGCCCTCGGGTCAGCGGCCGGCCAGACCGTCATCGCCGACTCGACGACCGTGAACTTCTACAAGGCGATGCGGGCGGCGATCAACCTCCGACCCGGACGCCGCAAGGTGATCATCGATCGGGACAACTTCCCCACCAACAGGTATGTGGTCGAGTCACTGGTGAAAGACCTGGGACTGGAGACCATCTGGCTGACCGGGTCGGACGCGGGTGGCATCAGCGTCAAGGACGTCGAAGCCGTCCTCGACGAGGACGCAGCAGTGGTCACCATGAGCCACGTCGCCTACCACTCGGGCTATCTCGCCGATGCGGGGGCGATCACCGCTGCCGCCCACGCCGCCGGCGCCCTGGTCGTCTGGGACCTGTGCCATGCGGTCGGAGGAGTACCGATCCGGTTGGACGAGTGGCAGGTCGACTTCGCCGTCGGCTGCACCTACAAGTTCGTCGGCGCCGGACCCGGGGCGCCGGCGTTCAGCTACGTGAACTCACGGCACCACGAACACCTGGACCAGCCGATCTGGGGATGGCTGGGGCGCAAGGACTCCTTCGAGATGGAGCAGGGATACGTTCCGGCCCAGGGCATTGCGTCGATGATCTCCGGAACACCCTCCATACTCGGCATTCTCGCGGTCCGGGAGGGTGCGCGCGTCATCGCCGAGGCCGGGATCGACGCCATCCGCGCCAAGATCGTCGACCTGGGCGAGATGGTCATCGCCCTGACCGACGAATGGCTGACCCCGCAGGGATTCGGGCTCGCGTCACCACGGGACGCCGGACGCCGCGGTGGGCACGTCAGCATCACCAGGCCTGACGCCCGGGAACTGTGCGCGAGGTTGACCGGCGTCGGTGTGCTGCCGGATTTCCGCACACCGGACGCGATCCGGATCGGCCTGTCCCCGCTGCCGATCAGCTTCACCGAGGTGTGGGATGCGATGGGCGTGATCCGGGACCTGTCGCGTTGATCAAAGCGGAGGAGCCCACCGCTGGCCCCGGTTCGCTGATTCTCACCTTCGCGGGCCTGTACCTGCGGGGCGCCGGTGGCTGGATCGCCGTCGCCGACCTCATCACCCTGCTCGGCCGGGCCGACCAGTCGCCGACGGCGGTCCGACAGGCGTTGGTGCGCCTGAAGTCCCGTGACGTACTGCGGTCGGAGAAGCGGGGTGCGCGGTCCGGCTACGCTCTGACGACGGCAGGCGAGGCCGACCTGCTGATCGGCGACGCCCGGATCTTCCGGTACGGCGAGGCGTCCGACTCCGACGGCTGGGTCCTCGCAGTGTTCTCGGTACCGGAAGAGGCCAGGGCAGAACGGCACCGACTCCGCGAGCTGTTGTCGTGGTGGGGATTCGGGACCGTGGGTGCCGGGGTCCGCATCGCGCCGGCCACCCTCGCCGACCGCACCAGGGCCGCCGTCCTTGACGCCGGCCTTAGCGACTACGTCACCTGGTTCGCGGCCAGGGCACTCGATCGGGCCGACGTCGCCACCTGGTGGGACCTAGCCCTGCTCTCGGGTCTCTACCGGGACTTCCTGGCGCGCTGGGAATCCCGGCCCACTGCCGTCGAGGACAGAAGGGCGGCAACGGCTTTCGCCCAGTACCTGATGCTGGTCGACGACTGGCGGCAGTTCCCGCGGATCGATCCGGGCCTGCCGGCGGCGTTGCTGCCGGAGGCCTGGCCGAGCCGGCGGGCGTTCGACACCTTCTCCACCCTTCGGGACCGTTGGTCCGGGCCCGCCCTGGATTTCGTGACGCAGATGCTGTCGGGGTGATCTGACAGGGTGTGAGGATGCGATCACGTGCAGCGTTGCGGGGGCTGCTCTGCCTCGTGCTGGCCGGCCTCGTCTCGTGCACCGACCCGACGTCCGTCGTCGTCCGGCTGCCGACGACGCCCTCGACCGTCTCCACCCCCGGGACCAGCACGGCGGCAGCCGCTTCGACGGCCCCGACCACCTTGGCAGCGGCCACCACTTCCACCTCGACCGCCTCCGCAGCTACCGATTCCACAGCGACCGCGTCGGCAGCAACACCCTCCGGACCCGCGCTGACCGCGCTGCACGCCCTCCCGATCAAGGGCCGGGCGCCGAAGACCGGATACAGCCGGGGGCAATTCGGGACCACCTGGACCGACGACGTCACCGTGGACGGCGGGCACAACGGTTGCGACACCAGGAATGACATCCTCCGACGGGATCTCACCGGCGTGATGCTCAAGGCCCGCACCCAGGGCTGTGTGGCCGCCTCCGGGACGCTCCACGACCCCTACACCGGGCGCACCATCGCCTTCGTGCGAGGCAAGAACACGAGCGACGACGTCCAGATCGACCACGTGGTGGCGCTGTCGGACGCCTGGCAGACCGGGGCGCAGAACCTGACTCCCGGACAACGTCAAGACCTGGCCAACGACCCACTCGAACTGCTGGCCGTCGACGGACCGACCAATCAGAGCAAGGGCGATGGCGACGCCGCGACGTGGCTACCACCGGACAAGTCGTTCAGATGCGCCTACGTTGCGCGGCAGATCGCCGTCAAGGCGCGATATCACCTGTGGGTCACTGCCGCCGAACGCGGCGCGGTGGAGGCAGTGCTCGGCACCTGTCCCGCTCAGACCCTCCCGACGGGCGCCACCACCGCCACGCCGGTCATCGGCAGGTAGTCTCGTCGGCAACCCTGCGCAGGGCAAGGGCTCTCGACGAGGAGGACCGGATGGCCGCTCTACAGCACAAGTTCCTGTTGGACGAGAGCGAGATGCCGACGCGCTGGTACAACATCATCCCGGACCTGCCGGCGCCGCCGCCTCCGCCGCTGCATCCCGGAACCCACCAGCCGATCGGCCCGGACGACCTGGCGCCACTCTTCCCGATGGACCTGATCCTGCAGGAGGTCTCGACCGACTCCTACATCGACATCCCGGAGGAGGTGCAGGACATCTACCGGCTGTGGAGGCCGTCGCCGCTGTACCGGGCGCACCGTCTGGAGAAGGCGCTCGGCACTCCAGCGCGTATCTACTACAAGTACGAGGGCGTCTCACCGGCCGGGTCGCACAAGCCGAATACCGCTGTGCCGCAGGTCTACTACAACGCCAAGGCCGGCGTGAAGAAGCTGACCACCGAGACCGGGGCGGGCCAGTGGGGCACCGCGCTGGCCTTCGCCTGCTCGCTGTTCGGGCTGGAGTGCGAGGTCTGGCAGGTCGGCGCCTCCTATGACGCCAAGCCCGGCCGCCGAACGCTCATCGAGACCTTCGGCGGCACGATCCACCGCTCGCCCTCCCGGTTGACCAGCGCCGGCCGGGCGTTCCCGGAGGGCCATCCCGGTTCCCTGGGCATCGCCATCTCCGAGGCGGTCGAGGTGGCCGCCGGTCGCGAGGACACCAAGTACGCGCTCGGTTCGGTGCTCAACCACGTCCTCCTGCACCAGACGATCATCGGCGAGGAGGCCCTGCTGCAGCTGGCCAAGGCCGGCGAATCGGGGGCGGATCTGGTGGTCGGCTGCACCGGCGGCGGGTCGAACTTCGGTGGGTTGGCTTTCCCGTTCCTGCGGGAGAAGATGGCGGGCCGGCAGTCGCCGGCGATCAGGGCCGTCGAACCGGCGTCCTGCCCGTCGTTGACACGGGGTGAGTACCGCTACGACTTCGGCGATACCGCCGGCTTCACGCCGTTGATGAAGATGCACACCCTCGGGCACGATTTCGTCCCCGACCCGATCCACGCCGGGGGACTTCGGTATCACGGCATGGCGCCGCTGATCTCGCACATCTACGAACTCGGTCTGATGGAGGCGATCTCGATCGAGCAGACCGAGTGCTTCGCGGCGGCCCTCCGGTTCGCCAGGACGGAGGGCATCGTCCCGGCTCCCGAACCGACGCACGCGCTCGCGGCCACCATCCGGGAAGCACTGGCGTGCAAGGAGTCCGGCGAGGACAAGGTCATCGTCACCGCGCTGTGCGGGCACGGCATGCTGGATCTCGCCGCGTACGACGCCTACCTCAACGGCGCGATGGTCGACTCTGGACTCTCAGACGTGGACCTCGCCGCGGCGCTGTCGGGCGTGCCGGTGCTCGCGGGCTGAGAAACCCGCAGCGTCCTGCAGAGTGGTCGCTATAGCGAGCACTCTGCAGGACGTCAGGGGATGTCAGTGCTAGTCAGTGACGACGACCCCGCGCCAGAAGGCGACGTGGTCCTTGATCTGAGCTGCGGCGTCCTTGGGTGTGGGGTAGTACCAGGCGGCGTCCGGGTTCTGCTTCCCGTCGACCTCGAGCGTGTAGTAGGATGCCGTGCCCTTCCAGGGGCAGACCGACGTCAGCTTGGACGGCTTCAGATAGTCGGGATTGACGGACGCGAGCGGGAAGTAGTGGTTTCCCTCCACCATCTCGGTGGAGTCACTCTGCGCGATGACGGATCCGTTCCAGGTAGCGGTGGCCATGATGCTCATCTCTGATCGGGGGTGGTGGGCGTTCGGTTCCAGGTGTCGTTCAAAACAACGCTCCCGACGCTACGCCGCACCGCCTGGCCTCCGCCGGGGTCAGTCCTCCTCGATCGTCTGCTCCGGTTTCGTCCGCCAGATGGCCAGCACCACACCCAACAGCAACCCGACTGCCAGCCAGAGCCACCCATGCCCGGTGAAGACGCCGACGGCAAAGCCGAACAACAACCCGGTGATGACCCAGATCCCCATGGCGATCGCACGGTCGTGCTTGGGCGCCGACGGTCGGCGGCCGTCTCGTTGTCTGCTGGTCACGCTGGTGATTCTAGGGGCCGGGACCCTCACCCCCGGTACCTCTGGTCAGCAGGGGCAACAGGGCGTGAGTACCGTGGAGTGATGAAGGTTGTCATTGCAGGTGGCCATGGAAAGATCGCTCTGCACGTCGAAAGACTGCTGGCCGAACGCGGAGACCACCCGATCGGGCTGATCCGCGACCCGCTGCAGGAGGCGGATGTCATCGCCGCCGGAGCCTTCCCGATCGTTGTCGATCTCGAGAACAGCACGGCGGCAGCACTTGCCGAGCACCTCACCGGCGCGGACGCGGTAGTGTTCGCGGCCGGTGCCGGTGCGGGCAGTTCGGCAGAGCGCAAGGACACCGTCGATCGTGGTGCGGCCGCACTGCTCGCCGATTCCGCCGTGATCGCCGGGGTTCGTCGTTATGTGATCGTCTCCGCGATCGGTTCCGACGCCGGAGCCCAGCCCGATCACGATCCGGTCTTCGCCGCGTACATGACGGCCAAGAAGGCGGCCGACGACGACCTCCGCAGTCGTGATCTGGACTGGACCGTCGTGCGGCCGGGCGCTCTCACCGACGCTGCCGGCACTGGTCACGTCACGTTGACGACCAGGGTCGGTCGCGGCTCGGTGTCCCGCGAGGATGTCGCGGCCGTGCTGGTGGCGCTGCTCGACGAGCCGCGGACGGCCGGCATGTCCCTCGACCTGGTCTCGGGGCGGCATCTCATCGCCGACGCCGTCGCAGAAGCCGTGCCGGTGTCTGCCGCCGTCGCCGCGGGCAGTGACGGCGACGAGGCAACGGAGAACTGAGCAACCATGGGCCGGACCGTCGCCACCAACACCGACGTCGATCTCGAGGCGCTCCTGGACTTCGTCCGGCCACGTCACCACATGATCGTCACCACCTGGAAGTCAGATGGCGGGGTGCAGAGTTCCCCCGTCGCCGGCGGGATTGATTCCGTCGGGCGGATCGTCATCGCCACCTACCCGGAACGGGCGAAGACGCACAACCTGCGCAGGGTCGCCAAGGCCTCGGTACTGGTGCTGTCGGACGACTTCGGCGGCGCGTGGGCCCAGATCGACTGCACGGGTGAGGTGATCGACCTGCCCGACGCGATCGAGCCACTGGTGGAGTACTTCCGCAGCATCGCCGGGGAGCATCCGGACTGGGACGACTACCGGCACGCCATGGTCGTCCAGGGCAAGTGTCTGCTCCGCCTGACGCCCACCCACTGGTCGCCGATCGCGACCGGCGGGTTCCCGGCGCGCCTGGCCTGACGATCCTGGCGCGCCTGGCCTGGCCCGCCCGGCCTGACAGGAACGGCTACTCCGGGACGGCCACCACATCCAGGGCCGCCGACCGGACGTCGACATCGGAATGCCGACGGAGCCGGTCCAGGACGGCACGTCGCTCCGGCGTCCAGCCGCGCTGACCGGCGGCCACGGAGCAGAGGGCCAACGCCAGGTGCGCCGGCGCCGAACCGCCTTCGTCGTGAGGGTCGCCGATGCCGTCCGCCAACAACACGGCGACGGCGCCGTCGACCATCGCGCCGCGGCGGATGATCCGGGCGAGGTCGGTCCGCAACGCGGGGAGGAGCGCCGCCAGCACCGCAGGTCGGGTGATCGGATCGGTGACGCGATGGAGCTCGGAGGCGAGATGCAGGGTTTCCCAATCGATTGCGGCGACCCGCAGCCGGCCGGCCAGCATCTCCAGCGTGGGGTCGGTCAGCTCGTCGGCGCATCGACGAGCCAATCCGGTCATCGATGGGTCCTGCCGCACCTGGCTGATGACGTTGGCGCCCAGCGTGTTCAACCGCTGCCGGGCCGGCTCGTCCCGATCCGGGGCCGTTCGAGCCGTTGCCGTCGCGCCGCCGGTCACCGTGGCTGGTCTCTGGAGCACCGAGACCACGCGAATCAGCTCCGTCCCGGCGTCGGTCAGTGCGCAGGCCCGGACCAGCGACTCGGCCGCGGCCGACCAGTCGGCCGGACGATCGAGATCGAGGACCACCTCGGCCAGCGTCGTGAGGATCTCTGGGGCCCAGCGGCTCCAGGCCGGCAACGCATGGAACGCAAGAACGGCGGCCTGCCGATCCGCGGAGGCGGCGACCACGGTGATCAACCCGCCGATGGCGGCTCGATGCCGATCCGCGATGTCCTCCAGCCGGATCTGCGGCAGGGTCGAGGCGATGGCCGGATCGGTGGCCGCCTCGCCCAGCACCCGCCAGACTCCGGGGTCGTCAAGTCGCCCGCTCAGCCCGCAGACCACCGCCCGTCGGACGTCCCGATGCTGGCCCGGACGGTCCCAGGCCTGGATCAGCGCAGTCGATCCGGCCGGTACATGCTCCCGGACGACCAGCTGGACGGCCGCCTTGCGCAGGGTGATCTTGGCGCCGGACAGGGCCGGCAGCACGGCCACTCCGAATTGATCCGGCCGCACCTGACGGGCCACCCGGGCCACCGCCGGAAGCGCCACCCTGGCCAGATCGGTATCGCCCAACGCCAGTAGTTCCAGTAGGGCCGCGCCTGGATTCTCCACCCCGGGCAATGCCGAGATCGCGGCCTCCTGCAGTGTCAGTTCGGCCCGTGCGAGGTAGGGCCGCACCCAGGCGTCGGCCCCGGGGATCCGGCCCAGTCGGCGGACGGCCGCGGCCCGCGTGTGCAGCGGCTGTGTCTCCGACTTCGCCAACTCGTCGACCATGCCGGCGTAGTCCCGCCGCTGACCGGCGGTCCACCGCGAGAAGCCGCTGGTGAACGTGGGAATCAGGCGAATTTCGGGTTTGACGAATCGCCCGGCCAACGAGGCGGACAGCACCGAGGTCAGCAGATCCGTCCGACGACGGGAGATCGCGCCGGCCACCACCCCGATCGTGACGGTCGACGGATCACCGCGCCAGACCTGCTCGACCCTGACGTCTCTCGTGCGCGGATCAGCCAGGTAGAGCCGGATCGCCCGGGTGACGACGGCATCGTTCTGACTGGCACAGGCAGCGAACAGCAACCGCTGCAACGGTTCCAGCGTCCAGGCCCGATCAGCCAGCCCCTCGGCCAGAGCCAGCGTGACCCCGAAGTCGTCGCGCCGGCGGTCGGCTTCCAACCGCGGGAGCAGCACCGCGAGAATGCCGAACTCGCTGTCCGACGGCAGATTTCGCCGCAACCCTGGGAATCGGAGGTCCTGCTGATACCGACTGATCGTCTCGATTTCGGCCAGCGCGAACTGCAGCAGGGCCGGTCGCTGACGGGCGGCTCCCTCGACCAGCAGGCGCTGGATCAGGCCCTGCAGAGTCCGCCGCGTCGCGGACGAGCAATCCGGTGCCGCCAACGCATCACCGACGATGGTGGACAGCTCGCCGACGGCCGCGTCCGGGAACGACCAGGCCGGAAGGTGGGCCAGTGTCGTCATCGCCGCCAGCCGGACCGGGTCCTGATCCCGGCGCAACCGGGTCAACGACCGCAGGACGTCCAGCACCACCGCGGGATCGCGGGTGGCAGCCGCGGCGGACAGGAGCAACCGGTAGCCATCGGCCCGATCGGCTGCTTCCGGTGCCGCGGTGCGCTCGAACAATTCGGCCTGCACGTACCCGAACGGCAACCGGGAGCGGAGTTGTCGACGCAGCACCGGTTGCTCGCTGCCGGATCGCGATGCCAGCAACCTTTCTGCCTCCGCGACGCGATCGGCCGCCGGCAACAGGTCGAGCACGTCGATCGACAGGTGCGCCTGCGCCAGATCCTGGACGCCGACCACCGACCGGTAGATCCGCGTCCGCCGTGCGACGGGAACCTGCCGCAGGAACTGCTGGAACGACCCGCCGGCAGCGACCAGTCGAGCGAATTCCTGTAGACCGCCGTCATCCAGCGCCTCCATGGCCCGCCACAGCGGCCGGCCGGCCGGGATCTCCCAGCGCCGGCGCTGGGAGAGAAGGATGCGCAGGAGCCTGCTCGGGTCGCGTCGGGCCAGCAGCGGCAGGGCATTGGCGATGGTGGGCGGAAGGCTGCCGTCGAACAGTCCGACCTCGAGGAGGTCGAAGGCCCGGTCCGGCCGCTCGACAGCGGCGGCCGCCACTCCGGGAGCAAATCGTGCTCCGAACGACGGCCAGACACCGCGGGGTAGGGCTGCGATCTGCAGCCGCAGGAAGGTCAGCAGCACCTCGGGGTGCCGTTGGCCGATGGCCCGCCAACTGGAGACGGCGTAGGCGAGATCCGGCAACAGCCGGCCGACCATCGGCGCGGAGCAGGTGGGGAGCAGCGTCGCCGCCTCCCGATCACCGTGGCGCGAGCGAACCAGCGGAAGAAGTAGCTCCGCCAGGTCGGTCGCGACCTCCTGCCGGAGCTTGCGGTAGATGAGATTTCGCAACGATCTCGGCAGCTCGACCACCTTCGGCAGCAGGTCCGCACCAATCCAGCGATGACGTAGCGCGATGCTCCACGCGCGATGGCTCAACGCTGGTTCGTCCTGCCAGAGGCACCACTGGACGAATCCCTGGTGCCGCGCCGCGGTCGCCACGCCGAGCGCGAGCTGCCGCTGGTAGGCGCCCAGTCCGGACAACGCGGCCAGTAGCTGGTCCAGGTCTGCGGTGCCGGCCAGCCGGTTGCCGAGCAGTGCCAAGCGCTGCTGTCGCTCGTGGTGCGACAGCACCTCGACCTCGGCCAACAACCGCCCCGCACCCGTACTCACCCGCCGAGTATGCCGCTCCCGCTGGCTCGCGCGCCCGCGGACCGGCCGGGCGCCTCCAGCTCGCCCTACCGGCGGGTTCGGAGGTAGTCCGAGACCACCTCGGCGCCGAGCCCGTCCAGGTCGGGTGCGACCACGCGGCCCCCGCACCGGCGGGCCAGCGAGTCCATGAACGACGCCAGCCTGGGGTCGTCGCCGAGGACGAAGAAGCTGATCGCCGTCCGGCGGCCGGACAGCTTGTCGAGTTCGACCAGGGTGGCCCTGACCGTCCGCGGGTCGGGCGGGTAGGAGAACGCGAAGTCCCCGTCCGGTTCCAGGTGGGCGGTCGGTTCGCCGTCCGTGACGACCAGCACCACCGGCATCGCGTCCGGCTGGGACTTCAGGTGATCGCCGGCCAGCATCAGCGCGTGCTGCAGGTTGGTGCCCTGCACGTAGGCGCCCTCGAGGCCGATCAGCTCGCCCAGCTCCACCTTGTCGGCGCGCCGACCGAAGGTGATGAGCTGCAGCGCATCTCCGCGGAATCTGGTCGAGATCAGCTGGTGCAGCGCCAGTGCCGTGCGCTTCATCGGGACCCACCGACCGTCCTGCACCATCGACCACGACGTGTCGACGCATAGCGCCACCACGGCCCTGGTGCGCTGTTCGGTTTCGATGACCTCGACATCGGTGACGTCCAGGACGTTCTCGTCGCCGCCGGCCCGCCGTAGCTGGGCATTGAGCAAGGTCCGCGGCACACTCCAGGCCTGGGTGTCCCCGAAGGCCCACGGCCGGGTCGAGCCGGTCGGCTCGCCCGCAGCACCGGACCGACGGGTCTCGCGCTCACCCCGACGGCCGGAGATCCTGTCCGCCACGTCCTTGAGAGCCGACTCCCCGAGGCGGCGCAAAGCCTTGGGCGACAGGCGCAACGAGCCGTCTTCGGCCCGATCCAGCATGCCCCGTTCCCGCAGCTCGCGCTCCAGGTCCGCGAGCTCTTGGACGTCGGCCCTGGCCTGGTCGTCCAGAGCGTCACCCAGTGCGTCGAGGTCGATGTCGTCCAGTCGTGCGCCGGGATAGCTCTGGGCCAGCTGCTCGGCCAAGGAGTCCAGCTGTCCCAATGCCTCCATTGCCCTGGCACCCTCCCCCAAGCCCATCGGGTTGTCACCGTCGAACCGTCCGGACCCTGACCAGTCCTGCCCGGGGCGAAGACCTTGGAGCTGGGAATCCAACTGGGACAACGACTGCGAGAGACGCGGATCTCCGAAGGCCTGCTGGGACAGCTGCGCCAGCTCGGCGCGCTGCTCCGCCGTCATGGAGTTCATCATCCGCTGGGCCGCAGCGGACCTGGCGGCCAGCAGGTCGATGAGCTGGTCGACCGTCTGCGGCTGCTCGGGGAAGAACTCGCCGTGCTTGGCCATGAAGTCACCGAACTGCTGCGCCGTGTCCTGGCCGGCCGCATGCGACGCCAGCAGAGCATTGAGGTCGTCCAGCATCTCCCGGATGCGTTCGGTGTCCTCGGGTGTCGCGTTCTCCAGCGCCTGCTTCATCCCGGCGAAACGCTGGTCGAGCATCTCCTTGCCGAGCAGTTTGCGGATCTCCTCGAAGGTCTCGCGGGCATCGCTGGATTGGAAGTCGTACTTGCCGAGTTCCCGTACTGCGCCGCCGGTGTCGCCCGGGAGGGTGTCGAGCTCCATCTCCTTGAACCGGGCATCGTCACCCTGCTGACGGGCCAGGGTCTCCCGCTCCTGCGCGAGGGCCTTGGCCAACAGCTCCCGCACCTCCTGGAGGGTGCCGTCCAACCTGTTGTCCTTCTGCAGGTCCCGGCGCTTCTGCCAGATCTTGCGAGCGAGATCGTCGAGGCCACGGCGGTTCTTCATGCCCTGCCGCATCAGCTCGCGCAGCGCCTGCTGCGGCGAACTGCCCTCCATCACGTCCTTGCCGATCTTGTCCAGCGCAGACCTCAGGTCGACCGGTGGGGCCAGCGGGTCGGGTCCGTCGACGTAGGCGCCGTAGGAGTAGTCGTCAGCACGGTGCGGGCGGCGGGGCGAATCAGCCATAGCTGACCGTGTCGCCGTCGTCGCTCGGCTGCTTGGCCAGCTTGCGCGTCAGGAACAGGAGCTCCAGGGCCAGTTCGGCGGCCGAGGCCATCGGGCCGGGGTCCTCGGTGCCGGCCGCGCCGAGCCGCTGCGCCACATCGGTGAGCACCGCCAGTTGCGGCAGCGCGGAGACGACATCGGCTGCGGGCACTCGATCCCCGGTACGGAGCGGATGCGCGGTGACCGCCTCGGCCAGCGGCGTCAGGTCGACCCCGCGGAGTCGGGCCCTGGCCGTCTCGGCGGTGGCCCGGCGGAGCAGGTGCTCGAGGATCTCTTCCTCGCGCCCCTCCTCGCCGGTCGCGAACTCGAGCTTGCCGCGCAGCACCGCGATGATGGCCTGCAGGTCGATCGGTCGCCCGGACGCCTTGGCCTCACCGGTGATCGCCGCCCGCCGAAGAGCTGCAGCAGCAACGGTTTCCGCAGCTGCGACGGAGAATCGGGCGGAGACGCCGGAGCCCTGGTCCACCGCCGTCGATTCGCGGAGCAATCTCGTGAACCGCGCGATGATCTCCAGCAGGTGCGCCGGCACGTCGGCGGCGAGGTCGGCTTCCTGCTCGATCAGCGCGATCTCGTCGGCCAGCCGCAGTGGATAGTGGGTGCGGACCTCGGCGCCGAAACGGTCCTTCAGCGGAGTGATGATGCGGCCGCGGTTGGTGTAGTCCTCCGGGTTGGCCGAGGCGACCAGCAGCACGTCCAGCGGCAGCCGAAGCGTGTAACCGCGGACCTGGATGTCGCGTTCCTCCATCACGTTCAGCAGCGCGACCTGGATGCGTTCAGCCAGATCCGGCAGTTCGTTGATGGCCACGATGCCGCGGTGGGCCCGTGGCACCAGCCCGAAGTGGATGGTCTCCGGATCGCCGAGGGACCGACCCTGCGCGACCTTGACCGGGTCGACGTCGCCGATGAGGTCGGCCACCGCGGTGTCGGGGGTCGCCAGCTTCTCGGTGTACCGCTCGCTGCGGTGCTTCCAGACGACCGGCAGGTCGTCACCCAGATCGGCTGCACGCCGGATGGTCTCGGGAGCGATGGGTTCATAGGGGTGCTCACCCAGCTCGGAGCCGCCGATCACCGGGGTCCACTCGTCGAGCAGGTTGGTGAGGCTGCGCAGGAGTCTGGTCTTGCCCTGGCCCCGTTCCCCCAGCAGCACGATGTCGTGCCCGGCGATCAGGGCACGTTCGAGCTGCGGAAGAACGGTCGAGCCGAAGCCGACGATGCCCGTCCACGGATCAGTCCCGGAACCGAGGGCGGCCAGCAGGTTGTCGCGGATCTCCGCCTTGACGCCGCGGATCTCGTGCCCGGAGGCCCGCAGTTCACCAAGGGTCGAGGGTAGGTCGTTCGGTGGTGTTGTTCGCACGTTTTCCGACGGTACGCCTGGCTTGTTTCAGGTGGACGAAGCCCAGTTCAGGGCTTCGTCCACCACGGATCGGCGCGCACACCGCGCCGGCCGGACCTACTCGGCCGCGACCTGGTAGGTCGGCGTCACGATCGCCCTGGCCAGCGTGTGGAACACGAGGTTGAAGGACAGGTACGCGGGGCTGGCGGTGTCGTCGATCTCCAGCGCCGGCACGTCGACCGCGTGCACGACGAAGTAGTAGCGGTGGGCTCGGTCGCCGGAGGGCGGCATCGGGCCGGTGTAGCCCGCCTGGCCGGCATCGTTGCGCAGTTGGATGGCACCTTCGGGCAGACCGAACCCGTCGCCGACACCCTGGGCCAGGGAGGTGACGTCGGCCGGGATCCCGGCGACCGCCCAGTGCCAGAACCCGCTCGGGGTCGGGGCGTCCGGGTCGTAGCAGGTGACGGCGAAACTCTGCGTGCCCTCCGGGAACCCGGACCAGCTCAGCTGCGGCGAGCGGTTGCCGTGGGAGCCGGCGTAGACGTCATCAACGGGTTCGCCGTCCTGGACGTCGGTGCTGGTGAGGGTGAACGACCCGACGGCCGGGAGCAGCTCGTACGGGTCGGGCGCGATGGGACGATCGAGAGACATGAATTCCTCCTGAGTTCGTGGCGACCGGCTTCGACGCTGCTGCCGGGCCTTCTCGACCGTAGCGCGTGACCGGCGCGGACGTCGTCGGGACGGGCGGGGGTGTGGCGGGCGTCAGGCTGCGGCGACGAGGGCGGCGGCGGCCCTGGCGATGGCGAGTTCCTCGTTGGTCGGGACCACCATCACCAGGACGGGCGACCCGTCGGGCGAGATGATCCGGGGCTCCGACGATCGGACGGCGTTACGGGCCGGATCGATCGAGATGCCCAGACGCTGCAGTCCGCTCACGATCTGCGCCCGCACCGCCGGCGCGTTCTCGCCAACACCGGCGGTGAACGTCAGGACGTCGGCCCCGCCGAGCACCGCCAGATAGGCACCGATGTACTTCCGGACGCGGTGGCAGTAGACGTCAAGGGCGAGAGCGGCATCGGCGTCGCCGGCGTCGATCAGCCCGGCCAGATCACGGAAGTCGCTGACGCCGGACAGCCCGAGCAGCCCCGACTTCCGGTTCAGCAGGGTATCCAGCGCGTCGACATCGAGCCCGCCGGTCCCCAGCAGGTGCAGCAGGGCACCCGGATCCACGTCGCCGCTGCGGGTGCCCATCACCAGTCCCTCGAGCGGCGTCAGGCCCATCGACGTCTCGACCGCGACACCCTTGCGAATGGCAGACGCCGAGGCCCCGTTGCCGAGGTGCAGGACGATCTGGTCGAGGTCCTCGACCTCCCGGCCGAGCGCGACGGCCACCTGCCGGGAAACGTACTGATGCGAGGTGCCGTGGAAGCCGTAGCGTCGGACCTGTTGCTGCGCAGCCACTTCCCGATCGATCGCATAGGTGTAGGCGGCCGCCGGCAACGTGCGGAAGAAGGCGGTGTCGAACACCGCCACCTGCGGGACTCCCGGGAAGGCGGCCATGGCCTGCTCGATACCCGTTGCGTTGGCGGGGTTGTGCAGCGGCGCCAGGGACGAGAGATCCCGGATCTGCTCCAGCACATAGTCATCGACGAGCACCGGATCGCCGAAGAGCGAACCGCCGTGCACCACCCGGTGCCCGACGGCGGTCAGCGCGGCAGCGCGGAGCGGGCGACCGGAATCGACGAAGAGCTGCTGCATGACGCGGAGAGCGGCGGCGTGGTCGGCGATCTCCCCGTCGAACTCGCACTCGTTGCCGGCGAACTGGTGCCGGGCGTGGGCGGTGCCCTGCCCGATGCGCTCGATCAGACCACTGGCCACCGCAGTGCCCTCGTCGACGTCGACCAGCTGGTACTTCATCGACGACGACCCCGAGTTGATCACCAACACCGGCGTCTTCATCGCTTCCTACCTCCGGCGGGGGCGTCCTGCGCCTGGATCGCCGTGATGGCAACGGTATTGACGATGTCGGCGACCAGGGCGCCGCGGGAGAGATCGTTCACCGGCTTGTTCAGGCCCTGCAGCACCGGCCCGATCGCCACCGCACCGGCGCTGCGTTGGACCGCCTTGTAGGTGTTGTTGCCGGTGTTGAGGTCCGGGAAGATCAGCACGGTTGCCTTGCCGGCCACCCGGGAGTCGGGCAGCTTCGCAGCGGCCACCGCCTCGTCCACCGCGGCGTCGTACTGGATGGGCCCCTCGACCAGCAGGTCGGGCCGCAGCCGGTGCACGATCTCCGTTGCTCCCCTGACCTTGTCGACATCCGCGCCGGCTCCGGACGAACCGGTCGAGTAGGACAGCATGGCCACCCGCGGGTCGATGCCGAACTGGGCGGCCGTGGTCGCCGAGGAGATGGCGATGTCGGCCAGTTGCTCGGCCGTCGGGTCGGGATTGACGGCGCAGTCGCCGTAGACGAGCACCCGGTCGGACAGGCACATCAGGAATACGCTGGACACGATGGCGGTGCCCGGCACCGTCTTGATGATCTCGAACGACGGCTTGATGGTGTGCGCGGTGGTGTGGGTGGCGCCGGAGACCATGCCGTCGGCCAGGCCGAGATGGACCATCATGGTGCCGAAATACGAGACGTCCGTGACGATCTCGCGGGCTCGCTCGATCGTCATACCCTTGGCCGCCCGGATCCGCGTGTACTCGGCGGCGAAGGTCTCGACCAGTTCCGGATCCTTCGGCGACAGCAGGTGGGCTCCGCCGATGTCCAGACCCAGCGCGGAGGCATTGGTGCGGATCACGGCGGCATCTCCCAGCAGGGTCAGCTCCGCTACCCCGAGCCGGAGAAGACTTGCAGCGGCCCGCAGGACCCGCTCGTCCTCGCCCTCGGGGAGGACCACATGACGGCGGTCGGACCTGGCCCGGTCGATCAACTGGAACTGGAACATCAACGGCGTCATGGTGTCGCCGCCCCCGACGTCGATCGCCGCGAGCACCGCGTCGCCGTCCACCGAGTCGGCGAAGATCCGCAGGGCGGTCTCGGTTTTCACCCGGGAGGTGGCCGTCAGCTGACCGCGCACACCGGCCAGGACGGTCGCGGTCTCGAACGTCCCGAGGTCGGTGATGATGATCGGCAGCTCCTGCGGCAGACCGTCCAGCAACCGGGTGATGGGCTCGGGGGGCGTGTAGCCGCCGGTCAGCACGATCGCCGCCAACCGCGGGAACGTGCCGGACTGGTGCGCCATCACGAGTCCGGGCAACAGGTCGTACCGATCGCCGGGTGCGATGACGGTGGTGTCCTCGACCAATCGGATCAGCACGTTGGGCAGCGACATCGCCGCCACCACGAACCCGAGCGACTCCCGCTCGAGCCACGCCGGATTGCCTCGGACCAGACGGCCGTGGCAGGCGTGCTGCAGCGCCGCGACCGTCGGAGCGAAGAGCAGCGGCACCTCGGGAATGGCCGCGACCGGCAGCCGCGTGCCACGGCCGAGGGTCGCCCGTACCGCTTCCAGGTCCTCCGGAGTGATTCGGTTGGCGATCAGCGCGACCGGACGCGCGTGGGCCGCCACCAATTCGGTGACCGCGAACTCGGCAGCCAGCCTCACCTGCTCTGGGGTACGCCCGCGCCCGTGGACCACCAGCACGACCGGCGATCCGAGGTTGGCCGCCACCTTGGCGTTGAAGGCCAACTCGCTCGGGGTGGAGATGTCCGTGTAGTCACTGCCCAACACCAGCAGCGCGTCGTACCGACTGGTCAGATCGTGGAATCGACGGACGATCTCGGACAGCGCAGCCTCGGGGTCCTGATGCATCACCTCGTAGCTGACGCCCACCGCGTCGGCGTAGGTCTGCTCGACCGCCGGTTGCCCGAGCAGCAGCTCGACCACCCGGTCGGTCCGTTCGCTGGACTCGGTGACCGGGCGGAAGATCCCCACCCGGCCGACCTGCCGGCTGAGCAGGTCGACCAGACCGAGAGCGACGGTCGACTTGCCGGACTCGCCCTCGGGAGAGGCGATGTACACGCTGCGCGACATGCCCGCAAGGCTATCGGTCCCGCCTGACGCCGACCCGCCTGTTTATTCATCGCCTGTTGACTTCCCTACCCCCGCCGCTCTACGGTCTAACTCATCGTCCGTTGAATTATTCCGAGGAGGACCTGTGGAGGTTGCAATCGAGGTCGACGATCTGCGCGTGGAACGCGGTCGGCGGGTGGTGCTGTCCGGCCTGTCGTGCTCGATCGAGCGAGGCCGGGTCACCGGGTTGCTCGGCCCGTCGGGAGCCGGCAAATCGACCCTGCTGCGGTGCATCGTCGGCGTGCAGAAGATCCGGTCCGGGTCGGTCACCGTGCTGGGGCGTGAGGCCGGATCGGCGGAGATCCGCCGCCGACTCGGCTATCTGACGCAGGCACCGTCCGTCTATGCGGACCTGACCGTCCGCGAGAATGCCCGCTACTTCGCAGCTCTGGTCGGGGTCGGGCCGGAGGCCGCTGACGCGGTCATCGAGGAAGTCGGTCTGGCCGGGGCGGCGGGACAGTTGGTCGGCACGCTCTCCGGTGGCCAGCGATCGCGGGCGAGTCTGGCCTGCGCGCTCGCCGGGAGGCCGGAGGTGCTGGTGTTGGACGAGCCGACCGTGGGGCAGGATCCGGTGCTGCGGGAGGAGCTGTGGGACTCTCTGCGCCGCCGGGCAGATGCCGGAACGACCGTGATGGTCTCCAGCCATGTGATGGACGAGGCCAATCGCTGCGACCACCTGTTGCTGATCCGTGACGGCAGTCTGCTGGCCGACGACACCCCGGCGGCCATCAAGGCTCTCGCCGGCACCCAAGACCTGGACGCTGCCTTCCTCACGCTGATCCGCCGACAGCAGGAGGTGGCGGCGTGACCGTCCAGGGCCTCGAGATCGGGACGCGACCGCACATCCTGCTCCCGACGGTGAAGCGGATCCTGCTGCAGTTGCGGCATGACCGCCGCACCATCGGGATGATTCTCGGCGTACCGGTCATGCTGATCGCTCTGCTGTACTTCATGTTCGAGAACGAGCCGGGCAGGTTCAACCAGGTCGCACTCGTCATGCTGGCCGTCTTCCCATTCGTGATCATGTTCCTACTGACCAGCATCGCCATGCTGCGCGAACGCACCTCCGGCACGCTGGAGCGGCTCATGACGACGCCGACCCGCGGTGTCGACCTGCTGTTCGCCTACGGAATCGCCTTCGGCCTTGCTGCGGCAATCCAGGCCGGCCTGGCTTCCGCCTGCGCCTACTGGCTTTTCGGCCTGGCAACCGCCGGTGGTGCCGGATACGTGGTGCTCGTCGCCGTCCTGACGGCCCTGCTCGGCGTCGGCCTCGGCCTGCTGTGCTCTGCCTTCGCCAGAACCGAATTCCAAGCGGTGCAGCTACTCCCGATCGTCGTCATCCCACAGATCCTGCTGTGCGGGCTCTTCGTCCCGCGACCTTCGATGGCGACCTGGCTGCAGGTCCTCTCCGATGTGCTGCCGCTGTCCTACGCGGTGCAGGCAAGTCAGGAGGTCGGGCTGCATGACTCGCCGACCGGATTATTGTGGCGGGATCTCGGCATCGTGTTCGGGTGCGTGATCCTGGCGTTGTCCTTCGCGTCGGCGACGCTGCGCCGGAAGACCGAGTGAGCGACGGAGGGACAGATGATCGATTCGAGTGCGGGAGGCGTCACGAGTACTTCCTCCACCCGTAGCGGTCGCCGCCCCGGTAACCCGGACACCCGCCGGCAGATCTTGGAGGCGGCCCGGGAGGCCTTCGCCGCCAACGGTTTTGCCAAGGCCTCGATCCGCCGGATTGCAGCCCTGGCCGGCGTCGACCCGGCACTGGTCCATCACTACTTCGGCTCCAAGGACGATCTGTTCCTGGCCACCGTCGAGGTCGAGATCAATCCGCGAATGGTGGTCGAGCAACTGGTGGCCGGCGGAACGGACGGTCTCGGCACCAGGATGATCGGCGCCATCCTGCAGGTCTGGGAGTCCCCGGCGGGAGCATCGTTGGTCGCCGCTGTGCGGACCGCGGTCGGCGACCCGGGATCGGCCACCGCGATCGGCCAGTTCGTCACCACGGAGATCGTCGCCCGACTGCTCCGATCGATGCACCACGCGCCCGCCGAGGCCGAACGCCGAGGCGCGCTGATCGTGTCCCAGGTACTCGGCGTGGTCATCGGGCGGTACGTGCTGCGCGTCGGGGCACTCGCGGCCATGGACCGCGCAGACCTCGTCGCCTCCGTCGGACCGACACTTCAGTACTACCTGACCGGCGAACTTCCCGATCCTGCTGGCTGACCGGCGGTCCCGCAGGCGCGGTCCTGCAGGCGCGGTCCTGCAGGCGCGGTCCTGCAGGCGCGGTCCTGCAGGCGCGGTCCTGCAGGCGCGCGCCTACAGGCGCGGGTCGATCGGCTCGGATTCCAGGGCCAGCACCGCGAAGACGGCCTCGTGCACGCGCCAGAGCGGCTCGCCAACGGCCACGCGGTCGAGCGACTCCAGCCCCAGCGCGTACTCGCGGAGTGCCATCGAGCGCTTGTGCCCGATGCCCCGCTCCCGCAGCCGGGCCAGATTCTCCGACTCGGTGTAGTCGGGCCCGTAGATGATCCGCAGGTACTCGCGCCCGCGAACCTTGATGCCGGGCTGCGCCAGGTTTCGGCCCAGCCGCGTCAGGTTCGCCAGCGGCTTCACCACCATGCCCTCGCCTCCGGCAGCTGTCAGCTCCTCCCACCACCGGACCCCGGCAGCCGTCGACTCCGGATCCGACGCGTCGACCAGCAGGCGGCGGGTGGTCTGCAGCAGATCGGGGGCGACCGCGATCAACCGGTCGATCAGCGCGAGATGCCAGGCGTGATCGCGGGCGTAGTAGGTCGAACCAGCGTAGGTCGAACCAGCGTAGGTCGAACCAGCGTGCGTCGAACCTGCGTGACCGCTGGTGCGTGACCCACTGGCCAGCACCTGGAACGGCGCCAGCCGGAGCCCCTCCAGACCGTCGGTCGGCCAGACGTAACGACGATAGGCGGCCGCGTAGTCGTCGGCATTGACCCGACGGGACCGGGTGCGGGACAACAGGTCCCCTAACTCGAGCCCTCGTGCCTCTGCCTGCTCCAGCGCGGAGACGGCCACCGGCAGCACCGCTCTCGCCGCGGCACCGACCGGAGCGTACTGATTGCGCAGCAGGTCTTCCGCCTTGGCCGACCACGGCATCAACTCGCAGTCCAGCAACAGCCAGTCGGCGTCGAGCTCGTTCCAGATTCCCGTGGTCGTGACCGCCTCCCGCAGCCGGGCCAGCAGTTCCTCGGTCAGATCGTGCCCGAAGAACGATCGCCCGGTCCGGGTGTGGATGACGCCAGTCTCGCCCGGCACGGCACGGAACCGTTCCCGCGCAACGACTTCGTCCCGGCACAGCAGCACCACGGCTCGGGAGCCCATGTGCTTCTCCTGGCAGATCAGGGCCGAGACACCGTCGGACCGGTAGGAGGCGAAGGCCTCGTCGGGGTGCTCCAGCAGATCGCCACGGGCCGAGGTAGACGTCGGGGCCATCGTCGGCGGGAGGTGGAGCAGCCAGTGCGGGTCGAGCGCGAAGCGGCTCATCACCTCGAGCGCACCGGCGGCGTTCTCCTCCCGCACCGAGATGCGCCCGTGCCATTGGGTTTGCACGACGCTCCGACCCATCACGTCCCCGATGGACAGGTCGTCATCGGCCCGGACCGGCGCCATTTCCGCCGGCACCAGGAACGGTCTGGCCGGCGCATACCACTCCCGCTCGGCCGGAACCTCCACGATCTCCTTCTCCGGATAACGCAGCGCCGTGAGCTTTCCGCCGAATACGCAGCCGGTGTCGAGGCACAGGGTGTTGTTGACCCACTGCACCTCCGGCGTCGGGGTGTGCCCGTAGACGACCATGGCGCGGCCGCGATAGTCGTTGGCCCACGGCAGGCGGACCGGCAGACCGAACTCGTCCGTCTCGCCGGTCGTGTCGCCGTAGAGCGCGAAACTGCGCACCCGCCCTGACGCCCGCCCCTGGTACGACTCCTTCACGCCCGCATGGGCAACCACCAGCCGACCGCCGTCCAGCACCAGATGCGATACCAGGGAGTCGCAGAAGACCTCGACCTCCTTGCGGAACTCCGGCGGCTCCTCCGCCAGTTGCGCGAGCGTCTCGGCCAGCCCGTGACTCACCTGGACCTGACGACCACGCAGGGCCTTGATCAGCTTGTTCTCGTGATTGCCCGGGACCGCCCGCGCGTGGCCGGCCGCGACCATGCCCATCGCCAGTCGCAGCACACCCGGCGAATCCGGACCTCGGTCGACGAGGTCACCCACGAACACCGCGGTGCGGCCGTCCGGATGGGCGGCATCGACCGGGCGACCACGGTCGTCCCTGACGATCCGATAGGCCAGGGAGGTCAGCAACGACTCGAGTTCGCCGCGGCAGCCGTGGATGTCGCCGATGATGTCAAAAGGTCCTGTCACGTCACGGAAGTCGGTGAGCAGCCGCTCCCGGACGATGGTGGCCTCCTCGACGGCGTCGACACCGTCGAGCACGTGCACCTTGCGGAATCCCTCGCGGGCCAGACCGCGCATCGAACGTCGTAGCTGGTCCCGTTGCCGCCGAACGACTTCGGCGCCGAACATGCGATCCGCTCGCACGGCATTGCGCGCCACGCAGACCTTCTCCGGCACGTCCAGCACGATCGCCACCGGCAGCACATCGAAGGACCGGGCCAGTTCGACCAGCTTGCGCCGGGCGTCGGGCTGCACGTTGGTGGCATCGACGACGGTCAGGCGTCCGGCGGCCAGCCGTTTCCCGACGATGAACTCGAGGACCTCGAAGGCATCCTTCGTTGCGCTCTGGTCGTTCACGTCGTCGGCCACCAGCCCACGGCAGAAGTCGCTGGAGATGACTTCGAACGGGCCGAAATGCTGGGCTGCAAAGGAGGTCTTGCCCGAGCCGGAGACACCGACCAGCACCACCAGTGACAGCTGGGGTACGCCGAGCGCCGTCATACCGACACCTCACGCGTGAACAGCGCGAGCTGCGTCGGCGATCCGAGTGCAGCGTCGTCCGGCCCGACGGGCAGGTAACGCACCTGGTAGCCGTTGGCCTGCGCGGCCGCGGAACCCCAGGCGCGGAACTGCGCCCTGGTCCACTCGAAGCGGTGATCTCGGTGGCGGAAGTGACCGGCCGGCAGATCCGGATAGCGCACGTTGTACTCCACGTTCGGGGTGGTGACGATGACGGTTTCGGGACGCACCTGGGCGAAGACGGTGCGCTGCAGCGATTCCAGCCGGGACGGGTCGACGTGCTCGATGACCTCCATCAACACGACGGCGTCGTAGCCGGTCAACCGGTCGTCGCGGTAGGTGGCGCTGGACTGGATGAGTTCGACGCGCTCCCGTTGGTGGTCCGACATGGATTCGAACCGCAGCCGGCGGGCTGCGATCTCCAGCGCGCGGTGCGAGACGTCGACTCCGAGGATCTTCCGGAAATTGCTGTGCGGCAGCATCTCCCGGATCAACGACCCCTCGCCGCAGCCGAGGTCCACCACGGTGGCGGCGCCCGCGTCACGCAACGCCGCGACGACGGCCACGCGGCGCTGCTCGGCGAGTGTCGGAGTGCGTTCGAGGGCAACGACATCGTCGTCAGGCGGGACGGCATTGTCGAGCACTTCGGTTTCCACACCGTCGATCTCGGCGAGCCGGCCGACAGCGGACCGCACCAGGATCCGCTGGTGCGCGAGGTAGCGGGTGGTGATCAGCTCCCGTTCCGGATGGTCGTGGAGCCAACCGGCCCCGGCTCTGATGAGCTTCTCGACCTCGTCGGTACCGACCCAGTAGTGCTTGGAATCGTCCAGCACCGGGAGCATGACGTAGAGGTGGTGCAGGGCGTCGGCCAACCGGAGATTGCCGGTCAACATCAGGTCGACGTACCGCGAGTCGCCCCAGCGGGGGACTTCCGGATCGGCCGGGATCGGGGTGGCGGTGACCTCCCAACCCATCGGCTCGAACAGCTTCCGCGCCAGCGCCACGCCGCCGCGGCACGGGAGCGCCGGCACGTGGATCTCGAGCGGCACCGGACCGGCGGCGAGGTCCGGCCGCAGGTTGCAGCGACCCGTCATCGCCGTGTTGAACACCCGCGCCATGGCGACGGCGAGCATCGAGGACGCGGCATACGGGCGGTCGTTGACGTACTGCCCGAGGGAGAACCCGTCCTGACGACTGCTCCCCTTCTTCCCCCGCACGAGGGCGATGGGGTCCACCTCGAGCAGCAGCGCGACGGTGCACCGGGTGTCCGAGACCTCGGGGTAGAAGACGTTTGCCCGACCGACCGGCAGATCGAAGGCCTGCACCTTGTCCGGGTGCTTGTGCAGCAGGTAGCCCAGATCGCTCGCCGGTGCCGGGACGGCTGCGATGCCAACGGCCACGGCCGGACCATCGCTGGAAAGGCTTGGTCCGGGTCCGGCGAAGCTCGGGTCCAGGTAGGCGGAACGGGACTCGGCGGTCATGGTGATGGTCAGGAACACCGGGTCAGTCTGTCTGATCGCTGCGGACCAGTCGCCCGCATTTGCCGTCGCGCTCATGATCGGGTCGATTTCCGCCCCTTCCGTCACAAAACGTCCACGATCGTGAGCGCCGTCGAAGTTGATCAGCGCGGTGGCCGGGCGCGCGATCACCTGGTGGACGACCGGACCGTTTACTCTGCCGCACATGGACAACGCTGCCGCGCCAGCCACCAGCACGCCCGGGCCGACCGTGACCCGCAGCCAGATCGCCGCCTGGGGGCTCTGGGACTGGGGTTCGTCCGGCTTCAACACCGTGATCGTGACGTTCGTCTTCTCGGTGTACCTGACCGGGACGGTTGGCAAAGGGATGGCCGGGATCTCGGCCGCGACCTGGTACGCCATCTCGATCGGGGTGGCCGGACTCCTGATCGCAGTGCTGGCCCCGGTCACCGGTCAGCGCGCCGATGCGGAGGGGCGGCGACGTCGCTCGCTGGCGATCTACTCGGCGCTCGTGGCCATCACCATCGTCGGGCTGTTCTGGGTGCGCGACGACCAGCACTACTTCTTCCTCGGGGCTGCCCTGATCGGCCTCGGATCGATCTTCTTCGAGATCGCCGCCGTGTTCTACAACTCCATGCTGCGGCAGATCTCGACGCCGGCGAACATCGGGCGGGTGTCGGGTTTCGGCTGGTCGATGGGCTACTTCGGCGGTATCTTCCTGCTGCTGATCTGCTACTACGGCTTCATCTCCGGCGACGGCGACACCCGCGGGTTCTTCGACGTCACCACCGCCGGCGGCTACAACATCCGCATCGTCGCGCTGGTCGCGGCCGCCTGGTTCGCCCTGTCCGCCCTCCCCGTGCTGTTCAAGATCCCGGAAATCCCGCCGGGACCGAAACAGCGTCGGGTCGGTTTCCTGGCGTCCTACCGACTGCTGTTCCGCGACATCGCCACCCTCGTGCGCAGCGACCGTCAGGCGGCCGTCTTCCTGCTGGCCAGCGCGATCTTCCGGGACGGCCTGGCCGGCATCTTCCACTTCGGCGCCATTCTCGCCAACACCGTCTACGGCTTCTCCGCGGGCAACGTGTTGATCTTCGGGGTGGCCGCCAACATCGTCGCCGCTCTGGGGGCCCTGGTCGCCGGACGGTTCGATGACACCATCGGCCCGCGGAAAGTCATCGTCATCTCGCTCTGCGGCCTCCTGGCGAGCGGTCTGATCGTGATGTTCCTGTCCGGTTCGGGGGCGTTCTGGGTGCTCGGTCTGCTGCTGTGCCTGTTCGTCGGTCCGGCCCAGTCGGCCTCCCGCACCTACATGGCCAGGATCACGCCTCCCGGCAACGAGGGGCAGATGTTCGGTCTCTACGCCACCACCGGCCGGGCCGTGTCGTTCCTGTCCCCGCTCCTGTTTGCCCTTTTCGCCGGCATCTTCGGACACGACCGGGCAGGCATCGCCGGCATCATGCTGGTGCTCGCCATCGGTCTCGTCCTCCTGCTGCGCGTCGGCACCCCCACCGACCGGGCGCTGGAGCCGACCAGCGCACGCTGACCGACCCGTCCGGGAATGGCGCCGTGCGGACCGAGGTTGGCCCTTGCAGAATCACGGTGAGAGGCGCTGAAGTGATGCACGGTGAATACAAGGTTCCCGGCGGCAAGCTGGTCGCGGTCGACGTGACGGTTCAGGACGGCCGGTTGGCCTTCGTGGCGGTCTCGGGCGACTTCTTCCTCGAGCCCGACGAGGCCCTCGACGACATCAACGCCGCCCTGACCGGTCTACCGGCCGAAGCCGACGCGGCCGTGCTGGCCGGCGCGATCGACGCCGCACTCGGCGCTGAGGTGACGATGGTCGGCTTCTCCGCCGAGTCGGTGGCCATCGCCGTCCGGCGGGCTCTTGGCCGGGCCACCAGCTGGCGCGACCACCGCTTCGAACTGGTGGACGCCGGTCCACAGCACCCGGCGATGCAGATGGCCCTGGACGAGGTGCTGGCCCGACAGGTCGGCGCCGGCGCCCGGAACCCCTCGCTGCGCATCTGGGAGTGGGCGTCGAACGCCGTCATCATCGGGTCGTTCCAGTCGCTGAGCAACGAGGTCGATCTGGAGGCTGCCGCCCGCCACGACGTGACCGTCGTCCGGCGCATCTCCGGCGGTGGCGCGATGTTCGTCGAGCCCGGCAACACCATCACCTACTCGCTGTACGTCCCGGGATCCCTGGTCGAGGGTCTCTCCTTCGCCGCGTCCTATGCCTTCCTCGACGATTGGGTCCTCGGTGCGTTGGCCGACGTCGGGATCGACGCGAAGTACGTCCCCTTGAACGACATCGCCTCTCCCGCAGGGAAGATCGCCGGCGCGGCGCAGAAGCGACTGGTTGGTGGGGCGGTGCTGCATCACGTCACGATGGCCTACGACATCGATGCCGACAAGATGCTCGAGGTGCTCCGGATCGGTCGCGAGAAGATCTCGGACAAGGGCATCAGGAGCGCGAACAAGCGGGTCGATCCGTTGCGGTCGCAGACCGGCCTGAGCCGGGAGGCCATCATCGGCGCGATGGTCGCGCACTTCGACGGCCGCTACGGTTTGACGCCGGTTCCGCTCGACGCCGGCACCGTCGGCGAGGCGACCGCCCTCGCAGAGAGCAAGTTCTCGACGCCGGAGTGGACGGCTCGCGTTCCGTGAGTGGGGAGATGCCCGCGCAGGCCGACCTGGCCGCCGCCGAGCGGTATCTCGACCTGGCTCCGCGAACCGGAGCCATCGCCAGGGAGGTCGGCCCGTTCACGCTCTTCGTCAGCAACGGTCCGTGGCCGTACTACGCACGACCACGCCTCGGAAGCGACGCTCCGATCACTTCGTCGGCGCTCCTTGAGCTCCGGACAGCCTGTGCCACAGCCGATGTGCCCCTGGCCATCGAATGGGTCGACACCCTCCGACCGTCCTTCGCTGCGGTGGCCACCGATGCCGGCCTGACCGTCGTGTTCCGACCGTTGCTGGTGCTTGATCATGCCCACTTCATCAGGCCATCTGCCTCGCGCACCAGGATTCTTGCTCCTGACGACAAACTTCTGCCGACCGCGAGAGCCGTCGCCGACCTTGGTTTTGCCTCCCCCGGAACGGACATCGGCGTGGCCGGGCCTTCGGAACGCGATGCACTGGCCGGCTCCTTCCCGGCGGAGGTGTTGCAGCACATGCAGGATCGTGCAGCGGCCGGTCTCACCGTGACCGCAGCTGCTTTCGACCACGGCGGAGGCGACCAGGGCATCGTGGCGGTCGGCATGCATCAACCTCTCGGCGATACGAGCGAGATCGTCGGTGTGGCAACCCTTCCGAGTATACGACGACGCGGCTGGGCGGCCGCGATCGCCGGCGCTCTCGTCGAGCATGCGTTCTCGGTCGGTGTCACGCGCGTGATGCTGACAGCGGATTCCGACGACGTGGCGCGCATCTACCGCCGACTCGGTTTCCGTCAGGTCGGCCGGTGTTGCGAAGCCGCGCCGCCGGAATCCTGACGATCCGCGCCGACCGGTCGATCGCCCGGACCCTGCAGTGCGAGGATGGGCAGCATGGATCAAACCACGGAACCCGTTACCTTGGGGCTTGTCGGAACCGGCTGGCGCGCAGAGTTCTTCGCCCGCCTGGCGCTGATGATGCCGGAGCGCTTCACGCTGGTCGGTGTGGCCGGGCGGCGTCAGGAGTCGATCGACGTCGCCAGCAGGAACTGGGCGGTCCCCGGGTTCCTGGATCCGGCCGAACTGGTCAGGCGGACCCGGCCGGACTTCGTCATCAGCTCGGTCCCCTGGGACGCCAGTGCCGGCGTCATCGGCGCGTTGGTGGCCGCCGGCGCGAAGGTGCTGACCGAGACGCCGCCGGCTCCAGATGTGGCTGGTCTGCAGAAACTCTGGTCCGAGGTCGGAGCCGGCGAGCAGGTTCAGGTGGCGGAGCAGTATCTGATGCTGCCCGGTCACGCCGCGCGTCTCGCCGTCGTGAGAGCCGGCGCCATCGGGACGCCGACCTCGGTCCAGGTGTCGTCGACACACGGGTATCACGCGGTCTCGATGATCCGGGGCTTCCTCGCGGCCGGGTATGGCCCGGTCACGGTGTCTGCACGCACCTTCTCGGCGCCGCTGGTGGATCCGCTCCGGCGCGGCGGCTGGACCGATGACGGCGAGCCCAGGCCGGCTACCACCACCCTGGCGACGCTGGACTTCGGCGACGGCCGATCCGGTCTCTACGACTTCACGGACAACCAGTGGCACAACCAGTTGCGCTTCCGGCGGATCCTGATCCGCGGGACGCACGGCGAGATGGCCGACGACCGGGTCATCCGCCTGACGGAACCGAGGGCGATCACCACGTCGGAGTTGCGGCGATACCAACTCGGCCATGACCTCAACCTCGACGGTCACGACACCGAGCACATCTCGTTCGACGGGTCCGTCGTGTGGCGCAATCCTTTCGTGGGACAACGCCTGATGGACGAGGAGATCGCGATCGCTTCCCTGATGGCCGCCACCGGCGCCTGGGCCCGGGGTGAAGGCCCTGCGCCCTATCCGCTGGCCCAGGGCTGCCAGGACCACCTGCTGTCACTGGCCATCGACGAGTCCGTGGCGACCGGGAATGACGTGACCACCGAGATCCATTCCTGGGCCTGACTTTTCGCCACCCGCGAATTCCACCTGCTCGGCAGTCACGCGACAGTGCCGGCATCGCCTAGGGCGACGCCGGCACTGTCAGTTCATGATCGGCTGCACTCGCAATGCAGCGAGCTGCCAGATCAGCGACCCTGGTACGGAGGCTGTACGTTCCCGGCTCCCGTTGGGGCGCCGCAGTTGTCGCAGAATCGAGCGCTCAGCGCGTTCTGGTTGCCGCACTGCGTGCACTGCCTGGTGGCGACCGGGAACCCCTGCCCACCGGTGTTCGGGGCGAAGTAGGCCTGGGTGGCCTGCGGGACGACCTGCGTCGCATTGGGGTCGACCGGAGCGGCGGCGTAGCTCTGGAACGGGGCCGACGGGCCATTGTTCGGGTAGGAAACGCCACCAGCTGCGGCCATGACCGGGGTACTGCGGCGCCCCCTGGCCACAACGATCCCGCCGCCGCCGAGAACCAGTGCGGCCATGACGATCCAGACCCAGATCGGGATTCCACCGGAGGTACCGGACGAGGATGAGGCGTTGTTGATCCCCGCCGCTGAGTTCGAGGCGGCGACCGGCGTGGTCACTGCAGCAGCGTTGGCTGCCGCGGTGGTGGTGACGGGGGCAGGGGCGGGCGGATTGGCGGCGGAATCGGCCGGCGACGACGCGGCGGTGGTGGAAGCGGACGAGGACGTGGTGGGCTCGCTGGCGAAGAGCGCAACGGCCTTGACCTTGTACTTCTGCGCCATGGCGTGGCTCGGCTCGGTCCCGAGGGTGACGTCGAACTGGGCAGCGGCCTCACGGTACTTCTGCTGGTAGAACAGGTTCAGACCCTGGCGATAGGCCTGGTCGGCCGGGGTGAGACCGGCCTTGACGCCGTTACGGGTGAGCAGGGCGCTCACCGTCTCCTGCCCGGCGGCGAAGTTGAACGACTGGGTTCCGGTCGGGTTGTAGCTGACGATCCCGATGACCTGCCCCTGCATGTTGACCACAGGACCGCCGCTCATCCCCGGGCTGAACGCAGCGTCGACCTGGGTGAAGGGGTTGCCGTTGAACGTCTGGTTGGCGCTGACCCGGCCCGTCTTGTAGCTGGGCTCCAGATTCGGATCGACCACATCGTTCACTGCGCCGGGAAAGCCGACGGCGGCGATGTTGGAACCGACGTCCGGCACCGAACCGGCGACCTCCAGCACCGGCATCGGGGCGGATGACTCCACCTTGAGCAGCGTGACGTCACCTTGATCCAAAGGCCGGTTGTCGACGACGTTGGCGGTCATCGCCTGCGCCACCTGCACGCCCGATGCGGCGCCGACCTGCTCGACCTTGAGCTCGCGGACGACGGCCGAGCCGTTGTTGCCGCCCTCGACCTTCCAGTTCTGGATGGCTTCCGCCTCCAGCGACTGTGCATCGGCAGACGTGATGTCCCCGCTCTGCACTGCGTCGGCCAGGAACGCTTCGATCAGGTCCTTCCGTCCCTCCACCGGGTCGGCGCAGTGGCCTGCGGTCACCACGTACCCGTCGGAACTGGCCACGAATCCGGTGCAGGCGCCGTCGGCCTTCACCGGCCCGGACCACTTTGCGCCGCTGGAGGTCTGGTACTGCACGTAGCCCCGGTACTCGACGGAGATGTAGACGACTCCGGACTGTGCGAGCGCGGCGACCTCCTGCTGCGGCATGTCGGTTGACCTTCCATCCGAGGCGGAGGCTGCGACCGCGGCCGACGGGCTGGAACTGACTGTCGAAGGCGCGACGGTGGTGTCGGCCGACGCCATCGGGGCGGCCAGCAACAGGCCGGCGAGGGTGGCGGCGGTGACCGCGGCGAGCCGGCGGCGAACGCGTGCTCCCCGGGTGATCGTGGGAACGATGCTGTGGTGCGTCATGAGTTTCTCCTGCGGTGGAAGGCGGTGGATTCGGGCTGTCCGTACTCGACCTGCCCGCGATCGTCGGGCCCGTCCAGCAACTGCCGCGAAGTATTGCCAGCGGGCGTACCACTGGCGTACCTCCACCTCTGACCTGCAAAAACCCCCTTGCGCCCGTCCTGGATCAGCCGATGGCGAGGACGAACGGGAGAACGGCCGTTGCCCCGGCGCGACGAAGCTCCCGCGCGGCCACGGCGAGGGTCCAGCCGCTGTCCGTGCGGTCGTCGACCAACAGGATGCGCCGACCGTCCACCGCACTTGGGTCCGCGAGCCGGTGCCGCCCGATGATCCCCCTCAGCCGCTGCGCGGAGTTGACCGCCGAGGGCGGCGGTGGTCCGTCGCTCAGCAACTCGAAGCGGGTCAGCAATTCGATCTTGCGATAGCGTGCCATCCCGGCGGCCAGGTGCGCGACCAGTTGCCCATGCGTCATCGACTCGAGGAACACCACGCCGTCGACAGCGGCGGCCTCCGGCCAGGCATCGAGCACCTGCACCGCCGCATGACGAAGGGGCACCGGTGTCTCGCCATCCGGCGCACCGGGCCGCAACGTGTCACGAAGTGCTGCACCCCAACCGATTCCGTCCAGACGCCCGACAGCGCGACCCTGCTCGGCGCGTTCGCCCACCGGGATCTTCCCGGACAGCGACACCCCGACCGATGCCATCCCGGTCGGCCACTGGGCGCGCGGATCCACCGGCACACCGGGGATCGAGAGCTTGGCCCTGGCCGCATCGACCACGGCCGTGTCCGCCTCCGCGGACAGCGTCAGGCCACCACAGTTGTCGCACCGGCCGCAGCCGACCTCACCCGGATCGTCGTCGAGCTGCGCCCGCAGGTAGTTCATCCGGCAGCTCGACGTCGACTGGTACTCCAGCATCGCGTTCTCTTCGGTCCGGCGGGCCTGCGCCACCCTGGCGTACCGGTCGGCGTCGTACTTCCACGGCGCCCCGGTGGCGGTCCAGCCACCCTGTACCCGGCGTACGGCCCCGTCGACATCCAGGACCTTCAGCATCATCTCCAGCCGCGACCGGCGTAGCTGGACCCGAGGCTCCAAGGCGGGCAACGACAACGGCCGCCCGGCGCCCTCCAGTTCCGACAACGTCTGCAGGACGTCGAACTCCTCGGGGAAGCCGAGCGAACCGAAGTAGTTCCAGATGTCACGGTCCTCCCGGCCGGGCAGCAGTATCACCGTGGCCCGGTCGACCCCACGCCCCGCACGACCGACCTGCTGGTAGTAGGCGATCGGCGAATTCGGTGCACCGAGGTGCACCACGAACCCGAGATCCGGCTTGTCAAAACCCATCCCGAGCGCCGAGGTGGCCACCAGCGCCTTCACCCGGTTGGTCAGCAGATCCTCCTCGGCCTGCAGCCGATCCGACTGCTCGGTCTGCCCCGAATAGGACGCGACCTCGAACCCGTTGCTGCGCAGGAAGTCTGCCACCTGCTGGGTGGCGGCGACGGTAAGGCAGTAGATGATCCCGGAGCCGTCGAACTCCGGCAGGTGCTGGGCCAGCCACGCCAGCCGTGACGGTTGGTCCGGCAGCTCCACCACGCCGAGATGCAACGACTCCCGATCCAGCGTGCCCCGCAGGACGAGAACCGGCTCCGCGTCGGCGATCTGCAGCTGCTCGGCCACGTCGGCGGTGACGCGGGCATTCGCCGTCGCGGTGGTGGCCAGCACCGGGATCCCGGTCGGCAGGTCGGTCAGGAGGGTGCGGATTCGCCGGTAGTCGGGCCGGAAGTCGTGGCCCCAGTCCGAGATGCAGTGTGCCTCGTCGACCACCACCAGACCGGCCGTCGCGGCCAGCTGCGGCAGCACCTCGTCCCGGAACCCGGGGTTGTTGAGCCGTTCCGGCGACACCAGCAGCACGTCGACCGCGCCGGAGCGCACCTGCTCGTGCACCCCCGCCCACTCGCCGCTGTTGGCCGAGTTGATCGTCACGGCGGCGATCCCGGCCCGGCCGGCTGCGGCGATCTGGTTGCGCATCAACGACAGCAGCGGCGAGATGATGACCGTCGGACCGGCCCCCTGCTCCCGCAGCAGAGCCGTCGCGACGAAGTACACCGCGGACTTGCCCCACCCGGTCCGCTGGACCACCAGCGCCCGGCGGCGCCCGGCGACCAGGGCTTCGATCGCGGTCCACTGGTCGTCGCGGAGCACGGCATCGGCGGACCCGACCAGCGCCTGCAGGTGCCTCTCCGCGCGGTCGCGCAAATCGGTGGTCGTCATGCTCCCACTCCCAGCCATCCCAGCCATCCCATCAATTCGCTCACGTGCGCCGGAATCGAGCCGGCCCCGCCAGGGTAGGCGGCTACACCGACAACCTCGGTGTCCATCCACATTCCTTGACCCGCACCCGCCGCCGTACCGTTGCCGGAGGCAAGCATCCGGAGTCGCCGGAGGCAAGCATCCGGAGTCGCCGGAGGCAAGCATCCGGAGTCGCCGGAGGCGACCATCCGGGAGTGCACATGGGAGTGGGCAGAACAGTGGTGGCGGTCGCGGCCACCACGCTGGCGGTGAAGCGGCTTCGCCGCCTCGCGCTGCGGTCCGGCGTCTCCGACGCCGAAGTGGCGGCGGTCCTGCCCGGCGACGACCTGCTGCCCGGCGCCACCGACGTCATCGACCGCGCGATCACGCTCCCGGCATCAGCCGAGACGGTCTGGCCGTGGCTGGTGCAGCTCGGGAAGAAGAGAGCGGGCTGGTACTTCTCCCGTCGCCTCGGCCGGTTGCTCCCGGCGCGTGGACGTGGCCTCTGGAGGATCGACCCGCAATGGCAGCACCTGCAGGTGGGAGACCTGATCCCCGACTGGGGACCGGGCGATCCGAGTTTCCGCGCCGAGCAGATCGACCCCGGCCGGGCGCTCGTCTACCTTTCACTTCGCGACAAGCAGATCAACCACCGCTGGCCCGACGACGAGGAACGCAACGACCTCACCGCCATCAGCTGGGCTCTCGTCCTCACCGATCTTGGCAACCACAGCCGCTTGCACATCCGCCTGAAGATGCGGCTCGGCCGGGCCAGGCTGATCACCGGGACCCTTGGCGGACTGATCGACTGGCTCACCATCGTGTGGCTGTTCGGCGGACTCACCGAACGGGTGCGCCCTCAGCCGTAGAGGTGGTTGGGCCTGATCAGCACCACCACCCGGCGCTCCTCCGCCATCGCCCGGGACTGCTCCTGACGGCCGAGCTCGACGACAACATCCAGAGTCTTCATGGCCGCAGGCACGCGCCGGAGCCCATAGCCTGGGGTGCGTGGACCGAACCAGCGGCGCGGGCAGATTCGCCCCCAGCCCCTCGGGGGATCTGCACATCGGCAACCTGCGGACGGCCGTGCTGGCCTGGTTGTTCGCCCGCAGTACCGGACGGGCATTCGTCCTCCGCATGGAAGATCTGGACCGGGTGGCGCGCGGCGCGGCCGTGCGGCAACTCGCCGACCTGGCCGCGCTCGGGATCGACTGGGACCGCGAGGTGGTGTTCCAGTCGAACCGGGGTCCCGCCTACGAACTGGCGATCAGCCAGCTCGTCTCCGCAGACCTGGTCTACGAGTGCTTCTGCACCCGGCGGGAGATCCAGCAGGCCGCCTCGGCCCCGCACGATGCACCACACGGTCCGGACGGTGCGTACCCAGGCACCTGCCGTGATCTGACGCCCCAGGAGGTCAACGAGCGACGGGAAACCGGCCGCCCACCGGCCCTTCGCCTCCGGGCCGGCATCCGCGAGTGGACGGTCCACGACACGTTCGTCGGTGACTACACCGGAGCCGTCGACGACCTGGTGCTCCGACGTGGGGACGGCGTGGTCGCCTACAACCTGGCGGTCGTGGTCGACGACGCGGCCCAAGGCATCGACCAGGTCGTCCGCGGTGATGACCTGCTCGGATCGGCGCCGCGCCAGGCCTATCTCGCCCACCTGCTGGGTCTCCCCCAACCCCGATACGTGCACGTTCCGCTGGCCCTGAACACGGCCGGCGCCCGGCTGGCCAAGCGTGACGGCGCCGTCACGCTGGCCGATCTCGAGACGCAGGGCTTCTCACCGGCGGACATCCTCACCCTGATCGCCCGGTCCTTCTCTCCGTCTGAATCACGTCAAATCGTCACAGTGACGGAACTCCTGGACGGGTTCGACCCGATGGAATTACCCCGAGAACCATGGGTGTTCGACCCACCGAACTCGAACCATCAATAGCGAAGGTGGCCGTCGTTCGTACTCGAACGACCCGGACCTTCGTTCTGCGGGCCCAAGCGCTTGGCGGCGTAGTAACGGCTGAGGAACTCGGCCCTGAACTCGGCGAAGGAGCCGTCCTCGATACTGCGCCGCACGTCGTCGACGAGCTTCACGATGAATCGCTCGTTGTGGATGGTCGCCAGCGTGCAGGAGACCATCTCCTTCGCCTTGAACAGGTGGTGCAGATACGCCCGGGTGTAGTTGGCGCAGGTGTAGCAGTCGCAGCCTTCCGCAAGGGGCGAGAAATCGCGTCGGTATCGGGCGGTCACCAGGTTGTACCGACCGTCCGGCGAGTAGATCGCACCGTTGCGGGCCACGCGCGACGGCGAGACGCAGTCGAAGGTGTCGGCGCCGTTCTCGATCGCGGTGAAGACGTCGTCCGGCTCGCTGATCCCGAGCAGGTGGCGGGGCATCGCCTCCGGCATCTCCTCGCAGCACCAGCGGACGATCGTGCCGAGGTTCTCCTTCTCCAGGGCTCCGCCGATCCCGAATCCGTCGAACCCGAGCGGCAGCAGATCGCGGACAGCCTGCCGGCGCAGGTCCTCGTACTGCGCGCCCTGGATCACCCCGAACAGGGCCTGGTACGGCTTGCCCGCGCGCGAGGCCGTGAGCCGGCGGTGCTCGTCGATGCACCGTACGGCCCAGGCCTGGGTCCGGTCGACCGAGCGTTCCTGGTACTCGCGGGTGTTCATCAGGGTCGTGCACTCGTCGAACGCGAAGATGACGTCGGCCCCGAGCTGGTGCTGGATCTGCATCGAGATCTCCGGCGTGAAGCGGTGTTTCGATCCATCGAGGTGCGACTTGAAGGTCACGCCGTCGTCATCGACCGTCGCCAGCCGAGTCTTTCCAGCGGCGATCACGTCGTCCGACTGCAGGCCCTTGACGTCCATCGCCAGCACTTTCTTGAAACCTGCCCCGAGCGACAGCACCTGGAATCCGCCGCTGTCGGTGAACGTCGGACCGGGCCAGTTCATGAAACTGCCGAGACCGCCACCGTTCTCGACGATGTCCGGCCCCGGTTGGAGGTAGAGATGGTAGGCGTTGGCCAACACGGCTTGCGCGCCGAGGTCGGACATCGATTCGGGAAGAACAGCTTTGACGGTGGCCTTGGTCCCGACGGCGATGAAGGCAGGCGTCCTGATGTCGCCGTGAGGGGTACTCAGCACGCCGGTCCGGCCCTGCGCGCCGGGCAGCCGGGTCCCGACGGTGAAAGGAGTCACCCGGCAATCAGATCATGAAAGCAAAGAGCCCCCGGCGATCAGGATCGATCACCGGGGGCCGGGTGTGAAACGGTCAGACGGCCTTGGTCAGGACCTCGTACTCGTCGTCGCTCAGCTGGATCCGGGCGCCCGCCACGTTGTCCTCGAGGTGCGACACCGACGAGGTGCCGGGGATCGGCAGGATGACCGGCGAGCGACGGAGCAGCCAGGCCAGGGCAAGCTGCGAGGCGGACGCCTTGTGCTCCGTGGCGAGCTCGTCCAGCGGGCCGCCGGGCTTGGCCAGCTTCCCGGTGGCCAGCGGGAACCACGGGATGAAGGCGATGTCGTTCGCCTCGGCGTAGTCCAGGACGTCCTCCGCGGAGCGATCGGCCAGGTTGTAGAGGTTCTGTACTGAAACCACAGGGGCGACCTTCGAAGCAGCCTTGATCTGGTCGACGGACACCTCGGAGAGCCCGATGTGGCGGATCTTGCCCTCGGACTGCAGCGCGGCCAGCTCCCCGACCTGGTCCTCGAGTGCAACGTCCGGGTCGATCCGGTGCAACTGCAGCAGGTCGATGCGGTCGACGCCGAGGTTGCGCAGGTTCAGCTCCACCTGCTGGCGCAGATAGGCCGGACGACCCACCGGGGTCCACACGTTGGGTCCCTGACGGGTCAGGCCGACCTTCGTCGCGATCACCAGGTCGTCGGTGTACGGGTGCAGCGCCTCGCGGATCAGCGCGTCGGTGATGAAAGGTCCGTAGGCGTCGGCGGTGTCGATCAGGTTGACGCCCAGCTCGATCGAGCGGCGGAGGACGCGGATGGCCTCGTCGTGGTCGGCGGGCGCGCCCCAGACTCCCTTGCCCGGCAGCTGCATGGTGCCGTAACCCAGGCGGTTGACCGTCAGGTCGCCCCCGATGGTGAACGTTCCTGCGGCCGCCGCCGGCTTGGTGGTGTTGGTGTTGGTCATGATCTGGCTCCTTCGCACTGATGACTTCGGTCCTGCACGGCCCGTCGAACGGCGGGCCATCGTCACCCCGTTGGCAACGTAGACGTCCCGGCTCCTGATTCCCCGACAGCAACAAAACCCGGCCGGATCACCCGATCACGACCGGATCGCGGACACATGGCCGACGCTCAGGTTGGACACGTCACGACCACAGCCGCAGGGTGGAATGTTGTCCTCACGGCCCCGGATCACTCCGGTCCCCCATCCTCGAGTGATCCGGGAGCCGTCCAATCTGTCAGGGCCGGAAGGCACCCGCCCTGGCCCTGGTCCAATCGACAAAGGTGTCGGAGCCGGACGTTTCGCCCGGCTCCGACACCGATTTACCGGCCATCGATCCAACTGCTGAGCACGCGTGCACCAGGAACCGGCAGGAGTCAGGCCGCCTCAGGCGTCCGGCGCAAGGGCGTCGGCCCGTAGACGGCGTGCTCTCCGTCGAGCAGGGTGGCAGCGGAGACACCGAGCCGCCCGAGAGAATCAGCGTTGGCCTCGAGCCAGTCCTCCGCGGTGTCCTGGGAGGAGAACGAGGCGCGCGGGGCTTCTACGGCGAGGCCCATCTCGTCGGCGAACAGCCAGTTCCAGTGGCCGTGATGGGCGAGCGGCGCCGGACTGATTGGTGGGGCGTCAGCGCAGTCCCTGGCCGACGGGGCACCGAGTCGATCGATCAGCATGCTCCACCTCGTCCGAGTTCGGGTGGTGTGTGTGGTGTCCATGACTCCACCGTCACCGTCCGGGCTGGGAGTCTGCTGTGACGGCCGATCGAAACGCAAGTACGAACGGGTCCGAGAACACGAGCCCTCCCACGATGTCATCGCGGGAGGGCTTGTCCACTGGCGGTGGCGGAGGGATTTGAACCCTCGGAGGCTCTCACCTCACACGCTTTCGAGGCGTGCTCCTTAGGCCGCTCGGACACGCCACCGCCGAGAAGTATAGGTGAATCGGCGACGGACTCCTGACCATGCAGAACCAGGGACGGGTCAGCGGTGGCGGCCACAAGGGGACAACCGTCACTGGTCGCGAAAGATGCAGGGACGGTCAGCGGTGGCGGGCGAAGAAGTCGACGAGCAGGGCGGCGCACTCGTCGGCCAGTACTCCACCCCGGACCTCCACCCGATGGGTCAACCGGCGGTCCCGGAGCACGTCCCACAGCGAGCCGGCCGCGCCGGTCTTGGGCTCCCAGCACCCGAAGACCACCACCGACACTCGCGCCAGCGTGATCGCTCCGGCGCACATGGTGCAGGGTTCTGCGGTGACGGCCAGCGTCGAACCGGCCAGGTTCCAGGTTCCGGCCACGTGAGAAGCCTTGCGCAGCACCAGGATCTCGGCGTGGGCCGTCGGGTCGCCGGTGGCCTCCCTCGCGTTGCACGCCGAGGCGACCTGCGCGCCGGATGCATCAAGGAGCACCGCGCCGATCGGCACGTCGTCACTCGCGGCCGCCTGCCCGGCCGCCGCCAGCGCCGAGCGGATCAACTCCTCGTCGGCACGCCGATGAGCCGAGAACCCGACCGGCCGGTTCACGGATCAGGCCTTCTCCAGCAGTGCGGCGAACTGCTCGCCGAATCCGCACCGCTGCGCGATCAGCGCCAGCTGCTCGTCGGGGTACAGGTCCTCCTCGCCGACGATCAGCTGCAGTTCCTGCTCGGGCAGCCCCAGATCATTCAGCAGGCTCAGGTCGCCCTCCGGCCAGGGGTCGTCGTCGACCTCGTCCTCTTCGGGCGCCTCGATGTGCAACAGGTCGAGGACATCAGCCGCGATGTCGTAGTCGAGGGCCGCCGTCGCGTCGGACAGCAGTAGCGAGGCGCCCCCCGGAACCGGCCGGACGATGACGAAGAATTCGTCGTCGATGGCCACCAGACCGAAGACGGCACCCGTCGCCGCCACCCTTCGCAGTGCGGTGATGAGCCCGTCCAGGTCCTCGAGCAACTCCTCGGCGAGCAGCGAGCACTTCCAGGCGCCGTCCTCCCGGACTACTGCTGCTGCGAACCCGTCGATAGTCACGGGCGAGACGTTACCCAGGTTCCCGGCCGGAGGCCACGCCCGCCCGGTCCGGACGGCCGCACCCGCGGTGGCGGTCGAGGCCATCCGGGGGGTCGGCCACACTCGTCCGGCTGAAGATGCCGCCTTCTTTGCAGCCCGAGCTACTGCGACGGGGGAACGACGGACGATGATGTGGGGATGACAGTCGCCGATTCCGGTAGTCCTGCCGTCATCTCCCTACCCCCTCTCTACGTCCTGGGGTTGGGCCTGATCGGGGGTTCGCTCCTTCGCGCGGCCGCCCCGTTCACCGCCGTCGCCGGGTGGTCGCCGAGCCCGCAGACCCGCGGCGCGGCGGCGGCGGACGGCTTCGAAGTCCTCGACACGCTGGACGACACGATCCGACGGGCCGCCGACGAGGACGGGCTCCTCGTCCTCGCCTCACCTCTGACGACCTTCGCCCCCCTGCTGGCCCGGATCGCCGAGCTGGCACCGACGGTCAAACTCACCGACGTCGGATCTGTCAAGGGGGTCGTCGCCGACCAGGTCGAGGACCTCTGCCCGGAGGCCCGCTACATCGGGTCGCACCCGATGGCCGGCACCGCCTCCAGCGGTTGGTCCGCAGGTTCGGCAACCCTCTTCGGGCAGGCGGCCTGGGTCACCTGCCTCGACGAGATCTCCGATCTCCCGACGTGGACCGAGGTCGCCTCGCTCGCCCTCGCGGTCGGCAGTCGCGTCATCCCGGCAGAAGCCATCGCCCATGACGAGGCCGTGGCCCGGATCTCTCACCTGCCGCACATGCTCGCGCTCGCCCTGGCCCAGGTGGGCGCGGCGGGCGGTTCGCTCGCCCTCTCGCTGGCGGCCTCGTCGTTCAACGACGCCACCAGGGTCGCCGGCACGCGTCCGGAGCTGATCAGGGCGATGTGCGAGGCGAACAAGAAGGCTCTGGTCACCGCGGTGGACGACGCGTTGGGCATCCTCGGCGTAGCGCGGGGTTCGCTGGCCTCCACCGGCTCGCTGCAGAAGCTGACCTCCGGTGGGCACGAGGCCCGATCGGCCTTCGACAACCGTGGCTCGACACTGGTCCCGCTCACGCTCAGCGGCGAGGACATGATCGACCAGCTCATCTCGGTCGGGTCCGCGGGCGGGCACGTCACGGGAATCGTCGGCTCCGGGGACGACCTCCAGGTGCACGTCCGCTATCCGCGGGAAGACGAGGACTGACCTCGGCCCCTGCCAACAGCCCCATCACGCCACACCCGGCCGAGTGCCCGTCAGGCCTTACCCTTCTCCCCGGGGCCGGCGAACCAAATGAGTCTGCGCCCCAGTACGGCACGCGAGAACGAAAGGGCTTTCCACTCATGCAGCGGCTCTCCGGATTCATGCGCACCTACTGGACGCGCGGCGAACCCGGGCGCGAGACACCGCGGTCGCTGTCCGTCTTCATGCAGCGCATGTGGATCCTGGCTCTGGCGTTCAAGCTCATCGGCTCGTCCTGGGACGTGTCGTGGCACTTCAAGTGGCTGCGTGACGACTTCGCGCCGCCGCATCTGCTCAACACGGTCGGCACCGGCATCGCGATCGGTCTGGTCCTCGCGCACACCTTCACCGGGTACGGGGTGGAGCGTCTGTCACTGCGGATCATGCAGGTCGGCACCGGGATCTTCGTGGTCGCCGGCCCGATCGATGTGGTCAACCACCGGATCAACGGCCTCGACCTGACGGCCTGGTCGCCCTCCCACCTTCTGCTCTACCTGGGCACCGCGATCATGGTCGCCGGCGTCATTCGGAACTGGTACCGCACCTACCCCCGTGACGGCGCCTTCTCGCGTCAGTGGACGGTCGGCCTGATCGGGCTCTTCGCCTTCGGCTTCGAGGACCTCTACTTCCCGACCGGTCAGCAGGAATACGGCATCCTCGAGGTGGCATCCTGGCTGCGCGGCACGCCCTACGCCGAGCCTTCGCTGCTCAGCTTCGCCGCGCAGCAGTTGGGCCGACCGGTCGACGACGTCGCGCTCCAGCACTTCGCCATGCCGATCCCGCCGTGGGTCTATCCGGTCTGGGTGCTCTCGGTGTGCGTCGCCCTGCTGGCGCTGGCCAGGATCATGGTCGGCTTCCGCTGGACCGCCACCCTGGTCGTCGCCGTCTACGTGCTGTACCGGTGCGCGATCTGGCCGCTCCTGACGGTCGGCACCTTCCCGCCGAGCTACCTGCCGATCTGGCTGCTGCCGTTGGGCGTCGCCGTCGATCTGCTGTTCCTGCTCCGGGTCGCGCCGTACCTGCGCGCCGTGATCGGCGCCGTCACGGTGACCGCCCTCGGATACGGGCTGCTCTGGCTCAGCGCGATCGTCACCGACACCCCGGTCGGCCTCGCCGGCCTGGATATCGCCCAGATCCGTGCGGCGTTCGAGACCGGCTCGAATCTGCTGACGCCCCCCATCGCCTGGGGCTCCGTCCTGCTCGCGCTGCCGGTGGCGCTGCTCTTCTGGGGCCTGGTGACCCTTCTGGGCGAGCGACTCGGCGGCGTGGATCGGTCCGGACCACCCGAAATCTGCCTCACGTTCGGTCCCGAACCACGTCGCGACGCCGGCGGCCTTCTCGACGGATGGACCGAACCGGGGCGGGACGGCTCCGATCGACCGGAGAGAACCTCGCGCGCCGGGCGCTGAGATCGCCCGCTGTGCACGGAGCCCTACTGACAGATACCAGAATTCGCAACCACCGCACGCCAGCCCCCTACTTACCTGCCCAAACGAATTCGTCCACATTTCCCGGGAATCGGCGGGAACCACATCCCGTTCGCTATCGTCGGATCTGCGGTTGTCGCCGGTGGGTTCCCCTGCTGGTGTTCCTCGAGTGGGGTTGGGGTGGTTGGTGTGGGTCCGAAGTTTGCGGTGCGTGACAATGCGGTGAATGTGCATGCGTCGAATCTGGAGGGTGCGGAGTCGTCGATGAATGCGCAGGCGGCGTCGTTCTTGCAGGCGATCGAGTCGTTGCCGCAGGATTGGAAGGGTTCGTCGTTTTCCTCGTGGGAGTCGTTGACGGCGGCGTGGTCTGCGGCGATGAAGGATCTGAATGCGGCGTTGGCGTCGATCAAGGGGAATGTGAAGAACGCGGGTGGGTTGTACGACACCTATGAGGCGCAGATGACGGAGTCGCTGACGTCGGCGAACGGGTCGGCTGATTGGGATGGGACGAAGTTCAAGTTCTGATCGTCCGGTCGATGCACGCAGGCTTTCCTCTTCTTCTGTTTTGTCCGGTTTTCTTTGGTGCGGGTCGATGTGTGATTGGGGTGTTGGGTATGTCCGGAGGGGTGTTTTCCTACAACGAGGCGACGGCGGAGTCGGCTTCTGGTTCGTTGGGGTCGGTGATCGGTGGGTTGGAGTCGTCGTTGTCTGATCTTGGTGGGTTCGTGGCGAGTGTGAAGTCCTCGTGGGACGGTGACGAGCAGGACACGTATGCGGGGGTGCAGGCGAAGTGGGATGCGGCGGCGGCGACGGTGCAGGAGATCTTGACGGCGGTGTCCAAGTCGTTGTCCTCGACGACGTCGGGGGTGAAGGACATGCGTGGGCAGGTCCGTTCGGCGCTGACCGCGCACTGACCGGTTCAGGTGTGTGAAGGCCCGGCCCGGGAAACACCGGGCCGGGTGACGGTTTCTCGGTGGGCTTGCTGATCGGTCCGTTCGACCCCTCGTCGGGGGGTGGTCGGCGGACCCGGGATGGTGTGGGGTGACTGGACGTGGATGCTTCGATGTTCTCCTTGACCGGTGATGCGGATTCGATCCGCGCCTCGGCCGGTACGTGGTCGGGGTTCTCCACCGCAGCGTCGACCGCAGCCGGGGACATACGGCACATCGATTCCGGCGACTTCAAGGGCGATGAGGCGGATACCTATCGCGACAAGATGAACGGCGATCTGCCGCCCCATCTCGACACGACGAGCGAGGCGTGGTCCAAGGTGGCCACCGCCCTCACCACCTACGCCACCACGCTCCAGACGTTGCAGACCCGGATGCACACGCTGGCCTCCACCGCCACCCACCAACAGCAGCAGGTCGATTCCGCCGGCAACGCTGCCGCCGACGCGAAGGCCGCCGACGCCCGGCACACCGCCGACCAGACCGCCGCGGCCAAGAAACTACCGGCTGGACAGACACTCCCGCCGGATACCTACCGGCCGCAGACGTCAGGAGCCGGTACGCAGCTGAACCAGGCGAACGCGGCGCTGCAGTCGACGATCGACGCGGCCAACCAGGTCCGCGCCGAGCACAACACCGCGGTGGACCACTGCGTCACCGCGATCCACCAGGCCGCCGGCATGCGGTTCGAGGAACCACCCGGGTTCTGGGGGAAACTGGGGAACTCCATCACCGGCTGGATCAAGGACCACGCCGACGTGCTGAAGTCGATCTCGTCGGTCCTCAAGACCATCTCCGGTATCGCCGGTCTGCTGGCCATGATCCCGATCCTGTCGCCGATCATGGGTCCGATCGCCCTGGCTACCGGAGCGGCCGCCCTTGGCATCGACGTCACCCTCAAACTCGTCACCGGCGAAGGTTCCTGGACCGACATCGGCATGGACGTTCTGGGTGTCATTCCCGGCGGACGCGCCGCCGGCGAGGCGGTGAAGGGTGCCGAAGCCGCAACGGACGTGGTACGGACCGCCTCCACGGTGGGCAAGGACGCGGGGGCAGTGAAGAAGGGGGCCAACGCCGCCTCCGAGCTCAAGACCGGCGAGAACGCGGCCGCCAGAGCCAAGTCCGGTGAGAACGCAGGCACCGAGGCGAAGTCCGGCCAGAACGCCGCCACCGAGGCGAAGTCCGGCGATCCCCGGCAGCCCGGAGCGCCCGCCAAGAAGCCGGTGTACGAGCCGACCCGCACCCGCGTCAAGTTGCGGGCCCAGACCAAGCGGGAGGTCTACGCCGACGCCGAGCGTCATGCCGACGGCAGTGGCGACTTCGTCTGCGCCGCCAGCGGCGATCGCATTCCCGCCGCCCGCGACCGCAACGGCGACCTGGTCCGGATCGACCCGGTCACCGGTCGGCGCACTCCCGACGGCATGACCGTCCCGGCCAAGGGCCAATCCAATTTCGGGCACGTTCCCGGTCATGAATGGCGTAGTTACAAGATCGAGGCCGAGGCAAACGGTTACAACCGCCGGCGGGTGATCGAGGACCAGAACGATCCGGGTATCTACCGGGTCGAAACTCCTGCGGCGAACCAGGGCCATCAGTACGAGCAGCAGTCGGCGAAATGACGCCGATAGTGCGACACAGGTCGGAACCGGCCATCGACGCACGCTCTGGTCCGTCACCACGGCGGTCGACGATGCTAGGATTTTCAGATGGGAAGTCCTGATCCGTACGGCCGCAACGCACTCCACCTTGCGGCGATCGCGGGAGATCTGCCCGCAACGGAGGCTGCCATCAAGGCCGGCGAGGACGTGAACGCACACGAGAGTCGTTCCTACACAGCGCTTCACTTCGCAGTGCAGGAGGGATTCGTCGACATCACCGCGGCACTGCTCGCCGCCGGCGCAGACGTGGAGAGCCGGACCGACATCGGTGTGACGCCACTCCGTCTGGCCGCGCAACGATGGAAGAAGAGTCCGGACGGAACGATCATCACGCTGCTCAAGAAATACGGGGCTTCGGGTGCCGCCCAGGATGACGGCGGACATACCGTGACCGATGTGGCCAAGAATCTCTTCCGCTTCCCACCGGAATTGCTGGAATTGGTGCAGGCATGACGGCTGCGCAGGTCGAGGCGCATTTCGGCCGATTCCTGGGTGCCGGCGAGTTGGTCGAGGAATACCGTTCCATCCAGCTCTGGGCCTGGCGTCGACCCGAATTCTCCTCGTTCTCGACTCTCGGCTTGTCTGATGCGCCCGTCACGTCGGTGTTCCCGCAGGAGATCGTCTGCTCGGTGCTGCCGGACCAACTCGGCGCCGCCGACTTCCTGGTGCGCAAGACCCTCGATCTCGTCCTGGACGCCGGGGCGGGCCTGGTCAACGAGGACGTCATCCCGAACGGTGAGATCCTGCTGGCCGGCACCGTCATCGAGGGTGTACTGGTCGGTCCGCACCCGATGTTGGACGACGAGTTCGACGTACTGCGTGACGGCTCGGCAGTGATCGCCGAGATGATGACCCTCGTTCCGCTGAGCGGCGCCGAGATCGCGTACTCGCAGTCCGAGAGCATCGACGCCCTGATGGACCGGCTCGAGGAAGCGGATCCGCCGCTCCTGGATGTCCTGCGCGCTTCGATCGTCTGACCCCTTCCGGGGCCTGCGCGACCTCGAGGTCAGAACGGCGTGACCGGCGCCCTGGTCAGCACCACGGCGATGCCGAAGGCGGCAGCAAGGGTCACCACTTCCCATCCGCACCACAACGCGATCCCGGTACGCTTGCCGGCGGCCACCCTTGGCATGATCTTCCGACGCACGTGGACAGCGGTGACGGTCACGATCACCAGGCACGTCGCTTTGGCGGTCAGCAGGACGCCGTAGCGGGTGGTGAAGATCGATCCCGGCAGGTGGGTGATCGGTGAGAGCGCGAGTTCCAGCAGCCCGTTGAAGATGCCGGTGAATCCCACGACGAAGACACACCAGGTGGCCAGGGTGGAGAACCGGGGCAGCGCATCGGCCAGCAGCGCAGGCTCGCGGGCCAGGAAGACGACGACCGCCGCGAGCGCACCGGCCCACGCCGTCGCCGCCACCACATGCAGCTCCATGGAGACCATCGACAGGTCGTGGTAATACCAGTTCGAGGCGTGACCGGTGAGCGGCAACGGCAGAAGGCCGAACAACGCGATCCCGATTCGCAGCTCGGCCGGCACCTTCTCGCCGTGCCGGACCGAGACCCTGGCCAGCCAGAACGAGAGCAGCGCACAGCCGGCCGAGAGCAGCAGACCCTTCCCGGCCGCGATGTTGGTGATGTACGACCAGACGGACGCCGGGTTCGGGGCATGGGTGGGATCGAGCTCGACGGACAGCATCACGATCGACACCAGCGCGGCGACACCCCACAGCGCCGAGGCCCAGACAGCCAGCCGACGGGCCCGCGCGACGACTTTCTCGGTGCGCTCGGGCCGGTCGAACCCGACCAGCTTCGAGAGCAGCCCGAGCCCGGCGGCTGAGACCGCGCCCAGGTCGAGAAGCGTGCGCAGGACCGGGATGCCGAACCGGACGATCCAGGGGGGCGACGCGATCCCGACCACGGGACCGGTCGCCGTCAGGTCGGTACCGACGACCGCCGCCACCAGGGCCGCCACCGCGACGATCAACAGGAACAGTCCGCTCGACCTGGCCAGACCGGCGAACTTCGGCTGCCGAGCGGGCCGGGTCGGCCGCCGGGCGGGTTTGGTCGGCTGCCGGTCGAGCCGGATCGGCTGTTTCCCGCCGGGCCGGATCGGCTGTTTCCCGCCGAGTTGCGTCGGCTGCTTCCGGGCGGACGCGGACGGGCGCCGCACGGCAACCTCGACGGCAGGGTCGCGCCGTCTGCCCTGCGCTGCGCTCACCGTTTCATGGTGACACGGTGAGGGCCGTTCGCCGACCCGTCCCGGTCACGGGCCTCACGCCCACCCGGTGCGGACCCGGTCGTTCGGTCGGCTGGCAGGGTCAACGGGCGCGCTGCACCCGGGAGACGTCCCAGACGGGCTCGTCGAACCGGCCGACCGTCCCGCCCGCGTCGAAAACGAGGAACGCGTCGAAGGTCCTGGCGAACGCGCGATCGTGCGTCACGGCGACCACCGTTCCGTCGAAGGCATCCAGCGCCTCCTCCAGCGACTCGGCCGAGTGCAGGTCCAGGTTGTCGGTCGGCTCGTCCAACAGCAGGAGGGTGGCCCCGGACAGCTCCAGCAGCAGGATCTGCAGACGCGCCTGCTGACCGCCGGAGAGCGTGTCGAACGTCTGCTCGCCGGCGCGGGCCAGGCCGTAGCGGTCGAGGGCCCTGGCCGCCTGCTCGCGTCCCATCCCGGACCGGTGGTCGTCACCGTGGTGCAGGATCTCCAGCAGGGTCCTTCCCGAGAGCTCGGGGTGGGAGTGCGTCTGCCGGAAGTAACCGGGCCGCACCCGCGACCCCAGCACGACCGAGCCGGTGTGCTTCACCGGATCCACGTGCGCCGAGGAGACGGGCTGGTGCTCGATGTCCGGATCGGATCCACCGGCTGCCAGCAACCGCAGGAAGTGCGACTTCCCCGAGCCATTGGCTCCGAGCACCGCCAGCCGCTCGCCGTAGAAGATCTCCAGGTCGAACGCCTTCATCAGCCCGGTCAGTTCCAGCTTCGTGCAAACCACCGCGCGCTTGGCCGTTCGACCGCCCTTGAGCCGCATGGTGACCTGTTGGCTCAGCGGCAGTTCCTCCGGCGGCCCGGCCTCCTCGAACTTGAACAACCGCGTCTTCGCCGCCTGGTAGCGCGAGGCCAGGCTGTCCATGAAGGCGGCCTTCGTCTTGTACATCAGCACCAGGGCCTTGAGCTTGGCGTGCTCCTCGTCCCAGCGCCGGCGCAGCTCCTCGAGGCGGGAGTTCCGGTCGATCCGGGCCTGGTGGTAGTTCGCGAACGAACCGCCATGCACCCACGAGACCGCCCCGGCCACACCGGGTTCCAGCGTCACGATCCGGTTGGCGGCGCGGGCCAGCAGCTCGCGGTCGTGACTGATCAGCAAGATCGCCTTGTTCGTCTCGGCGAGCTTGCCCTCGAGCCAGATCTTGCCGGGGACGTCCAGGTAGTTGTCCGGCTCGTCCAGCAGGAGCGTCTCGTCGGAGCCGGCGAGCAGCAGCTCGAGCACCAGCCTCTTCTGCTCACCGCCGGAGAGACTCGTCACCGCCCGGAACTTGGCCCGGTCGTACGGGACGCCGAGTGCCGCGACGCAGGCGAAGTCGAACGCATTCTCCTGCTCGTAGCCGTGGACGTCGGCCCAGTCGGCGAGGGCCTGGGCATAGCGGATCGCCACCGAATCGCTGTCGTCGGACATCATCTCCAGCTCGGCCGCATCGATCTGCGCCGCCACCTTCTGGATGGCCGCGGGCGACACGGTGAGCAGCAGGTCGCGAACGGTCGAGTCGTCGCGGACGGAACCGATGAACTGGGGCATGACGCCAAGGCCGCCGGAGCGGGTGATCGCGCCGTCCTCGGCGTCGAGCTCACCGGTGATGATCCGCAGCAGGGTCGTCTTGCCCGTACCGTTCGGGCCGATGACGGCGGTGACGCTGCCCTGCCCGAGCCGAAAGCTGACGTCGGCGAGCAGCGGCCGCCCGTCGGCCAGCGAGTAGCTGATGCCGGCAACCTCGAGATGTCCCACGCCTGTGACAGTCGCCGAACAGCGGGTCCTCCGTCAACCTGAAAAGCAACCGCAGATGCGATCGGTACCACCCCCGGCGGCCTCACCCGGTCGCCGACCGTTCAGCATCTTCGCCAGCCAAACCGCGCAATCCAGTGAAAATCTTCACGGACGAGGAGATCCAACTCCTACCCACACCCTTTTGACACTCCACGGGATTAACCTCTGAACCTGTGAACAACACCTCGACATCGACCCGGATGCTGGCCTGGACCTCGGACGATCAGCACCGTCTGGAAACGGTTCGGGTCGTGCTCACCGATCGGGGGCTGCGGGCCAGCGGTCACATCGTCAGCGCCCTCGGCGACCCGTTCGGCGTCTCCTATTCGCTGCTCGCGGACCCGGAGGGCCGCACCCGACGGCTGACGGTCCAGACCGATTCCGGCACCGGCGAACGGTCGCTGAATCTGACCAGGGCACCGGGGGGCCAATGGGTCGCCGACCACGGCAGCGGGCCGCGCACGCTCAGCCTCGTCGAGGCCGCCCAGGACATCGATCTGCTCGCCTCCGCCTTCACCAACTCGCTGGCGATCCGTCGGATGGGGCTGCACCGGGCCGTCGGATCCGCGACCGTGACGGTGGCCTCGGTCGGCTGTCCGGACCCAGAGGTCTCCGCCGTCCAGCACGTCTACCGCACGGTGTCGACCGATGCGAACGGGGCCGTCATCGCGTACAGCGGTCCGCTCGGCGATCGGGAGTTGATCATCGATGCGGATGGCTTCGTCCTCCACTTCCCCGGCCTGTCGGATCGTCTACGGTAGACACCGGTAAAGACCGAGCAAACCGCATCTGACCTCCGGCTCGGTCACCGACGACGAAGGACAGATCACATGGTGGATTTCGGTGAATTGAAGAGCAAGGCCGAGGGCTTCGTGTCCGAGCACGACGACCAGATCAAGCAGGGCATCGACAAGGTCGGTGATTTCGTCGGCAACAAGATCGGGCACGACAAGGTCGACCCCATCGAGGAGAAGCTCTCCGGCTTCGTCGACTCGCTGGGTGGGAACAAGCCCGAAGGCGAAACCCCCGCCGCTCCACCCGCCGTCTGAGCTCTCCGGGTCGTCTGAGCTCTCCGGGTCGTATGACCGCGCTGGGCCTGTCTGGCCGCATGCCCGGTGGTATGACGCTTGAGTGTCATCCCACCGGGCGGCCCGTCATACGGGTGGGATCGGGCTCAGCGGGCAGTACCGCCGAACGCGGCGATGGCGGCACGGACACGCTTGGCCGAGACCGGGACCGCCGTGCGCATCGGCTGGGCGAAGCTGGCCACCCGGTACTCCGCGAGCAGCCGTCGCAATTCGAGGACGTCCGAGTCCAGCGTCCTTTCCGGGCGTAGCCGGCCGACGGCGTCGTCGATCTCGCCGGCCAACTCGTTGATCTCGGTCATCCGCTGACGGTCGCGGTCCGGGTTCTCCCGCACCCGCCCGGCCCGGACGGTCAGGGCCTGCAGGTACCGCGCGAGGTCCGGTAGGTGGGCCGCCGTGGTCGAGGTCAGGAACCCGGGAGGCACCAGCGCCGCCAACTCCCGACGCATGTCCACAACCTGCGGCGACAGCGCGGTTCCGGCCACTCCGTCGATCGCCGCCTGGGCCTCGTGCGCTTGGACCAGCGCCGATTCCGCCGCCACGACGATGTCCAGCACAGCCCGGTCCAGTTGGGGCGTCAGCTTTTTCACCACCGCCTCGAACCTGGCCGGGGTGTACGCCGGACCGCCGGCCCAGTCGAGCAGCGCATCGACGGCTGCCTCGGTGGCGTCGACCAGTAGCGCCGCGACGCTCCCGTGCGGGGTGACCGTGAGGGTCAGCATCTGCTGCCGGCTGAGCCCGTTGCGGACATGTCCCAACGGGTTCTTCGCCGAGATGACGATCAATCGACGCACTCCCGCCCGCATGGCCCGGCGTTGATCCGCGGCGGAGGTGAACACCGTGATGCCCACCGTGGCCGTCCCCAGCGTCGGGAACTCGTCGACCAGCGCGGGGAAGCCCTTGACCTCGTGTCCGGCAACGCTACTCGTGACGCTCATGGGGATGCCCTCCGCCGGAAAGGCAGTCAGGCCAGTGCGTTCCACCGTGCCAGATGCCTTTGCGACAGCCTTCTGCCCGACCACCCGGAGCGATTCCTGCAGCGCCGTCAGGTCTTTGCCGGCGCCGACCGAGCGGCCGGAATCATCGACGACGTTGAAGCCCATCCGCAGGTGATCCGGGATCTTCTCCTGGTCGAAATCCGATGTCCTGACGACGATCCCCGTCATCGCGGTGAGCCTGGCGGCCAATGCCGACGACAACGCGGCGACCCCGTCGTCCGGCATCTGGGACAGCGCAGCGGCGGCGAAGTCCGGCGCCGGGACGAAGTTGCGACGCAGGGTTTTCGGCAGCGATCGGATCAAGGCCACCGCGAGATCCCTTCGCAGTCCTGGGATCTGAGCCTCGAAGGCGGCCGGGTCGATCCGGGCCAGCACGGCCAGCGGAATGGTGACCGTCACGCCGTCGTCCGCCCGTCCGGGCTCGAAGACGTAGTCGAGGCCCAGATCGACGTCGCCGGCCATGAAGGTATCGGGGTAGGCGGACGCGTCGACATCCCGGGCACCGGCGGCGAGCAGCATGTCGGGAGTGAAGGTCAGGAGATCCGGGGTGGCAGGGGAAGCCCTGCGCCACCAGCTGTCGAAGTGCCTCGAGGACGTCACCTCGGCCGGGATGCGTTCGTCGTAGAGTGCGAAGAGTGATTCGTCGTCGATGACGATGTCCCGCCGACGGGCCCGGTCCTCCCGTTCTGCGACCTCGTCCAGCGCGGCAAGATTGGCCGCGAAGAAGGCGTGCCGCGTCTGCCAGTCCGCCTCGACAAGGGCGTGCCTGATGAACATCTCGCGGCTCATCACCGGGTCGATCCGGTCGAACTGGATCGACCGCGCTCCGATCAGCGTCACGCCGAGCAGGGTGACCTTCTCCGTCGCGGTGACCTGCCCGCGGCGGGCGTCCCAACGCGGCTCGGAATAGGTGCGCTTGAGCAGGTCTCCGCCGACCTGCTCCACCCAGGTCGGGTCGATCGAGGCGGCGATGCGCCCCCAGAGCCGTGACGTCTCCACCAGTTCGGCGGCAACGACAAGGCGGGGACCCGCCTTCGCCAGCGCGGAACCCGGCCAGATGACGAACTTGGTCCCGCGGGTGCCCTGGTACTCCCGCCCCGGTTCCAGACGCAGCCCGATGTGCGACAGCAGCCCGGACAGGACGGCCGTGTGCACACGTTCGGTGTCGATGAAGTCCACCCGCGAATTCTGGGCGTTGGCCTGTGCAAAAGCTGCCACCGCAGGACGTTTCGCCTCGACGACCTCCGGATTCCGTTCGACTGGTCGTCGTCCCCGCCGTCGTCCGCCGGCCGCCGAACTGCGACCGGAGGCGGACCGGCCGATCTGTTGCTGCCCGGTCGATCCGCGCTGCCCGGTTGATTCGCCCGTTCCGATGCCGGCCGCAACGCCGTTCCCAGATCCATCGGCAGTCCCGCCCCTGACCTCGGCGGCACTGATCAGCACCCGCGATTCGGTGTCCATCTTCAGGCCACGCGCCACCTGACGCAGCTGGGCGTGCAGATCCTGCCACTCCCGGATGCGGAGATAGTGGAGGTACTCGGATCGGCACATCCGCCGAAAGGCGTTACCGGAGCGCGCCTTCGCCTCGTCGGCCAGGTAGTTCCACAGGTTCAGCACGGACAGGAAGTCGGATTTCGGGTCAGCGAACCGCGCGTGCGAGGTGGTGGCACGTTCCCGGTCCTCCAGGGGATACTCGCGGACGTCCTGGATGGCGAGCGCGGAGGTGATCACCAGCACGTCGGCGAGGCAACCGCGACGGTCGGCCTCGACGATCATCCTGGCCAGGCGGGGGTCCAATGGAAGGGCAGCCAGCGAGCGGCCGATCTTGGTGAGCCGGACCCGACCGTCGTCGCCGGATCTGTCCAGGGCACCCAGCTCGGTGAGAACAGTGACGCCATCAGTGATCTGGCGGCTGTCTGGCGGCTCCAGGAACGGGAACGAGGCGATGTCACCAAAATCGAGGGACGCCATCTGCAGGATCACCGAAGCCAGTGACGTGCGGGCGATCTCGGGATCGGTGTACTCCGGCCGGCCGGCGAAGTCGTCCTCCGAGTAGAGCCGGATGCAGATGCCGTCGGCCACCCGGCCGCATCGCCCGGCGCGTTGGCCGGCCGAGGCCTGGGAGATCGGCTCGATGGGCAGACGTTGGACCTTGGTACGCGGAGAGTAGCGGGAGATGCGCGCCGTTCCGGGATCGATCACGTAGCGGATACCCGGTACCGTCAGCGAGGTCTCGGCCACGTTGGTGGACAGCACGATCCGCCGCCCGACGTGATCGGAGAAGACCTTGTGCTGGTCGGCGGCCGACAGCCGCCCGTAGAGCGGCAGCACTTCGGTGATCCCGGGCCGCGACGCCAGATGACCGCGCAGCACCTCGGCGGTGTCGGTGATCTCGCGCTCACCGGAGAGGAAGACCAGGATGTCCCCGTCGCCCTCCCTGGCCAGCTCGTCGGTTGCGTCGCAGATCGCCTGGGCGAGATCCCTGCTCCCCTCGTCGTTCCGGTTGGTCTTCGTGCTCCTGGCCGCCGGGGCCACCGGCGGCACGGCAACGTCTGCCTCGTCGAGCGAGTCGGCGCCGTCGACACCATCGATGCTCTCCGGGGCGTCCAGCCGGTCCACACCGTAGGGGCGGTAACGAACCTCGACCGGATAGGTGCGGCCGGACACCTCGACGATCGGGGCGTCGCCGAAGTGCCGCGAGAAGCGCTGCGGGTCGATGGTCGCCGAGGTGATGATCACCTTCAGATCGGGACGGCGCGGCAGCAACTGCACGAGATAGCCGAGCAGGAAGTCGATGTTGAGGCTCCGCTCGTGTGCCTCATCGATGATGATCGTGTCGTAGGCCGACAACAGCCGGTCCCGGGTGATCTCGGCGAGCAGGATGCCGTCGGTCATCAGCTTGACCAGCGTGTCCGGGCCGGTGTGATCACCGAACCGGATGGTGTATCCGATCGCGCCACCCAGTTCGGTGCCGGTCTCGTCGGCGATCCGTTCGGCCAGTGCCCTGGCTGCAATCCGCCGGGGTTGGGTATGGCCGATCAGACCTCGCACGCCACGGCCGATGGACAGGCAGATCTTCGGTAGCTGGGTGGACTTCCCCGACCCGGTCTCGCCCGCGACGATGACCACCTGGTGGTCCCGGATGGCGTCGGCGAGGTCGTCCGCCCGTTCGGACACGGGCAGGTCCGGCGGAAAGGTGATCACCGGAACGACGGCCAGCCTGCGCGCCACCTTCTGTTCGGCCCGGCGCACCTGCTCCTGGAGGTCCCGCAATGTTCGATCGGGGGCCGAACGGGACCGTCCGGAATCCCGGCGAAGACCGGCCAACCGTCGACCGATCCGCGCCGCGTCGGACGTCATCAGGACTTCCAGCCGCGCCGTCAGGTCGGCGGCGGTCGGGATGGTCCCCTGGCCAGCCGTCGTCTGGTCGGACGTCAGGCCGGTTGTCGGGTCGGACGTGGGGTCGGTCTGGGGCGTCGGAAAAGCAATCATGTCCTTCGAAGAATAGGTCCAGCCCGCGGCGGGCACTCCGGATCTGTCGGGCCGCGGCCGGTTGGCGGGCCGCCGTCGGTCGCCGGCGGCCCGCTCCAACCGGCCCGGACGTCACCGTGGCGTCATCAGACTCTGGGAGAATGGCCCGATGGTCATCGGATACGTGCTCGCCTTCCTGGCTGCGCTCGGGTCCGGTGTCGGTTCGGTGATGGAGTCGGCCGGTATCCGCCGGGCCGGAGCATTCGGCGGGGATTCAGACGATTTCGGCAAGATCAGCCGGCAACCGCTGTACTTCTGCGGGGTAGCGGTCGACATCCTGGCCTTCGTCGCCGGCGCCGCAGCGCTCCACCGGCTCCCCCTCTTCCTCGTGCAGTCGGTGCTGGCCTTCAGCGTCGGAGTGACGGCCACCATCTCCGCGATCATGGGCACCAGATTGGGCCGGATGGGCTGGGTGAGCCTGTGCACGGCCGCTGCCGGCCTGGTGACCCTTGGCCTGTCGGCCAATCCGGGGCCGGCCCACCCATTGCCGCACGGCTGGCGCTGGATCATCCTGTGCATCGTCGTGCCGGTCTGCCTGATCGGCTTCTACGGCAGCCGATCGGAATCCCGTTGGGGAGCAGCGATGCTCGCGTTCGGCGCCGGGCTGGGGTTCACAGCAGTCGCGGTATCGGCCCGGACCCTGCACCTGCCACGCGAGTTCCTGCTCTGGTTCAGCGAGCCGTCGGTGTGGGCCATCATCCTGAACGGAGTGGCTGCCACCGCGGTGTTCGCGCTGGCCCTGCAGAAGGGCACCGCCACCACGATGTCCGCGATCATGTTCACCACCAACACGGTCCTGCCGTCCGTCATCGGGTTGACGTTGCTGGGGGATTCGATCCGGGCCGGGTGGGCCGTGCCGGCCGGATTCGGCTTCGTCCTGGCGATCTCCGGCGCCGTCGCACTCGCGCATTTCTCGACGCCTCCGCCGTCCATCGGATCGCACAACTCGCGCGCCCCGTCCCGGGACGGCGCCGCCGGCCTCGCCGTCGAGCGCGCCTGAGTCACCTGCGAATCAGTACCGGCAGTGATCATCACCGACGAGAGTCAGTACCGGCGAGGGTCAGTACTGGCGGTAAGGCAGGAACTTGCCGCTCATGGTGATGTTGACGCGGTCGCCGGCCGGATCGGGTTCGCGGACCAGGTCCATCCGGAAGTCGATGGCGCTCATAATGCCGTCGCCGAATTCCTCGTGGATCAGCTCCTTGAAGGTGGTGCCGTAGACGCTGACGAGCTCGTAGAACCGATAGATCAGCGGATCGGTCGGCACCGCGGTCGGCAGGGACCCGCGGTAGGGCGGAACGCCGAGCAGCCGGACGGCCTCCGCCGGTAGCTCGAGGAGGTCACCGACGACCGCAGCCTGGTCTGGCGTGAACGTCATCTGCCCGAGGCAACCCGCCGTCACCCACTCCTTGCTCGACCCGACAGCCGTCGCTATGTCCGCCCACGACAGGCCTTTTCGCAGTCGCGCCGCCAGGATTGCCTCGACCACATCCATCCGATTCATCGCTCGACACTCCTCCACCTAGTCGCGGCCGCCGGTCGTCGGCCCGCTGCCTGCGAGGCTACCGATCGGCCCGCGCCGACCCAGCAGCCCTGCGTCGACGCAGCAGCCCCACACGACCCAGCAGCCCCGCGTGACGGAGCAGCCCCACGCGACGGAGAGCAATCACCGCGACGATCAGGGCCAAGACGTAGACCGCCGGACCCGATCGCGGGCTGAGACCCGCGCCCGCCAGGCCGAGAACGGCGCAGGCCAGGCCGGCGATCGCGAGGTTGTCGACCCGTCGACGCACTGCCTGCCACATCAGGAGACCGGCCAGCACGGCGAAAACCCGGACCGGCTGGCTGAAGCCGGGTTGGGGCGGATGGAGCAGGCTGTACGCGCTGAAGCCGACGAAACCGGGCAGACAGTCGAGACTGCCGTCATAGGTGGTGATGCAACTTCCTGGGAAGAATGTCGGGCTGACGCTGGTCGTCAATTGGGCGGCCTGCCACGGCAGGGCCAGCGCGATCACCGTCAGCACCGCGGCAACGACGAAGACGGACCGGACGCTGGCCCGCTCCACCCATCGCCGGGCGGTGGCGACCGCGCCGGATCGATCGTCAGGCAGGGGCGTCATCGTGGACGGTGGGGAGAGAACCACGAACCGCAGGCGGCCAGGGCGGTGGCGAGCGTCAGGACGAATCCCTCGTTGCTCCCGACCGACGGCAGCACGACCAACAGCCAGTACCCGAGCAACCCGGAGGTGCCGACCGCCCCGACGAACCACGAGGAGCGCGGCGACTGACCGGAAGATCTGAGCAGCGCCGGCGCACCCGCGGCCAGCGCAGCCAACTGCGCGAAGATTGCCCAGCTGATCTGCGAGGACCACGCGTTGGACGAGTCGAACGGGATCGAGAGCCCCAGCGCGGCAAGGACGACCGCGAGCGGACCACCGAACCCGGCGAACCGTTCTGCCGGGGTTCCGGTCGCGCCGGCAGGACCAGGGATACCTGGGCCCGGAGCCTGAGGTGCCATCGGCGGGCCGCCGGCGAACCCGGCCGGGTACCCGGTCTGACCAGGGAATCCACTCTGGTGACCGCCGTGCGCGGCAGGCCCGGGTTGCTGCTGCCAGGCCTGATCCGGCGACGGCCCTCGGTTCGGGAAGTAACCGGGTGGGGCGGTCGGGACGAAGCCGGTCGGTGGCTGGTTCGGAGCTGATTGGTTCGGAGCGGATTGGTTCGGAAGAGACTGCGAGCCGGGTGGCGGCGTCGGATGCACGGTGGAAGGACCTCCGGATTCTCAAGACGGCCGATCGGCCGCCGGCAGGAGCAGGCAGAGTTGCCCAGGACATCCTGGACGACGGTGTGACGTCCGATCACCGCCGTTCCGTTCCACCGGCGGCGAGATCGATGCCAGGCGCGCGTCATCGTGCCAACATGGTGGTCGACCGGATCCAGCGGACGTCGAACGATGCTCCTCGATCCGAACATCGGCCAGCGGTCGGGGAACGAAGGAGGCAGTGGTGGTCCAGTTCGACCTGAAGCGACTCTTCCGGGTCCCATCCCCCTCCGAACGGCTCGCCGGCCTCGGGCTGCGGCCCGATCTGGCCAGGGCCGCCGGCCAGATGGCGTCCGACGAGCGCTCCGACCGCGAGGTCAAGCAGTTGGAACTGTGTCTGCTGGACACGGAATCGGTGATCTCGGTGGTCGAGGGACGGCACGGGCATCGGCTGGGCCTGCTCGCGCTGACCACGGAACGTCTGATCTTCCGCGCCCACGGAACCCGGCCCGGCGAGTCGCAGACGCATCCGCTGGCTGCACTGGGCGGTGTCACGTCGGAACTCAAGTCGATGACCAGCGGGATCGTCCTGCACCTGACGGACCCCGAATCCGGCGCCTTTGACCTGACCGTCGACAAGGTCCTCGGCACCCAGGGCGCCCAGTTCGCCGACGCGGTGCGGCACCAGCTCGCCGAACCGGGTCCGCTGCCTGTCCACGACCCGGTCCAGGAACTGCTCGACCTCCGCGACCGGCGTGCGGCCGGCAGCATCAGCGAGCGCGACTTCCAGGCTGCGAAGCTCCGGCTTCTCGACGAGCTCTGAGGTCCCGACCGACGCTCGGCCCACGACCTGGTCGGCTTCTCTCCCGAGCGCTCTCGGCGGTCCCGCTGGCAGCCTCGACTGCCGTGGCGCCAGGACGCTGACGAGTGGCGTGGGCAATCGGACGCACGGCATTCGGGTGGATCACTGGCGCAAACGTGCGTTGACGCCGAGGGACATACGACGTCACCGGAGTTCGGGCCCGCCCGCGGCGGTGCCGATCACCGTCGACCCGCTACCGCTGGAGTCGGCCAAACACTCTGCGACGCTCTGACTTTCACGCCCGCGCCGGACTCGACCTCGGGGCCTGACGGGCGGCGTCACGGGTTCTGGTCGAGTGACGGTCTGCTCTGGTTCGTTACTCCGGACGGGTGCTTTGGGATCGAGTTGGTGGTCCGATTTCGGTGTTCAGTCTGTGTCATGGAATACTAGTTCCTGGTTACAGTTCTTGAGTTCGTGTCATAGCGGTCCCAAGGCAGTCGAATCGTCTTGGGACCTCTCGGATCTTGTGTCCGAAAGTGTCGCACTCGTCGACGAACCCGGAGGGGCGATCCACGTCCCTCTGATCGGATACATGCAAGGAGAAACAACATGGCACAGGGAACCGTCAAGTGGTTCAACGCTGAAAAGGGCTTCGGCTTCATCACCCCCGAGGGTGACGGACCGGATGTCTTCGTCCACTACTCGGAGATCCAGTCGGGCGGCTACCGCTCGCTCGAGGAGAACCAGAAGGTGACCTACACGGTCACCCAGGGTGCCAAGGGCCCGCAGGCCACCGGCGTCACCGCCGTCTGATCTGCGCAGATCCCAGGCCCGCTGAGGTCCTAGATCTTCAACTGCAGGGTGTCACCTCTCCGGAGGTGGCACCCTGCAGTGATTTCTGCACGGTGGCGAGCGCCCCGCGTCGTGTGATGGCCACCGGGCCGTATCACCGCCAACGGGCTGTCTGACCGGCTGCCGGGCGGTATGACACTCACGCTGCGTACCTGCAGGTCGACGGCCATACGACCTAGCAGTGCAAACGACCCAGCAGTGCATACGACCTGGAAACGCCGACGCGCCCGACGCGCCGTCGTACGCAGCAAGCCGTCACGGCTTCAGCAACCGGCGGAGGTCGCGGACGGCGAGACGGCCGGCACGGTTGGCGCCGATGGTCGAAGCCGAGGGGCCGTACCCGACCAGGTGGATGCGCCGATCAGCTGCGACCGCGGTCCCGTCCATCTCGATCCCACCGCCGGGGCGACGAAGGTGCAGCGGCACGAGATGATCGAGGGCAGCACGGAACCCGGTGCACCAGAAAAGGATGTCCGCCTGACGGGTCCGCCCGTCGGCCCAGCGCACACCGTCGGCCGTGATCGTCGAGAACATCTCCTCCCGCTGCAGAACGCCGCTCGCCCTCGCCTCGATCGTCGCCGGCGTCAGGCCTAGACCGGTCACCGAGACCACCGACCGCGGCGGTAGCCCACGACTGACCCGGTCGATCACCATGGCCACCGCCGCACGGCCCAGCTCCGGCGTGAACTCACGGTCTACCCAGACAGGTGGTCGGCGGGTGACCCAGGTGTGCTGCGCGGTGTGGGGAGCCAATTCCATCAGCAACTGCACGGCCGAGATCCCGCCGCCGATGACGATCATCCGGGCTCCGTCGAACTCGGCCGGCCCGCGGTAGTCATGGGTGTGCAGCTGCCGACCTCGAAAGGCAGCGGCCCCGGGATAGTGCGGCCAGAACGGCCGGGTCCACGTGCCGGTCGCGTTGATCAGCCCGCGCGACCGGAGCACCATCCCATCCCGCGAGGTCGTGACCAGCATCTCCCGGTCCGACTCCACCTGGCTGACCTGCACCGGGCGACGCACCACCAGCCCGAACTGTGACTCGTACCCGGCGAAGTACTCCGGGATCGCGGCCCGCGCCGGCGTCCTCGGGTCGACCGGAGGCACCACGGAGCCGGGAAGTTCACGGATGCCGTTGACGGTGGCCATCGTCAGGGAGGGCCAACGGTGCTGCCACGCTCCACCGGGCCCGCGCTCGGCGTCGAGGACGACATGGCTCAGTCCGCTCCGCTGCAGGTGGAAGGCGGCGGACAATCCCGCTTGGCCGGCCCCGATCACCACCACCTCGGTCTCCTCGACGGGGCTCGCCCCGACGGCCGCTGATCCCTGCGGCACCCACGCCTCCGCCCACCTGCCGTCCGCCGCCACGATGTTCATCGTCCGCTGCGGGTCCCGCTCGTCGAACTCCGGGCCCCGAGGGCGCAGGCTGGGCAGGGTCGGATCTTCGCTCCGGCGGTGCGCAGGAAGAGTGACGCAACGGATCGGCCGGAGCTGCCGTCTCTGAAGTGATCATGACCGGCCCTGCTGCGGTCGCGAAGCGTGGATCCGGCCTGACGGCGGCCACGAGCCCGGCACCACGAATATCAGGAGGAACCATGTCCCGAATGCGCTTGATCGTCGTCGGCGCGGCTCTGGCGGCCAGCTTGGCCGCATGTGGAAGCGCCGTACCGGCCGGAGGGCCCAACTCCCCGGCGGTTCCCACTGCCCCTGCAGCCTCCGCACCTGCCGGCTCCGCACCTGCCGGCTCGGCACCTGCCGCCTCCTCCGCCGCCTCCGCACCTGCCGCCTCTGGACCCGCCGCTTCCTCCGCCGCCCCCTCGCCTGCCGCTCCCTCCGCGCCGGCAGCGCCCACGTCGGCCCCGGTCACCGCAGGTTCCACAGCGGCGTCGACGCCCGCCGTACTCCCACCACCCAGCAACGCCCCGTCCAGCGGCGGAACGTCCACCGGAACCACCGCGGACTCGCCCACGAGCAGGCCGACGTCCACCGGGCGTCCGGTCGTCTCCACCACCCCCGCGCCGCCCACGCCGCCCGGCGAGCAACTGACCCTGACCGGCACCGTCGAGGCCGGCGTCGAACGCGGCTGCCTGATCCTGAAGGACACGGCCACCGGCCGACAGGTCAACCTGACCAGCGGCGACAAGAACATCGTCAAGGTTGGAGCCAAGGTCACCGTCGTCGGCGTGATCCGCAAGGACATGATGAGCTACTGCCAGCAAGGAGCGATCTTCCAGGTGGTCAGGGCCACCGCGGGATAGTCACACGCGGGCCAACCACGTGGGGACAGAACGCAAAGAGGCCCAGCGGCTGGTCGCACCGCAACATTGCGGTGGACACTGCCCTGGGCCTGTCAGATGGAGCGGTACCACCGAAACTACGGTACTTCTCGATCCTGCAATCCTGCCGTGAAATGAATCAGGCGGCGCGGTGTTCGGTGCTCGACAGCACGCGTTCGCTGATCAGCTCCTGGATCTCGACGCCCAGTTCGTCGTCGTTGCGCTCGAGGATCGCCGACAGCTCGGCCTTCTCGGACTCGGTGACGAAGCTGGCGAGCTCACGCTCGAGACGACGACGTTCGGCAGTCTCGTGACGACGGTCGGCGCGAGCAGCCCAGATCGCGGACATTCCGGACTTCGGGGTACTCATTCTTGTCCTCCATCTATTTGAAGCTTGGAATAGTCCCAGGTAGAACTACCTGAATCGATTATGAACGAACTCAGTTCTCGTCGCCAACGAAACGCCCCGTGATCTCCCTCTCGAATCGGGACTTCGGTCCCGCCCCGCCGACAGACCGACCCGAGCCGCACTGCGCAGCACCGGCCCGCACCGCACCGCACCGCGCGCTCAGACAGGTAGGAGGACCTCAGCCCTCGGCGAGCCGGTCGAGAGCCAGCGCTGCGAGGACAGCCGGCCCCACGGCCAGCGCAGCGTCGTCGAAAGTCGCCTGTGGTGCGTGGTTGTAGGCAGCAGTGGTCGGGTCCGTTCCGCGCACGGTGGCACCGACGCCGAAGAAGGCGCCCGGCACCTGCTGCAGGACGTAGGCGAAGTCCTCCGAGCCGGGGATCGGCTGCTGCGCCGGGAAGTACGCCTGCGCCCCGAAGAGGCCGCGCGTCAGCCGAGCCACCCGGTCCACCTCGGCTGCAATGTTCACGGTCACCGGATAACCGAGCCGGTAGTCGATCGTCACGGTCAGGCCGTGCGCAGCTGCGACCCCCTCGCAGACCCGGCCGAACTTCTCGCGAACCTGGTGGTGGACGGCTTCGGAAAAGGTGCGCACGGTTGCGGAAATCGTTGCGGTGGAGGGGATCACGTTGTCGGCCGTGCCGGCCTCGATCCTGCCGACGGTTACGACCACCGGGTCGAACACGTCGAACTGCCGGGTGACCATCGATTGCAGGGCCAGCACGATCTCCGCGGCAACCGGGATCGGATCAGCGGCCAGATGCGGCATGGAACCGTGGCCGCCGCGGCCGTGGAGCGTGACGGTCACCGAATCTGCGGCGGCCAACACCGTCCCGGGCCGGGATGCGACCAGCCCGAACGGCAGGATCGCCGACATCACGTGCAGACCGTAGGCGGCGGCGACGCGTTCGCCGGCCGCCTCGAGAACACCCTCCTCGATCATCAGGCGGGCGCCGTGCTCGCCCTCCTCCCCCGGCTGGAACATCAGCACGACGTCACCGGTCAGCTGCTCCCGACGGGCCGCGAGCAGTCGCGCCGCTCCGACCAGCCCCGCGGTGTGCAGGTCATGGCCACAGGCGTGCATGGCCCCGGGGCGCTCGCTGGCGAAGTCGACGCCAGAGTCCTCCGTCACCGGCAGGGCGTCCATGTCGGCACGGAGCAACACCGCCGGACCGGGCTTCCCGCCGCGCAGAACGGCCACCACCGAGGACAGGCCGCGGCCGGTGGTGATCTCGAGGTCGAGCCCGTCCAACGCGCGCAGCACGGCCAACTGGGTGACCGGCAGGTCCAGGCCCACCTCGGGATGACGGTGCAGATCGCGGCGCAGGGCGACCAGCTCGGGCAGCATCGCCGCGGCGTCGGTCGTCAGGTTCTCGATCATCGATGATCCTTTCTCTTCGCGCAGGCGCTCATCGGTTCGCGAGCTCCGCTCCTTGCTCGCGCCTCGCTAAGATGCTCGCTCACTGCTCCTCGATTCCCAGGAAGTCCGCCATCAGGTCGACCGCTGCGGCGAAGAATTCGTCGGCCGGCTCGAGGGTTCCCACGAGTTGCCCGAACAGCTCGAAACTCACCATTCCGAACAACTGCGTCCAGACGACGACCATCCTCAGTACGACCGAGGCGGGCAGGTCGGGCGCGAACTCTGCCGCGACCGCCGAGAGTTGACCTTGCAGGAGGCCTGGAAGCCGGTTGGCGTCCGAAGCCGGGGCGTCGACCGTCCCCGCAGCCCAGGCCAGTCGAACCGCGTCGATCAGCGCCAGCGGCACGCGTGCGGCAGGGCCGATCGTGTCGGCCGGGGCGCGATATCCGGGAATGGGCGAGCCGAAGATCAGCCCGTACTCCTGGGGATGGCCCTGCGCCCAGTTCCGGACCGAGCCACAGAAGGCGCGCCAGCGGGCTCGGATCCGCTCGGGGGGGACCGCGTCGACGGCGCGTTCGACGGCACTCCCGAGGGCGTCGTACGCATCGACGATCAAGGCGGTGAGCAGATCGTCCCTGGTCGGGAAGTAACGGTAGACCGCTGAGGAGACCATGCCGACCTCTCTTGCCACCGCCCGGAAGGACAGGCGCGCGGCACCCTCCTCTGCGACCTGACTCCGGGCCGCGTCCTTGATGGCCGCCGTCAGGCTGGCTCTGGCCAGTTCTCGGGCTGTGACGCTTGCGTTCATCGATCCAGCATGCCTGACCCAAGAGCGCCGAACAACAACGAGAGCAACGCTCTTGACCGGCAAAGGGTTTGAGTGTTCACTGATCCACAACACGAGCACTGCTCTCGCACCCCGCTACTGATCGGGAGAACACCATGCGCGACACCCGCTACCTCCGGCCGGGCCGCCTGACCCGGCTCTTCAACTCCGTCGTCGCACTCTGCACCCGGCTCGGCCTCACCGTCTGGGGCAGTCGGCAGCTCTACGTGCGCGGCCGGTCGAGCGGCGAGCTCCGCCAGACGCCGGTCAACCTCCTCACCGTGGACGGCGCCCGTTACCTGGTCGCGCCGCGCGGCGTGACCCAGTGGGTGCGAAACCTGCGGGTGGCCGGCGAGGGCGAGCTCCGACTCGGGCGCCGGACCGAGAAGTTCATCCCCACCGAGCTCTCCGATGCGGAGAAGCCCGTCATCCTGCGGGAATACCTGCGGCGCTGGAAGTTCGAGATCGGCGTGTTCTTCAACGGTGTCGACGCCAAGTCCACCGACGAGGAACTACTGGCCATCGCCGCCGGTTACCCCGTCTTCCGGGTGTCCACCGTCTGAGTTCGGAGAATGCTGTGCGGCGCGCATCGTGGGTCGGTTTTCGCAGCCACTCTTGCCCGGCCTGACCAGGTGAGACAGCCCCGACCGGTGTCCGTTTCGGGGGACTGTCGGTGCTACCTGTGCCACCGGCGCGGTGGGTCGGCCCTGCGAGCCACCCTCGCCCAGCAGCACCATCCTGACGACGCCCCCGACCCCGCCGATTCCTACTGGGAACCCGGCCCGGCGCAGACCGCGATCAACGCCGTCGCCACAGCCGTGGACGGCCTGCTCCAAGTGGACCCGACCGCCCCCGGCACCGGCGCCACCCTGGACCTGCTGCGCGCCGTCGAAATGCAGACCCGCCGGCTCTACGGCATGTCGGTGTCCGTCATCTCCCAGATGGACCACCGCGGCCTCGCCGCCCCCGCCGGGCAACTGTCCACCACCTCCCTGATCCGGCAGATCATCAACATCAGCCGCACCGACGCCGCCGCCCGCGGCTGCCGCTACTCGCCGCCGCCGTCCACGCCGGAACCATCGGACCCACACACGCCGACCTGGTCGCCGGGGTGTTCAAAACCTTCGACGCGTCGGTGCCGCAGGAGCTGCGGGAATCGGTAGAGACATTCCTGGTCGCCGAAGCAGCAATAGCGGATCCGTCGACGTTCGATCAGGTGTGCCGCAGCATCATCCTCGCCGCCAACCCCGACGGGCCGCAGGAGGAGAAGGACGCCCACGACAAGCAGGAATTTCACATCTGCGCGCGCCGACCCAACGGACTGACCAAAGTGTGGGGGCTGCTGGATGACCTCACAGCCGCAACTCCTGGTCACCGTCGAAGAACGATCACTACGGGACCGCCGCGGCCACGGCACCCTGGGCTACGGCACCCACATCAGCATCAAACAAGTCCGGATGCTCGCCTGCGACTCCACAATCATCGCCGCCGTCCTGGGCGGACGATCACAACTGCTGGACATGGGCAGATCCATGCGCGCCTTCAACGCCGCCACCGCCCGAGCCATCCTGCACCGCGACAAAGGCTGCGTGTTCCCCGGCTGCGACATGCCCGGACTGTGGACCGAAAAACACCACATCCAACCCTGGGAAGACGGCGGACCCTCCAACTACGCCAACGGCTGCCTGCTGTGCCGCCGACACCACACCCTGATCCACCACAACGACTGGGAAATCCGCCCGGCCCCCGACGGCCACCCCGAAATCATCCCCCCGCCACCCACGACCCCACCCGAAAACCGTTGCGCAACACCCTCAACCACCAACCACAATTCAGCTGGCCACAACCAGCCTGACCATCGCAAAGTCCCGGCTGACCAGACGGACCCAGTTCTCAGCCGATCCGGCCAGACAACGAACCTCGTGCTCGACAGCGACCAGCCCGGGCGCAGGTGACCCGTGACGGCCGGCCACCGCCCGAACAGCATCCTCGCGGGAGGAACCGGAGCCACGAACTCTGGCCGATGGTTCGCGTCGCGAATGGCCCCTTGTCGATGGTTCGCGTCGCGAACGACGAAGATGGACCCGTGCTCGACAACGCCCCACCCGCTCCACCCCGGCACCCGTCGCCGTCGCCGTCGCCGTCGCCGTCGCCGTCGACGCAGCCCACCGCCCGGGACCGGGCTGCGCGTCGATCGGTCATCGTGCTGTTCGCGTTGATGGGTGCGACCACCGGCAGTTGGGCTGCGCGGATCCCGGGCGTCCGCCAGCAACTGCACGTCACCGATGCACAGTGGGGTCTGGCCAACATCGGGGCGACCGCAGGCAGCCTGATCTCGCTGACCCTGGTGCTGCTGATGATCACCCGGGTCGGTCCGCGGCGGCTGAGCCTGGTCGGCGGTCCGCTGCTGATCCTGAATGCACCATTGCTCGCCGGCTCGACCAGCACCGTAGCCCTGGTGATCGGCCTGTTCGTCCAAGGGGTCTCGACCGGGTTGCTGAGCACACCCATGAACGCGCAGGCCGTGGAGGTCGAGCGTCGCTACGGCCGCCGGATCATGTCGAGCTTCCACGCCTGCTTCAGCCTCGGTCAGCTCGCGGGCGGAATCATCGCCACCTTCGCCGCGGCCGCCGGTGTGCGGCCGAACGTCCAGCTGGCCGTCACCGGCCTGCTGCTCGGCATCCTCCTGGCCCTGACCTTCCGCGGACTGCCGTCCGATGCCGAAAATCCAGCACCCGATACAACCAAACCTGTAGTAGCACAACAGGAAGCGAGAACGACGCGACGATTCACCCCTCAACTCCTCCTGCTCGCGTGCATCGCGTTGCTGGCGTCGATCAACGAGGGATCCGCTGCGCAGTGGAGCGCGCAGTACACGGCCGGCGCCCTGGGTGCCGGCGCGGCGTCCGGCGCCGCCACCTACACCTGCTACACGATTGCGATGACCATCTCGCGGACCACTGGCGACCGGCTGGTGGATCGGCTGGGCCAGCGGCTGTTCATCCGGCTGTCCGCGGCGCTCGTCGCCGTCGGCTTCGGCCTCTGCCTCGTCGTGGCCACTCCGGTCGCAGCATTCGTGGGATTCGCGCTGCTCGGGCTGGGCTCCGGATGCATCGTGCCGAGCGTCATGGGGCTGGCCGGCAATCAACCGGATGTGTCGACCGGGTACGGCGTCTCGGTGGTGTCGTTCGGTCAATGGCCGGCAATGCTCGTCGGACCACCGTTGATCGGGGCGATCGCGGGCCTGATCGGTCTGTCGCATGCACTGTTCGTCCTGGTGGGGGCCGCGGTGCTGATCGTCGCACTGTCAGGGTGGATCAGGCAGCCGGATCGGGCACGACGAGTGGCGGCGGGCACATCCCACACACCGATGGACCGTCAGTCGGAGCCTGAACGGCGTCCATCCGGGTGACGGCAGAGTCCCTGCACGCCACGCAACGGTCCGATGGTGGTAATTCTGGAAGTCGTGAACAACTTCTCCCTCGGCCTGACGGTCGCCGGCGGCGCGACCGCCGTCGTCTGGCTGTTGTCGCTGCTGACCGGCGATCACTCCTGGGTCGACCGCATCTGGTCGATCATCCCGGTGGTCTACCTCTGGATCTTCGCCGGCGCCGCCGGGTTCGGCGATGCCCGGCTGAACGTGATGGCCGTGCTCGTCACCGCGTGGGGCATCCGACTGACGTTCAACTTCGCCCGCAAGGGCGGTTACGCCCGAGGCGGAGAGGACTACCGCTGGGCTCTGCTGCGCTCCCGCATGACGGGGTGGCAGTTCCAGCTCTTCAACCTGCTGTTCATCGCCATCTACCAGAACGCCCTGTTGTTCGCGATCACGCTGCCGGCCCTCACTGCTGCCGAGCACCGCGGCGGATTCGGCGCCCTGGACGTCATCGCCCTCCTGCTCTTCCTCGCACTGCTGGCCGGGGAGACGCTGGCCGATCAGCAGCAATGGAACTTCCACCAACGGAAGCGGACCGAGTCGGACGCCGGACGGCCCGGTGGGATCGGGTTTCTGCGAACCGGACTCTTCCGGTTCAGCCGGCACCCGAACTACTTCTGCGAGATCGCCATCTGGTGGGTCGTCTTCGCCTTCGGCGCCATCGCGGCCGGATCGGTCGCACAGTGGACGATCGCCGGCGCCATCCTGCTGACGCTGCTGTTCGTCGGATCCACTGCCTTCACCGAGAAGATCACCCGGGCAAAGTATCCCGAGTACGCGGAGTACCAGCGAACCACCTCGGCGATCGTCCCCTGGCCGGCCCGGAACGCGCCGGCCCGACGGACCAGCAACGCCTGAACCGGGCACCGGTCGGCGCACCCACGACGCCTGGAGCTGGCAGTTGCGGCGGACGGCTCAGACCTTCGTCATATCAAGGAGTTTGCCGATCGTCGCGAAGTTGCGCATGGTCACGGTGACACCGAGTTTGCGGTCCCAGTCGACCATGGCGAACGACGACTTGGACACGCCTTGCGGGCACCACAGGTAGCAGTGGTCCTTCTCGATCCGGTACACGCCCCCGACATCGGGGTCGACGTTCTTCGACGTCACCAGGTCGTCGAAAGCGGTGAGCTTCGACGCTTCGGGTACCCCTGAAAGAAAACCCAGCAGGTGCTTGGACGGGTCGTCGGCGAGGTCGGTGAACGGGTCGGCCGCGACAGCCGCGGCCAGTTGGGCCTCGGTCCGGACCACCACCGCGACGTCAAGGCCGCACTCGTCGAGCAGTCCCTTCTCGATGGCCGCCGTCACCTTCGGAGCGGTAGCCGAGGCAGTGAAGACCGCGTTGCCGCTCTGCAGGAGCGTGGCGACGTCGTCATAGCCGAGGCCGGCGAGCAGTGCACGCAGATCGGCCATGGCGATCCGTTTCGCCTTGCCCACGTTGATGCCCTTGAGCAGGGCGACGTAGGTGGTGGCCGTCAAACGACCAACCTTTTCTTGGGAGTCGTCACCACGCGATCCTCTCAGTAGTGACAATGATCAGGTGAACGACACCACCCCTGTGGCCCACGCCGGAACGACCAACGGTCAGGTCGACTCGTTACGGCAGGAGCAAGGCACCTTCAGCTCCACCGTCCCGGCGACCGTCGGTCCGGACGGGGCGCTGCTCCAGCACTTCGGGACGAGCAACTTCCCGAACATCGCCGACTACGCTTTTCTCTCCGACTGCGAGACGAACTGCCTGATCGCGCCGTCGGGAGCGGTCGAATGGTTCTGCCTGCCGCGGCCGGATTCACCCAGTGTCTTCACTGCCCTGCTGGATCGGTCAGGCGGGTCGTTCCGGGTCGGTCCGTTCGGCGTGCAGGTGCCGGCTGCCCGCCGCTACCTTCCCGGCACGTTGGTGCTCGAGACCACCTGGCAGACGCCGACCGGGTGGGTGATCGTCCGCGATGCCCTGATCATGGGGCCGTGGCACAACGTCAACGACCGGTCCAAGACGCACCGCCGTTCGCCCACCGACTTCGACGCCGCCCACTGCCTGCTCCGGACGGTCAAGTGCATCTACGGCACCGTCGACCTGTCGGTCGTCTGCGAGCCGGTCTTCGACTACGCCCGCGTGGGCGCCACCTGGTCCTACCCGGGATCCGGCTACTCGAAGGTGGTCGCGAAGGCCGACGGGCAACCGAGCCTGACGCTGACCAGCTCGTTGCGCCTGGGGATCGAGGGGCGGGCGGCGATGGGCCGGACCAAGATGTCGCTCGGCGACTCCCACTTCGTGGCGCTGACATTCTCCGAACTGCCGGCGCCGCAGGACTGGGCCGAGGCCGAGGACCAGATGTGGAAGACCGGCGAGTACTGGCGCGAGTGGCTCACGCAGGGGTCGTTTCCCGATCATCCATGGCGGGTTTTCCTGCAGTCATCGGCGCTCGCCCTGAAGGGGCTGTCGTATGCGCCAACCGGTGCGCTACTGGCCGCGGCCACCACCTCGCTGCCGGAGACGCCGCAGGGAGAACGCAACTGGGACTACCGGTTCACCTGGATCCGTGACTCCACGTTCGCGCTCTGGGGGCTGTACACGCTGGGCTTCGACCGCGAGGCCAACGACTTCTTCTTCTTCATCCACGACGTGTCGCGGGACAATCCCGAGGGCCTGCAGATCATGTACGGCGTTGGCGGCGAACGGCAGCTGGAGGAGTCAACGCTCGACCATCTGTCGGGCTACGACGACGCCCGCCCGGTGCGGATCGGCAACGGCGCGTTCGGTCAGCAGCAGCACGACGTGTGGGGCGCGCTGCTCGACTCGATCTACCTGCACACCCGATCACGCGAGCAGATGCCCGAGGAGCTCTGGCCGATCGTGGTGGCGCAGGTCGAGCAGGCCGCCGCCCACTGGCGCGAGCCGGACCGCGGCATGTGGGAGGTGCGCGGCGAGCCGCAGCACTTCACCTCGTCGAAAATCATGTGCTGGGTCGCGCTCGACCGTGGCGTTCGACTGGCCCGCCTGCACGACTCGCACTCGATCGCCGACAAATGGCAGTCGGTCGCCGACGAGATCCATTCCGACATCCTGGAGAACGGCGTCGACGACCGCGGCGTCCTGGTCCAGCGCTACGGCGACAAGGCTCTTGACGCCTCGCTGCTGATGGCGCCCCTGGTGCGGTTCCTGCCGCCGGACGACCCGCGGATCAGGGCGACGGTGCTGGCCATCGCCGACGAGCTGACCCGCGAGGGCATGGTGCTGCGCTACCGGGTCGAGCAGACCGATGACGGACTCGCCGGCGAGGAGGGCACGTTCACCATCTGCTCGTTCTGGCTGGTGTCCGCGCTGGTCGAGATCGGTGAGGTGGACCGCGCACATGCCCTCTGCGAGCGCTTGCTGTCGCACGCCTCGACGCTCGGCCTCTACGCCGAGGAGCTCGACCCGGAGACCGGCCGCCACCTCGGCAACTTCCCTCAGGCCTTCACGCATCTGGCGCTGATCAATGCCGTCACGCACGTCATCCGGGCCGAGGACGTCTCCCACTCCTTCGGCTTCACCCCCGCCAATCGGCAGGGCTGAGGTTTACCGGGGCTTCGGGCTTCCGGGCGCTGTCGGGGCGTCCTGGCAAGGTCCACCCCGTCCTCGCAAGGTCTGCGGGCCATGCCAGGACCGGGCTGCCCTTGCCAGGTGTGGCCGGGATGTGCAGGCCGCCAACCCCGGGACGTGCAGGCCGCCAACCCCGGCGAGCGCAGCGCTGAGCGCCTACGACTCGCGACGGCGGGCCGCAGCAGCGTCGATCAGCTCGTCGACCCGCTCCAGCGCCATCCGGGACGACTCGATCTGATCACCCGGCGCGCGGGAGATCACCCGATGGGCCATCGCCGTGGCGAACGACTCCCGGGCCCGCGTCAGATCGCCTGACTGGAAGAACACCTTGCCGAGGTGCTGGTGCAACAGGGCTTCTCGCGGTCCATGGAGATTTTCCTCCAGCAGCGCCTCGTAGATCACAGCGGCTCCCGCGAAATCGCCTTGTGCGCAGGCGATGTCAGCCGTCAGGGCACGTATCCGGAACGTCGGCGGTCCAGCGGCGTCCACCAAAGCGGTCGCCCGGTCCAGATCGCCGAGGAACAGCGCTTCGAGCAGCAGGTCGGCCGGATCACCCGAGGCCCGCATCGCGGCGGAGAACCGAGCGCGGTCGTGCACGATCGGGCGCAACGACCACCGGTCGATCCCGGCGCCCGCGCCGGTGTCCAGGTACTCACCCTCGTGGTCCACGGCCTCACCATAGGCTCCGGCCGGCTGAAGTGCCGGGCGCCGGGTCGTCGACCGTCCAGAGCCGGCCGCGCAGGTCAGCCGCTGCCCTTGACCCCGGCCAGCAACATCATCGCGACGTCGACGACCTCGACGTTCTCGCCCACCGGTTCCGGCTGGCCCTGACGAGCGGTCAGCCCGTCGGTCAGCATCACGCGGCAGAACGGGCAGCCCGTCACGATCTTCTGGGCCTTGGTCTCGAGCGCCTCGTCGACACGGTCCAGGTTGATCCGCTTGCCGATTTTTTCCTCCATCCACATGCGTGCGCCGCCGGCGCCGCAGCACATGGACCGCGCGGAGTTCCGCGGCATCTCGGTCAGCGTTGCCCCCGCTGCCCCGATGAGCTCCCGGGGCGGCGAGTAGACCTTGTTGTGCCGGCCCAGGTAGCAGGGGTCGTGATAGGTCACGTTCGTCGCCTCGACCTCAACCTTCCGCACCAACCGCTTGTCCCGCACCAACTTGTTCAGCAGCTGCGTGTGGTGCACGACCTCGTACTGCCCGCCCAGCTGCGGGTACTCGTTCAGCAGGGTGTTGAAGCAGTGCGCACACGACACCACGATCTTCTTCTGCGCCCGGTTGCCGAACGCCGCGTTGATGGTCTCGACGTTCTGCTGGGCCAGCATCTGGAAGAGGAACTCGTTGCCGGCCCGGCGGGCGGGATCACCGGTGCAGGTCTCCCCGGTCCCCAGCACGGCAAATCCGACGGCCGCGATGTGCAGGAGTTCGGCGATCGCCCTGGTGGTCTTCTTCGCCTTGTCCTCGAATGCTCCGGCGCACCCGACCCAGAACAGGTATTCGTGATCGTCATCCATCACGTCGGTGATCACCGGGACCTCGAAGTCCAGGCCCTTGGCCCAGTCCATCCGGTCCTTCTGGTTCTGCCCCCACGGATTGCCCTTGTTCTCCAGGTTGCGGAAAAGCCCGCCCAACTCGGAGGGGAATTCGGATTCGATCATCACCTGGTAGCGGCGCATGTCGACGATGTGGTCGACGTGCTCGATGTCCACCGGGCACTGCTCGACACAGGCACCGCAGGTGGTGCAGTCCCACAGCACTTCCGGATCGATGATGCCGTTGACCTCGGGGCCGCCGATCAATGGCCGGCCGGCCTCCAGCATCGCCAGTGGATCCGCATGGGCAAAGGCTGCGAGATCAGCTTCGCTGAGTTTTTCAACCCCGGCCATATCAGTGCCACCACCGGCCGCCAGATAAGGCGCCTTGGCGAACGCATGGTCCCGCAGCGCGAGCATGACCAGCTTGGGGGACAAGGGCTTTGCCGTGTTCCACGCCGGGCACTGCGACTGGCAGCGACCGCATTCGGTGCAGGTGGCGAAATCGAGCCAGCCTTTCCAGCTGAAGTCCTCGATCTTCCCGGCGCCGAAGGTGTCCTTCTCCGGATCGGCCTTCTCGAAATCGAGTGGCACACCATTGCTCATCATCGGGCGGAGAGCACCAAGGGCCGTCCGCCCGGATTCCTCACGCTTGAAATAGATGTTGAAGAACGCCAGGAAACGGTGCCAGGCCACGCCCATGGTCAGGTTCCGCGCAATGACGATGGCCCACGCCATCGAGATGATCACCTTGATCAACGCGACGATGCTGATGGCTGCCAGCGACGCCGGGAGGATATCGCCGAGGCCATGCGAGATCGGCGCGGCCCAGGTCGGATAGGGCAGGTTTCCGGTCGACGCCTTGAACCCGCGGATCAGGAAGATGCAGAACCCGATCGAGAGAATGACCGACTCGACGAAATAGGCCTGCAGGAAGTTGGATCCGGTGAATCGCGAACGCCGATCGGACCGGCGGGGATGGGCGAGTTGCCGGATGACGATCAATGTGCCGATGCCGAGGACCGTCGTCAGGGCGATCAGTTCGACGAACAATCCGTACCAGGCCTGGTGTCCCAGCCAGGGGATCTCGAACCGCGGGTAGAACGTCTCGCCGACGGCCTCGACCAGCGTCAGGACCAATGCGCCGAACCCGACCATGACGAACCAGTGGGCGACGCCGACAATGCCCCACTTGAGCATCCGGGTGTGGCCGAGGAATTCCTTGAACAGCGTCTTCGTGCGGGCGACCGGCGACCCGGTGCGGGTGGGGTCGGGACGGCCCAGCTGCACGGTGCGGTAGATCTTCAGGGAGGCGACACCGAGCATGGCGAACCCGACGATGATGAACGCCGCGCTGACCGGGCCGGTGAACCACTGCAGGCCGGTCACCGTCCGGCTCCGACCATGACAGCCGGTGGGGTAGCGGCATGCAGCATGGTCGCTCCTTCGCGGGGTCTGTTCCTGACGGACGACCCGAAGACGTGTGTCGTCACCGAGCACGGCGAGCCCGGTGATCAGTGGTGACTTCACGAGGTTACCTGTGAGTAACTCCCCGGTACCAAGGCGCGGAATCGAACCAGTGGCGGGCATCACGCCCGTCCTTGGTGGCAGGGGCGGGGTAGGTCAGCGGCGGGTGTCGTCCCGACGGAAGTTCAGATGGGAACGGGACGGCGTCGGGCCGCGCTGGCCCTGGTAGCGCGACCCGTACTCGGCGGAACCGTACGGGTGCAACGACGGCGACGTCAGCCGGAACAGGCACAGCTGGCCGACCTTCATCCCAGGCCACAGGGTGATCGGCAGATTGGCCGCGTTGGACAGTTCCAGCGTGATGTGGCCGGTGAAACCCGGGTCGATGAACCCGGCGGTCGAATGGGTCAGCAGACCGAGGCGCCCGAGCGAGGACTTGCCTTCGAGGCGGCCGGCCAGCGTGTCCGGCAGGGTGACCGCCTCGAACGTCGAACCGAGCACGAACTCACCGGGGTGCAGCACGAACGCCGCGTCCGGCTCGACCTCGACCAGCGCCGTCAGGTCGTCCTGCTGTAGCTGGGGGTCGATGTGGGTGTACTTGGAGTTGTTGAACACCCGGAAGTACCGGTCCAGCCGCACGTCGATGCTCGCCGGCTGGATGAGGGTGGGATCGAACGGATCGAGGCCGAGCGCGCCGGATTCGATCTCGGCGCGCAGATCGCGGTCGGACAGCAGCATGGCGATCACCCTAGCGGGACGGGATACCGGCCGTGCCCCGCTGGAACCGACGGCCCGGACGGTCCGGTTCTGAGCCGTCCGGAACGGTCGTGCCCCGGCATCCGGCCTGGGTATAGTGAGCCGACCATGCGGGTGTAGTTCAGTGGCAGAACTTCAGCTTCCCAAGCTGATAGCGCGAGTTCGATTCTCGTCACCCGCTCCAGATGTTGATGTCACCGTCGCGCAGTTGCCGCCCGTGATACCGACTGTGATGTGGACCGGCCTAGCATCGCGTCGTGACCACTCCCGAAGCGTCGACCACCCTCTCCGTCCGCGGCGAGGCGCAACGGGCGACTCCGCCGGACGAGGCACGGGTGTTCCTGACGTTGCACAGGACCGCCGATTCCAGGAGCGTTGCCGTCGCGGAAGTCCAGGCGATGCTGTCCGCGGTCACCAGCGAGCTCGCCGGCCTCGGCGGGGAGATCCTGACCCCGGAGACGGCACGCACTCCGCTCACCTGGTCCGCCCAATCGATTCGGACCGAGGCGGAATACGACCACGACAAGCGCAGCGGTTCGCACGGTCCCACCGGTCGTCAGGTCGCCTCGGTCACGCTGCTGGTCACCGTGCGCGACTTCACCCGGCTTCCACCCGTGTCGACGGTGTTGACCGACCTCGACTCGATGGACGTGCAATCGGTGCAATGGTCGGTCGACGACGACAACGCCGAATGGGCGCTCGTACGGGCGGACGCCATCCAGGCCGCGCTGCTCAAGGGCAGGGATTACGCCGCAGCCCTGGGGGGACGGCTCCTGACGATCGATCACGTCGCCGACGCCGGTCTCCTGGCGGGTGATAGCGCCGGCCGCATACGGATGACGGCGTTCGGTGCGGCGGCCGGTGGGGTCGGGATGGGCGGAGAAGGGCTGTCGCTGGATCCGGTTCCCCAGGTGGTCAGTGCGACCATCGAGGCCCGCTTCACGGCCGTGGTCAGCGCCCTTCCCGGCCCCTGACTCACCTTCCGGTCGCTCACCTGCTTCCGGGCCTCCTGCCCGACGGCCGGCCCTCCTGTCCGTCGGACGGTCGTCGGCCCGCGCTGCCCTGCATCGACCACCAGGGTGACCGGGCCATCGACGACGGTTAGCCTGTCGAACATGTCAGCTCCTTCGCGCCAAGGGCAGCCGCCGTTCACCCCGGGTTCCGTGGTGGACTACCGGTTCCTGCGGTCGGACGGCTCGGTCAGCGGAATTCATCCGATGACGGTGGTCGCCGACGACGGCGTGACGCTGCTGGGCTGGATGCCGGTGGGCACTCCCATCCGGCGCAGTGTGCTCACCGACGGACGCGACATCCGCGAGGCGGATCTCGAGCAGCGATTCCGCCTGCCCCGCAAGCTGATCGATGGCGAATGGCTCGGGACGTCGACCCTGCGCCTGGTGGACGATCGTTGGTGGAGTGCGGTCTGGTGGTTCTTCGAGGGCAGCACCGGTTCTTTTCTCGGCTGGTACGTGAACCTGGAGATCCCGCTCGGCCGCGATGAGCGCGGTGTGATGAGAACTGATGCGGTGCTGGATATCTGGGTCGACCCGGACCGCACGTGGAGTTGGAAGGACGAGGACGAGTTCGAATCGGCCATCAGGGCCGGCCGGTTCACCCCGGACCAGATCGTCGCCCTGCGTGCGGAGGGCCTGCGGGTGGCCGCTCTCGCCGAATCGGGTGTCTTCCCGTTCGACGGCACGCACGCCGATTTCGCCCACTGACCTCGATCCGAGGTTGCGCCTGATGTCAGCGTGACCCTCCGGGTCGGGTTCGTCCCGATCATCGCCGACCGCATCCCGACCCTCCGGGTCACCGCGCATACGGAATCGACCGGAATCGCCTCCTCGGTGACCAAAACGGAAGTTTCGGTATGCGCCGGGCAGTTCGGTATGCGCACAGGGGACGCGCGACCTGCGCAGGGCGGGGGCGTCGGCTGTGGATCTACCGGGGCGGCCAGAACACCGGGCGGCCCTGGGGGTCTCGGGGTAGCGAATCGACGAGGGCCGTCAGGCCGTGCACCGATTTCGGGTGGGCGAACAGGTAACCCTGCCCGATGGCGCAGTTCATCTCGAGCAACCGATCCAGCTGCGCCGCCGTCTCGATGCCTTCCGCGACCACTTGCAGGTTCATCGTCCTGGCCAGCGTGATGATGGCCTCGACGATGCCGGCGGCGCTGCGTTCGCCGTCGAGGTCGGCGATGAACTGCCTGTCGATCTTCAGCACGTCGACCGGCAGATGCCGGAGCTGGGCGAGCGAGGAGTAGCCGGTGCCGAAGTCGTCGATGGCGATGCGGACACCGGCGGCGCGGAGTCTCAGCAGACTGGACCTGGCCGAGGCAGGGTCTGCGACGAGCGTGCTCTCGGTGACCTCCAGTCCCAGATATGCAGCAGGAAGGCCGGTCTCGGCGAGAATCAGCTGGACCCGGCTCGGGAACTCGGCGACCCGGAGTTGGCGCGGCGAGACATTGACCCAGATGCTGACGTCGCTCCAACCCGGCCGCTCCGCGCGCCAGGCCGCCAACTGCTCGCACGCCCGGCGCAGCACGAACTCGCCGACCTCGACGATCAGGCCGCTCTCCTCGGCAACCGGGATGAAGGTCATCGGCGGGACGTAGCCCCGCCGGACGGAGTTCCACCGCAGGACCACCTCGACGTCGACCAGCCGGCCGGTCCGGAGGTCGATCATCGGCTGGAAGGCGCAATCCATCTCGTCGTTGACCAGCGCCAGCGCCAGATCGGCCTCCAGGCTCAGCCGGTCAGCGGCCTGGGCCCGAAGGCCGGGCGTGAACATCGCCACCGAGTTGCGGCCCGCTCGTTTGGCCGCGTACATCGCCAGATCAGCGTTGCCGATCAGGTCGGTCGACCCCTCGAACCCGTCCAGCGGGTGCACGGCCACGCCGACACTGGCCGAGAGCGACAGGGTCTGCCCGTCGATCGAGATCGGCCACCGCAGGATCTCGACCACCCTGCGCGCCAGGGATTGCGCCTCACGCGCCCCGCTGACCGCCGGGCAGAGCAGCACGAACTCGTCTCCGCCGAAGCGGGACACGGTGTCTCCGGGTCCGACCGCACCGGCCAGTCTCTCGGCGACCACCAGGAGGAACTGATCCGCGACCGCGTGCCCGAACGTGTCGTTCACGAACTTGAACTGATCGAGGTCGACGAACAGCACAGCGACGGTGGTGGTCGATTCGATCAAAGCCATCCGGAGGCGGTCGGTGACCTCAGTGCGGTTGATCAGGCCGGTCAGCGGATCCAGGGTCGCCGCCTGCCGGAGGGCATCCATGTCTCGCGCTCTCCCAATGGCGAACCCGGCGAGGTGGACCCATTGGGCGATCCGTCTCCTCTCCTCATCGGTGGGCTCACGGGGCGCCCCGTAGTAGAGGGCGAAGGTACCCAGCACCTGGCCCAGCGCCCCCGGAATCGGCACCGACCAGCAAGCGCGGAGCCCGAAAGGCAGTGCCACGTCCCGATAGTCGTCCCAGCGCGGATCGGTGGCGATGTCTCCGACGATGACGGTCTGGCCGGTGAAGGCCGCAGTACCGCATGACCCGACGGACGGGCCGATCGTCACGCCGTCGATCGCCGTTCGGTAGGCCGCCGGCAGGCTCGGTGCGGCGCCGTGGCGCAACTGCCGCCCGTCGAGCAGCAGCAACGAGCACTGCGTGCCCTCGAAGGCGGTCTCGACCGCGATGGCCAGGCTGTTCAACACCTGCCCGAGATCGGCGCCGCCCAGGATCAGATCCATCGATGAGCTGGTCGCCGAGGCGACCGCACGCTCGAGGTCGAGTTGACCAGCCACGTACGGCAACTCCAGGAGCGCGCCGGCGTAGCGGCCGAACTGCTCCAGCGCGTCGATGTCGTGGCGAGAAGGCCTGTGTGGCACCGAATCCCAGGCACACAGTGCCCCGAAGACGGTGCCGTCGGAGCTGGTCAGCGGAACTCCGGCGTAGAAACGCAGACCGCCTGCCGGGACGACCCTCGAGTGCCCGGAGAATCGGGGATCGTTCCGCGCGTCGGGAATGACGATCGGCCGCTGACCGGCCACCACCTGGGCACAGATGGTGTCGTCGGGCGCGAGGATCCGGCCGGCCCCGGAGACCGCGGCCCTGAGCCACACCTGCTCGGTGGAAACCAGGACCAGTTCCGCATGGGGACATCCGAACCGTTCGGCCACCAGGGCCACCAGACCGTTCAAGGCGACGTCCGACGTGCCCAGGGGCGAGTTCGGGGCACCGTACCGGTGGGACGGCATCGACGAGGCAGCCGGGACAGCGCTCGCAGCGGTCACCACCACCCTGTCGGCGGCCGAGGAGCCCGCACGAGCGACATCCATCGCATCCTCCCGCGGTCCGGTCCAGTCAATCCCACATCAGACCGTCGGCCGCTGGGCCGACCGAAACCACGATGTCCGTGGATCAACGTGACGTCGGGTCACATGCTGAGCTGACTATGCCACGCTACGGCGCGCGGCTCCATTTGATCTTGCGCAGCACCGGGATCAGCCGGCATGCCGACGACCCACCGTGACGACGTCACCCCTTGGTGTGTCCACTGGCCTGGTGACAGACCACAGACGGACACCCAGCGTGCCGAGGAACTCCGACGGAACGCGGGGAGTTCGCGAAAGGACGTTTCTCGGCGACCCGGAGGGGCCGCGGCCCAGGAATCGGGCTCCCCGGGGCGGCGCCGATGGCTCAGCCGTCGACATCGCTCAGGTGGTGGACCACGTCGTGCAGGTAGTAAACCCCGAGCGTTTCCATGGTGAACACCGATCCGTTGCTGCGGTGCCCGCCTCGCCGCCACTGGGCATCGGTCAGGCCGCTGAAGAAGTCCGCGGCGGTGGCGCACGCGGCGTCCAGATCTGCCGCAACGTCGGCCGGGTCCGACGCCCAGTAGCGTCCGGCGAGCGCGGTCTCGTCCTGGTCCCAGTTGGCGAACCCCGGGTCGTCGTGCTCGGCGATCAGCGTCGCGCGCTCGCCGAACAGGGTGTGCACATCCCGGACGTGGCAGCCGTACTCGAGCGATGACCAGATCTGCGGCGCCGGACGGACGGCCACCTCGTCGCGCGCCAGCACGGCCTGCCACCGCGGGGTGGTGGCCAGCAGGCGCTCGCGGATCGTCTCCCGCTCGACAGCCGTTGCCAGAAAATCGCATTCGGGGCACGGACGCTCGAGAACCCAGGTCCAGTCCTTGTGGTCCGGCACTGGGACGTCCGGAACAACGTCCGAGGCATCCGGCGCCGCCCCATCAGGGACGACGTCGGCAGCCGGTCCGTCATGCGTCGTGCCCACTGCCGGATGGCTCTTCGCGCAGGCCTCGTCGCTGTTCGCTCCGCTGCTGACGCGTTCCTCGCGTCGATGCTCGTTCATCCTGCGACGATATGGCCACCCGTACCCGGTGTCCCACCCGGTACGGAGGAACATCCCGTTGCAGCAACACCGGCCATCGACGCCGGGTCGAGTCGCCCGTCAGACCGACTGCAGTCGGAGTCGGAACCCGGCCGCCGGACCCGCCGAGGGGCCGGCCACCAGCAGGTAGTAGACCCCAGCAGCCAAGGTGCCGGTGCGGTCCCTACCGCAGGGCGTGACCCGGGTCGAGACCGGATGGCCTGCGCTGTCGAAGATCCGGGCCGCGGCCGCGCCACGCGCCACCCGACGAGCCGCCTGCGCCGCACTGCAGCCCAGACCCTTGATCTCCATTGCCGTCGGCGAGACCAGGGTGACCCGGTAGTAGGAGCGGGCGCCGGCAGCCACCGCGTCCTGGATCAGCTCGCCGAGGCCGATGTCCCGGGCCGACACCACCGCGCCAACGGTCGAGGCCGGCCAGTCGTCCGTCATCGACGCGGGCACCACCGGCGACGTGGCTGCCGTCGCCAACTCCCGATGAGGGACGACATACCCGTCGTCCCCTGTCCGCGAGACATCGAAAACACAGGCCGCCAGGTCCTCCGATTCGGTAATACCTCCTGCTACACAGGTCTTCTCGGCCGCCAGAATGGCCGTCGGACTGATGGTCGCCGACGCTGCCGTCGGCGTGGCGATCGGTGCGTCGTCCGGGAAGAGCGAGTCGCCGGCCGGCACCCGCCAGGACTCGATCACCTGACCGGAGGACGACCCGGTGGTCCCGGAACCCGATCGCGGCGTGAAATCGCCCCTCGAACCCAAGGCCGGGACGTCGGGGACGTTGCCCGCCGGTGGTGTCGGACCGGTCGACGCCCCGCCGTTCCCGGTCGCCGTCCGGACACCGAACAGGCCACCGACGGCCGCAGTGGGCAGCCGTGCGACGAGGGTGATTCCCAGCGATGGATCGGCCGACAGCGACACCGTCGATCCGTCCGGCCAGAGCACGACCACATGACCGACGCCGCCGGCGTCCGGTGGCCACACGCCGATGGCTGGTCCGTCGGTCGGCCGCATCTGGACGAATCCGTGGGTCGCATCCACGACGCTGCCGTCGATTCGCAGGCCACCGGCGAGGGAGAGCTCGATCGTGTGCCCGGGCACACCGATGGCGGCTGCGCTGACGTAGCTGACCTCGCTCTGGTAGGGCATCGGCTCGACGCGAAACTGGATCCGGTGAACGGGGTCACCGCTGCGGGCCACGAAATCACCCACCAGCTGACTGGTGACCCGGACGCCGTCGATGGTGATCAGGTGGGGGTCGCCGGTGATCCCGCCCGCGAACGGCAACCGCCCGGTGGCGAAGTCGAGCAGACCAGGAAGGTCGACCCCGGAGGTCGCGACGGCCTCGTCCAGCGTCATCGAAGACGCCGCGGACCGAACCGGGATGCCCGCGATCTGGTAGGCCCCCAAGGCGCTGCCCGCCGGCCCCCAGACCGTACGCAGGGCGTTGGCCGTACCGGTCACGGCGACGTTCCCTGCGCTGTCGAACGCGACACATCGTCGATGCAACTTCTCGGCGACGGCCCGCGGGGTCTGCGGTGCGCAGCCGACCGCCGACCCGTCCGGCCCGACCCATCGGTAGGCCCCGTCGGCGAGCAGTTCCGCCTGCTCGCCCGCAGCCGAACCCTGCCATCGGACGAACCCGGCCTCCTTGACCCTCACCCCAGCCGCAGCGCTCGGTCCGTCCAGCCATGACAGGGCCACCACGTGCGGAAATGTCGGAGCCGACGGGAGGGCGGTGTTGGCCGGCGGGACCGCGGACGGCGAACCGCTCGCCGCCGCGGGTGAGGACGCAGTGCCAATCGGGGCGGTCCGGGCCGTGGACCGATCGGGCGCCGGAGCCCTGGCCGCGGTGCAGGAGGACAGCATGGCCGAGATCAACAGTGCGGCGCCGAGCACGACCGCCGGCAGGTGGCGCGAGCGAGGTGAGGCAGGTTTCATCCGCGCATCAGCGTCAGCATCATCGCCCTCACCATCCTCGAACCAGCTGGTCACTGCGGCGTCGTCACGCGCCTCGTCACCCCGCCATCCTCGAACCAGCATCGTGACGTGTCGGCCCCGGCCCGTCCAGTCGAGTTCTGCCGAGTCTGGTCGACGCGGCCTCTCCGCGCCAGAAAGTGAGCAGGAGAGTGCGGATTCGGGCAGAATGAGCGAATATGTCACTCGTCAGAGTGATCTCCGATCACCGCCAGTCCGTTCATGCTTCACGATGGTGCCTGCGGGGGCGAACCGGTCCGCGTGACCGCCGGGTCGGACCAGCACCCACGCCTCGCCGTCAAGGCGAAGCTCCGGAAGGAAACCGCGATGCGCAGCAAACTACTCGCCCTCTTGGGAGTCGCCGGCCTCTCCGTGTGCGGCGGGCTCCTCGCGCCATCGGCCGCGACGGCAGCTCCCGCCCCTGCACTGCCGGACACGTCCGTCAGCGCCAAGACGCTGAACTACTACGCCGCACTGGCGCCGATCGCCCAGAACCGGGTGACGGCCAGCGGCGGGGTCTGGATCTCGTTGACCGGTAACTCGGCGAAGTTCACGCTCCAGGTCGCCGGGGTGCTGGGCGGCGCGCCGCACCCGGCGCAGCTGTGGGTCGGAAGTGACGGCAAGTGCCCGGGTGCCGGGGACGCCGGCACTGACGGAACCATCTCCCTGAGCGACGAGACGCCGGTCCTCGGCACCGTCGGGGCCGCCCTGACCACGTCCGGCGACACCTCGGCGAGTTCCGCGCTCGCCATGGCCCGTTATCCCACCCAGGCCAACTACACGTACACCAGGACCTTCGCGGTGGACGACGCCACCGCCGCGGCCGTCCGGGCCGGCACCGCCGTCCTGGTGGTCCATGGTGTCGACGCCAACAAGAACGGCAAGTACGACGGTGTCATGGGCACCAACGCCGCGGCTGGCCTGCCGGCCGAGGCCACCGATCCGGCCCTCTGCGGATCGTTCGTCGCCGCCCAGGTGATGCAGTTCGTCCCGACCGGCAGTGCGGACACCGGTGGGGGCAGTACCGCAGACTCGACCGTCCCGGCGACCGAGGTCACCGTCGGCATCGTCGCGCTGCTCGCCGCGTTCGGAGCGGCCTTCGTCTCCCTCCGTCGCCGGGCCTCCGGCCAATCCGCGGATGTGGTGGTGACGAACGATTTCCGGAGGCTCAACTAGATGACTGACGCACGACACCGGCACCTACCGCGCAAGAATCGACGCATCCCGTCCCTGATCGCCATCGTCTTGGCGACCATCGGCGCACTGCTGATCACCCTGGCGGCCTGCAGTTCCAAGTCCGGTCCGCCGCAGCCGCTCCCGTCCCAGGCTGGCACCCTCGGTGGCGACGTCAGCTCGTCGGCACCCGGTGTGGCCGGGACTTCGCCGGCGGCCGCGAGTTCGGCTGCTCCGGGATCGGCTTCTTCCGCCGGGGCTTCGACCGGCACCGCACCGACCGGGTCCCCCGCGAAGCCGACCACCGCCACGTCGCCGAAGGCGACGACGGGCAAGCAGTCCTCGAGCGGCACCGTGTCCGCCGTCGGCCCGTCGACGCCTTCACCTACGTCCAAGATCGTCGTTCCGACGTTCTCCAACCCGGCCAAGGGCCTGGTGCTGCAGTCCTCGGCTCCGGTTTCGATGTCCATCCCGTCGCTCGGGGTGACCTCGGCCCTCCTCGACCTCGGCCTGAATCCGGACGGCACCGTGCAGGTGCCCTCTCTCGACGATCCGGAATCCAAGGCGGGTTGGTACAAGAACTCCCCGACGCCCGGTGCGGTCGGACCGGCCATCATCCTGGGCCACATCGATTCCAAGAAGTACGGACCCGGCGTCTTCTACAAGCTGGGCGACCTGCAGCCGGGCCAGGAGATCGACGTCACCCGCGCCGATGGCTCGGTGGCGGTCTTCAAGGTCGACGGCGTGCGCTCGTACCCGAAGAACAACTTCCCGACCAAGGACGTCTACGGGAACATCGACCATGCTGGACTGCGACTCATCACCTGCGGCGGGACCTTCGACTTCGACAAGCACAGCTACGAGGACAACATCGTGGCCTACGCCAGCCTGGTGTCCAGCCACTAGGCCCGACGGTTTTCGGCTACTTGGCATCCGCGTAGCAGTCGACGACCACGGGACGGACCGGTGTCGCCACCGGCCGGCCCGGGAAGACCAGCGCCCGAGCCGATTCGGCAGCGGCCACGGTGAGATCACCTACCATGGCTGCTGTCTCGGTCGGCGTGTGCACCACTATCTCGTCGTGCTGGAAGAACACCAGCTCGGCCCCCGGCACCCCGCGCAGGTCGCGGCGGAGGCCGGAGAGCCAGACGCCGGCCCAGTCGGCCGCCGAACCTTGCACCACGAAGTTGCGGGTGAAACGTCCACGGTCCCTTGCGATCTGCCTGGCCCGGCGTTCCTGGGCCGGGGTGGCCTCCGGTAAGGAGCCGGCCTGCGACAGGTCCCACCAGTTCTGGCCGGGCGGCGGGCTGGTCCGCCCGAGCACCGAGGACACGACCCCACCGAGTTCGCCCTGACGAGCCGCATCCTCGACGCAGGCCATGGCGACCGGGTACCGGCGGCGCAAAGTGGCCAGCAGGCGGCCGGCCTCACCGGAGGTCGCACCGTACATCGCCCCGAGCATGGCCAGCTTCGCATGTGCCCGGTCGCCGCCGAAACCGTCGTCGGCCAGCGCCGTGTAGAGGTCGTTCTGTTGCGAAACAGCCTGCAGCGCAGGATCCCCGGCGATGGCAGCCAAAACCCGTGGCTCCAACTGGGCGGCGTCGGCCACCACGAACACGTAGCCCGGCTCGGCGATGACGGCGCGCCGCACCAACTTCGGGATCTGCAGGGCCCCGCCTCCGCGCGCCGCCCACCGCCCGGACACCACGCCGCCCGGGACGTAGCCGGCGTGGAACCGCCCGTCCCGCACCCACTCCGCCAGCCAGTTCCATCCGTTCGCGGTGAACAGTCGCGACAGTTCCTTGTAGGCCAGCACCGGCGCCGTGGCCGGGTGGTCCAGATCCTTGATCACCGAGGAACGGGTCGATTCGATGTCGAATCCGACCCGGCGGAAGGCCGCCCGCAGATCGACCGGTGAATCCGGGTTGACCGAAGCCCCGAAGGCGGCATCGATCTCGCCGGCCAACTCGACCATGCGGGCCGGCCGGGCGCCGACCGCCGGACGCGGCCCGAGCATCTCCGTCAGGATCCCGTCCAGCACCTCGGCCCGTAGCGGAAGGCCGAGGTGACCCATCTCGACGGCGGCGAGCGCAGCAGCCGATTCGGCCGCGATCAGCAGCTTCAACGGGTTGTTCTGTCCCATCCGCGCGAGCTGGTCGACGTAGGCCTCGCAGAGGGCGAACAACGCGCCGGTACCTGAGTGGTCGCCTTCGGCCCGATCACCGTCGGCGCGCTCCGGGTCGGGCGCTCCGAACAGGGCTGCGGCGAACAGGGCCGGATGGGCGTCGGGTGTCTCGGCGACCCGGTCCGCCGGAACCGGTAGTCCGTGCCGCCGCGCCCACACCGCCCCCGCCGACGCGGGTTCGCCATGACGGCCCTCACGCCCCAGCAGGATCCGCTCCGTCATCGTCACGTCGTGGCATCGCAACGGGCTGAACCCGGCCGTGAGCAGCGGTGGGTAGATCGGCTCGGTGGCATCCCACAGCCATCGCGCCCCTGACGCCTCCCACCGGCGCAGATCCTCGACCGCCCGCACGATGACGGGCTCCGCGGCCGGGGTGCCGTCGTCGGACAGGGTCTGCACCAGCCACCCTGGCTCGTCGCCGGGAGCCGGCACCACGGCGGCGATCACCGCTCCATTCTGCGGGGCGGGCCCGACAGGCCCGTCCGTCATGCCTGCCGCAGGCCCGTCCGTCAGGTCCGTCATGCCTGACGTGACCCGTCCGTCAGGTCCGTCATGCCTGACGTGACCCGTCCGTCATGATGGTCCGGTGTCCGACGAGAGCATGACCGGGGTCCTGGCGGGCCGGGTGGATCCGGACCTGGCGTGGTTGGTGGTGGCCGGCGGGTCCGATGAGCAGTTCTACACGATGTTGGAGATCTACCGCGACGGACAGCGGCTCACCGGGCCAGGGCTCACCGGGCCGAAGCTGGCGCCGGGCCAGGTGGTCGAGAAATGCCACGACACGGGTGACGGCCTGCCGCACTTCGTCCTGGTGCGGACCGCCCCGGAGGTCGATCGAGTCGTTGCGATCACCGGGACCGGCCGCGAGGTGGAGTTGACGCTGTCCGCCGTCATCGAGGACTTCGGCCTGCGGTTCGGAGCCGTGGCCCTGCCGGAGGGTGAGGTGCCCGGGTCCATGCGAGTCGAGCGAGACGGCGTTGCGGTCGTCCTGGCACCGGACCCCGGAACAGACCTCCGGGCACCGGACGTCCGGTAGCCGAGCGCAGGTCCACCAGGAGCGAACAGCAGGCGCTTTTGCCGGCGACTCTCGCTACGGTGTTCAGGTGCGCAAGCCGAGCCGTTCACCGATGTCCACGCTGTCCTCACCGCCCGGGTCCGTCGTTTCGTGAGCTCCCCGGGAACAAGTGACCAGACGGCTGCCCGTCGTCCTGCCATCCTGACGGTCGACGATGATCCGGGTGTGTCCCGGTCGGTGGCTCGTGACCTGCGACGACGGTACGGCGAGAAGTACCGGATCGTCCGGGCCGAGTCGGGGGCCACCGCGCTGGACGCACTGAAGGAGATGAAGCTCCGCGGCGACGAGGTGGCCGTCCTGCTGGCGGACTACCGGATGCCGCAGATGAGCGGGATCGAGTTCCTGGAGCAGGCGATGGACCTGTATCCGTGGGCCCGGCGCGTGCTGCTGACCGCGTACGCCGACACGGGCGCCGCGATCCAGGCGATCAACGTCGTCGACCTCGACCACTACCTGCTCAAGCCGTGGGATCCGCCGGAGGAGAAGTTCTACCCGGTGATCGACACGCAGCTGGACTCGTGGCTGGCCTCCGACCGCAAGCCCGTCTCCGAGATCAAGGTCGTCGGTCATCGGTGGTCGGCGCGGTCGTCGGACGTGCGGGAGTTCCTGGCGCGCAACCAGATCCCGTATCACTGGTTCTCCAGCGAGGACGCCGAGGGCGCCCGGCTGCTGGCGGCGGCCGGTACCGATTCGACCTGCCTCCCGGTGATCATCTCGCCGGACGGAGCCGTCAGCATCCAGCCGACCGATGCCGAACTGGCGACGGCGGTCGGGCTGACCACCTCGCCGGAGGGCGACTTCTACGACATCGTGGTGATCGGCGGCGGGCCCGCCGGGCTCGGCGCCGCCGTCTACGGGGCGTCCGAGGGCCTGCGGACGGTGCTGGTCGAGCGCACCGCGACGGGCGGGCAGGCCGGACAGAGCTCCCGGATCGAGAACTACCTCGGCTTCCCGGACGGCGTCTCCGGCGCCCAGCTCACCGAGCGGGCCCGCCGGCAGGCGACCAAGTTCGGTGCCGAACTGATCACCACGCGGGACGTGGTCGGGCTCGAGATCAACGGTTCCGCGCGGACCGTCCGGTTCGCCGACGGGGCGTCGATCGACGCCCACTCGGTCATCCTCGCGACCGGCGTCGCCTATCGGCAGCTGAGCGCCCCCGGCCTGCACGACTACACCGGGATCGGTGTCTTCTACGGATCCGCCATGACGCAGGCCCCGAGTTGCGCCGCCCAGGACGTCTACATCGTCGGTGGGGCCAACTCCGCCGGTCAGGCCGCTGTCTACCTGGCGAAGACGGCGAAGAGCGTGACCATCGTGGTGCGGGCGGGGTCACTCGAGGCGTCCATGTCGTACTACCTCATCCAGCAGATCGCCGGCATCGACAACATCCACCTCCGGACCAGGAGCGAGGTGATCGAGGCGGCCGGCTCCGACCACCTCGAGCGCCTGACGCTGCGCAACAGCGACACCGGCGAGAACGAGACGGTGGACTCCGGCTACCTGTTCATCTTCGCCGGGGCGGCGCCGCACACGAACTGGCTGGACGGCGTGGTGATGCGTGACGATCACGGGTTCGTGCTGACCGGCCCCGATCTCTCCCCCGACGGACGTCCGCCCGGGTGGACACTGGACAGAGCCCCCTACCACCTGGAGACCAGCGTGCCCGGGGTCTTCGTGGCCGGCGACGCACGCGCCGAATCCGCGAAGCGTGTTGCATCCGCAGTGGGCGAGGGCGCCATGGCGGTCATGTTCGTACACCGTTACCTGGAGAAGCTATGAGCGGACATGACCCAATCTGGGTTGGGATGCTCGTGCACCGTGACCTGGAGAAGCCATGAGCGGACATGACCCAATCCGGGTTGGGATGCTCGTGCACCGTGACCTGGAGAAGCCATGAGCGGACATGACCCAATCCGGGTTGGCATGCTCGTGCACCGTGACCTGGAGAAGCCATGAGTGTCGCCACTGATCCGATTCCCTGCGACATCGACGAGCTGCGAACACTTTTCCTGTTCGAGAGGCTGAATGACGAGCAACTGCAGTGGTTGTGCGAGCACGGGCACACCATTCATGCGGAGACCGGCCAGGTGTACGCCGAGGGCGACCCGGCCACCTGCTTCTACGTGTTGCTCGAGGGCAACATCGTGCTGTCTCGGCTGATCGGCGGCGACGAGGTCGAGATGACCAGGACCACCCAGGTCGGCGCATACACCGGTGCGTGGCAGGCCTACATGGGCGAGCGCGCCCCGCAGACGTACAACAACTCGATGCGAGTGGTGGTGCCGTCCCGGCTGCTGGTGCTGGACGCGGTGGATCTCGCGGTGATCATGCGGGACTGGTTCCCGATGGCCGTTCACCTGCTGGAAGGGATCTTCTGGGGCCAGCAGAACATGCGACAGGTCACCGATCAGCGAGAACGTCTATTAGCACTGGGTTCTCTGTCTGCCGGGCTGACCCACGAGCTGAACAACCCCGCCGCTGCCGCCGTCCGCGCGACTTCGGTACTGCGCGACCGGGTCGCGGGCATGCGCCACAAGCTCGGGGCGATTGCCGCCGGTCCGTGGGACCGGATGACGATGGAACAGCTCATGAGGCTGCAGGAGAAGGCCGTCGAGCAGGTGGCCAAGGCGCCGACACTGAGCCCGATGGAGGCCACCGACCGGGAGGACGCGTTGGGCGAGTGGTTCGACGACCACAGCATCGGCGGTGGCTGGGATCTCGCGCCGACGTTCGTCCAGGCCGGACTGGCCGTGGACTGGCTCGACGAGGTGGAAGCCCTGGTGGCGCCCGACGTGCTCGAAGGCGCAGTCCGCTGGATCAACTACAGCGTGGAGACCGAACTGCTGATGAACGAGATCGAGGACTCCGTCACCCGGATCTCCACGCTGGTGTCGTCGGCCAAGCAGTACTCGCAGCTGGATCGGGCTCCGTTCCAGGTGGTGGACGTGCACGAACTCCTGGACGCCACCCTGCTGATGTTGAGCGCGAAGATCGGCAAGGGGATCAAGGTCGTGAAGGACTACGACCGGACGCTGCCGGAGATCTCGGCGTACGCGTCCGAGCTGAACCAGGTGTGGACCAACACCATCGACAACGCGGTCCAGGCGATGGCCGGTGTCGGCACGCTGACCATCCGCACCGCGCGCGACAACGACTCGATGCTGGTCGAGATCGGTGACACCGGGCCGGGTGTGCCCGACGAGATCAAGAGCCGGATCTTCGAGCCGTTCTTCACCACCAAGCCCGTCGGCGAGGGCACCGGGCTGGGGCTGGACATCTCCTGGCGCATCGTGGTCAAGAAGCACCATGGCGACCTGAAGCTGGTGTCGGTTCCCGGCGATACCCGCTTCCAGATCCGCCTGCCCCTCGTCTCCGCCGAGCTCCCCTGACCCCCCGTCTCGGCGCACCTCCGCGTTTCGGCGCACCCCGAGTTTCGGCGCACCCCCGCTTCGGCGCACCCCCGCTTCGGCGCACCCCGCGTTTCGGCGCATCCCCGCTTCGGCGCACCCCCGCTTCGGCGCACCCCCGCTTCGGCGCATACAGAATGGCCCGGCGCATATGGTTCGTCCCAGAATCGGCCCTTTGACGGCCGGAATGGAACATTCTGTATGCGCAGCGAACCCGAACACCCGTCCTAGGAGACACGAACATGACTGAAATCAAGGGAATCAGCGTCACGGCCGCACCCTCCGGGACCGGGTGCCTGGACTGCGAGGCGGTCCAAGGCTGGTGGTTCCATCTGCGCCGATGCGCCGAGTGCGGCCACATCGGGTGCTGCGACACCTCTCCGGCCCAACACGCAACGGCGCACGCGAAGGAATCGGGCCATCCGTTCATCCAGAGCTTCGAGCCCGGCGAGGACTGGTTCTACAACTACGACGACGAGCAGACGTACGAGGGTCCGGAGTTGGCGCCGGCGACGCACCACCCCGAGGATCAGCCTGCTCCGGGACCGGCCGGTCGTGTACCCGCCGACTGGATGAAGCTCATTCACTGATCCGGCTGATTCACTGATCCGGGCGAGCCGATCCGGACGATAGGCGCGAGCCGATCCGGCCGATCCGGCTGATCCGGCTGATCCGATCCGGACGACCGGCGCGAGCCGGTCCGGACGATCCGGACGATCCGGACGGCGCGGGTGACGCCGTCGGGCCGGCTGATCCGGCTGATCCGGTCCGGACTATCAGCGCGAGCCGATCCGGACGCCGGCCAATCCGGACGCCGGTCGATCCGGACGCCGGTCGATCCGGACGCCGGCGCGGGCTGTCGGGGCATGCCGAGCGGTGCGCTCCCACTGCGCATATAGGAACGTCCGTTTCCCTCCGAAAGCGCCGACATCGCGGCATTTTCATGCGCGCCGGGCGATTCTGTATGCGCGCCCGGGCCAGGGGAGGCGGGGTCAGGCCCAGGCGGCGGGGGCGGATCCGATCGGGGCGGCCGCGACCGAGAAGGACATCTTCGTTCCCCCGACGGTCACCGGGCCGGGGAGCCGGCGCCCGGGACCCCAGAAGGTGTCCTCGGTTTGCGCGCCGCTCAGGTCGACCTCCTCGATGGGCCCCTCGTCACGGTCGGACTTGAAGTCCTGCAACAGTATTCCGGTACGTGCCAACGAGACCCGGCTGACGCTACCCAGTCCAGTACGGTACCGCTCCGACAACCCCCGCAGGCCTGCGGTTGCCGCGAGATAGCCGGTTGCGTGGTCCAGTGCCTGGACCGGCAGCGGTATGGGGGGTGCGTCGGGATCGCTGCTCATCGGATGAGCGATGCCACTGCTCATCTGCACCAGCGAGTCGAAACCCCGCCGACCACGCCACGGACCTGCCCATCCGTAGGCGTCCAGCATCACCTCGACCAGGCCAGGGCGCGCAGCATGCAACTCGCGCTCGCCGAGGCCGAGGCGATCCATCGCCCCCGGGCGGTAACCGTGGATCAGCAGGTCCGCATCGGCGAGCAGGTCCAGCACGGTCTGCCGATGCTCCCTGAGATCCAGCCGGGCGCAGTGCTTTCCGATTGTCATCTCGACTTCTAGGGCGGACTCGGTCCGGTCGAGGGGATCGATCCTCAACACCTGCGCCCCGAATCCCGCAAGAAATCGGGTGGCAGCCGGACCGGCGAGCACCCTCGTCAGGTCCAGTACCTTCAGACCACGCAGCGGCCGATCTACAGGACCGGGACCCGTTGGTGGGCTGGCGATATCGGTGAAGACCCTGCTCAACAACGGATCGTGGGCCACTGCCATGCCCTGGTGGTGGTTGCGCCACTCCTCCGAGCTTCGCAGCTGCGCGGCACACCCACCGGCCGCCACCACCGCGGCCTCCAACTTCTCGCCCGGCCATCCCGACACGGTGCCCGCGACGGCGTCGCGACTTGCCGGCCGGACAGCCGTGTCCGGTACACCCAGTACCGCCAACGCCGCCTGTCGGTGACGGAAATCATTGGTGTGCAGGCGGATCCAGCCGTCAGCGCATCGATAGTCGCCGGCGATCGCATCCCAGGTGGGCGGCTGCTCCCACCCGGACGACCGGAACGTCGGACCGAACCAGGCGCCGGACAACCTTCGGTCGACCCGCACCTTGGCGGCATCCCCACCGGCCGCGGCGAACTCGGCCAGGGCCAGGCCAGCGGCACCCACTACGGCCGATGCAAGATCCGCGACCGGATAGGTAGAACTCAGCACCCTGGCTCCGCTGAACGAGACCTGGTCCGGCAGTTCCTCGTGCCCACCCACCGCCGACCACACATGCTCGAGCAACGTCCGATCGATCCACGTCATGGTCCCGATGGTCCCACCGCGCCACTTCCTGCGCGCGCGCCGGTGGCTACCTGACAGGCTCCTGGCGCTCGGCCAAGTCAGCTCTGAGGCCGCATCGAACGCCGGATCTCCTCGAGCTTGTCCTTACCTGCCTGCTCCCGGGCCGCACGTTGCTGCTCGGCCTGGATGGCTGCCTGCTCCTCGGCGATCTTCCGGGCGGCCGCCTCGCGAACCGCCGCCGCCTCACCCAGTTCGGTGCCGCCAAGGGCAGTCGCGTATCGACCCTCGATCTTGTCGCGCAGGTAGTCCAGGCTCGGGACCCCCGCGTCGCTGTAGTCGGGCGCGATCCCGCCTAACGGGAGCGGCGCGAACACCGATGACTCCACGATCTCGGCGTCGACCACGTCGTCGTCATCATCCAACGGCGGTGGCGCCTGGTCGGGCCGGATCACCAGTTCGCCTGCCACTGCGGCATCATCCGACCCGGAACCACCAGCTGTCGACGTCTTGTCCATCGCGTTCTCCCCTCGCAGGCGGCCCGGCGACCGATGAAGTCAAAGGCTACTGGTCGACGCTGCCTTGCGCTGGGCGCCGCGGTCACTCGGTCATCCAGCACTGCGCGTCACCGAGCACTGCGCGTCACCGAGGACTGCGCAGCACCGAGGACTGCGCAGCACCGAGGTCACCGTCGGCTCGACGAGCACCGCACGGATTGCCATCAACGACCGAGCCAGCGCGGCCGCCGCGGCCGGGACCCACTGCACGTAACCGACGAACCCGTGTGTCAGGCCGTCGTGGTTCTGAAGTTCGACCGATACTCCGTTGCGGCGCAACAGCTCTGCGTAGGCGGCGCCGTCGTCGCGGAGCGGATCGAACGTGGCGGTAGCGATGTAGGCCGGTGGGAGATCGTGCAGGTCTGCGGCGCGGGCGGGTAGATAGGTCGCCGGCAGAGTGGCCGGGTCCGCATCGCCGGTGTAGGCAGCCTGGAACAGCTGCATGTCCAGCAGGCTCAGGATCGGTGCGGTGGAATTCTCCGCCATGGAGGGCAGATCAGGGTCGAGACTCGTTGCGGGATACCACAACAGCTGAAACTTGAGGAGCGGCCCTCCTGCATCCCGAGCCAGCTGCGCGACGGCAGCAGCGAGGTTGCCGCCCGCCGAGTCGCCGGCGACGGCCACCCGAGTCGGGTCGACGCCCAGTTCGGAGGCCTGTGCCACCGCCCATCTCAGCGCGGCCCAGGCGTCATCGACCGCAGCGGGGTAGGGATGCTCGGGTGCGAGCCGGTAGTCGACCGCCACCACCACGGCGCCTACCTGGACGGCGATCTCCCTCGCGATGTGGTCGTGGGTGTCGAGGTTCCCGACGGTCCATCCACCGCCGTGGAAGAAGACCACGAGGGGGAGGAGTTCTTCTCGGCTGGCGGATCCACCGACCGACCCGCGGGCGGACCCGCCGACCGACCCGGCGGCGGATTCAGGGACCTCCGGCCGGTAGACGCGCAGCTTCGGACCGTCCGGCACCCGACGATCGACGACGCTCGGCAGCACGATCGGGCTCGGCGCCCGCGCCGTGCGGGCGAGGTATTCGGCGCGGAATCTCTCGATCCCGACGTCGGAGATGTGCTCGAAGGCAATCTTCTCGAAGAGCCGCACCACTGCGGGGTCCATCACCATCCCGACATCGTGGCATCCCGGGTTCCCGTGCGGGCGCACGACCCGGATCCGGGATGGAGGACTTCTCTGGCTGCATGAGGCGGCAGCAGAGTGTGGTCGCGAGCACTCGCCCTTGCCTAAGTTACTCGCCAGTAATAACCTGGCTCTACTCGCCAGTAACTTAGAACTCCTGGAGCAGACATGACTCATTTCCGATCCAACCTCCGCGACCTGGAGTTCAATCTCTTCGAGGTGTTCGGGTCCGGTGAGCGCATGGGGAGCGCTCCGTTTGCCGAGATGGACGCGGAGACCGCTCGTGGGGTGCTCGCCGAGCTGGAGAAGGTCGCCAGCGGGCCCCTTGCCGCATCATTCGTCGATGCCGACCGCAATCCGCCGGTGTACGACCCGAAGACCTTCTCGGTGACCATCCCCGAGTCGTTCAAGAAATCGTTCGCCACCGCCATGGACGGCGACTGGTGGCGGTTGGAGCTGCCGACCGAGCTCGGTGGTTATGGCGCGCCGCCGTCGTTGCGGTGGGCTGCAGCCGAGCTGATCCTGGGTGCGAACCCAGCGATCCAGATGTACAGTTCCGGCCCCAACACCGCCAAGCTCATGCACGAACTGGGCACCCCGCTGCAGCAGCAGATGGCCAAGACCATGATCGAGAAGCTGTGGGCGTCGACCATGGTGCTCACCGAGCCCGACGCCGGCAGCGACGTCGGCGCCGGCCGCACCAAGGCGGTACTCCAGGTGGATGGGACCTGGCACCTGGAGGGCGTCAAGCGCTTCATCACGTCGGCCGAACACGACATGGCCGAGAACATCGTGCATCTCGTGCTCGCCCGCCCGGAGGGTCCCGGCATCGAGACCCGTCCCGGTACCAAGGGTCTGAGCCTCTTCATCGTGCCGAAGTTCCTGTTCGACGTCGAGACCGGCGAGCTGGGCGACCGCAACGGAGCCTTCGTCACCGGGGTCGAACACAAGATGGGACTCAAGGTCTCTACCACCTGCGAACTCACCTTCGGCCTCAACGGCACTCCCGCGGTCGGTTATCTGGTTGGCGAGGTGCACGACGGTATCGCCCAGATGTTCAACGTGATCGAGTACGCGCGAATGATGGTCGGCACCAAGGCCATCGCCACTCTGTCGACCGGATACCTGAACGCGCTGGACTACGCCAAGATCCGCGTCCAGGGCGCCGATCTGCTCCGGTCCGGCGACAAAACAGCTCCGCGGGTGACGATCATGCATCACCCCGACGTGCGCCGGATCCTGTTGAAGCAGAAGGCCTATGCCGAGGGCCTGCGCGCGACGTACCTGTACACCGCGAGCTGGCAGGATCGGATCGAAGCACAGGAGATCACCGAGGCCGTCGACCTGAAGCTGGCCAAGAAGGTCAACGACCTGCTGCTGCCCATCGTCAAGGGCGTCGGTTCGGAGCGGGCCTACGAGAATCTCGCCCTGTCGCTGCAGGTTTTCGGCGGGTCCGGGTACACCCAGGACTACCCGATCGAGCAGTACATCCGGGACGCGAAGATCGACACCCTCTACGAGGGCACCACGGCGATCCAGGCCCAGGACTTCTTCTTCCGCAAGATCGTCAAGGACAACGGCGCTGCGCTCTCGGTGGTCGCCACCGAGATTGGCGAGTTCCTGTCGACGCAGAGCACCGAAGGTAGCCGCCACAAGGAAGAGCTGGCCCTGCTGAACACGGCACTGACCGACTTCCAGGGCATGGTGGGCACTCTCGTCGGGTACGCCATGGCGTCGGCGCAGAACCCGGTCAGCCTCTACAAGATCGGCGAGCACGCGGTCTCGCTGCTGATGAGCGCGGGAGACCTCCTGATCGGCTACCTGCTGATCAAGCAGGCCGTCGTTGCGCAGAACGCGCTCGACGGTGGCGCCTCGGCGAAGGATGTCGACTTCTACACCGGAAAACTTGCAGTAGCCCATTGGTTCTCGCGCAACGTGTTGCCGGAGTTGACGGCACGCAAGGCTGTCATCGAGGCTGCCGACGGCACGTTGATGGAGGTTCCCGAGGGCGCGTTCTGACCCTCACCTCGTCGCCGGCCCGCCCGGCGCACGTGCATTCGCCGCGCCGCCCGGCGCATATGGACCCGCCGCGCCGCCCGGCGCATATGGACCCGCCGCGCCGCCCGGCGCATATGGATGTGACCGAATTTCGGCCAAAAAGGCCTGAAGCGGTCATCCCATATGCGCCGGGCGGTTTGGTATGCGCAGAAGGGGGATCCGGGGGCGGCGGACAGCGCGGCGGGGATCAGGGGCGCTGGGCGAGGAAGATCAGCTCGGGCGCCGTTGGCGTGACGGGGCCGGAGTTCCAGTCGCCGTAGACGGCGGTGGTCAGCAGTCCGGCGGCGAGCAGCGACTCCTCGACTTCGGCTCTGGTTCGAAACCTCAGCGTGCTGGCGGCCACCAGTTCGTCGGCATCAGCAAGAACCGTGTGACCCTCGAAGTCGACCAGATCGCCCCGGACGTCGGTGACCTGGACCCACGATTCGAAGGATCCACCACCAGGAAGTTGATACCGGTCCGTGGTCTGCGCTCTGGTCCATCCTTCCCAGGCGGCCCGGTCGGGATTGCGGACCTCGAAGGCCAGATATCCGCGCGGTGTCAGCGCACGGGCGCACTCGGTCAGCACCCGGCTCCAACCGTCATCGGTGAGGAACACCTGGGCCACATGGCCCGTCATGATGATCAGGTCGGCCGATCCTGACTCGAGCACCGAGGCCTCTCCGTCGATCCAGGTGACGATCTCGCCGCCGGATCGGTGTCGCGCGTAGTCCAGCATCGCGGCGGCCGGATCGACGCCGGTCGTGGTGAACCCGGCCGCCCCCAGCTCCGCGGCGAGCACTCCCGTGCCGCAACCCAGGTCGGTGACCCGCCCGGCCCGGAGCGCAGACGCCAACCGCAGGTAGAACTCGATGTCGTCACGGCCGGCGTTCTCCGCGTCGTAGACAGCGACCAGGCGAGGGTCCGTGTAGTGAAGATCCAGCTGCATGGCTGGACCGTATCCGCCACGGCAACCGCATTGTTCTGACGCTTCGAACGCCGCGTGAGGTCCGCGTGAGGAATTGCTCTGCGACGTCGTCATAGTTACCCGGGAAAAGTAGAGTACCTGACCCACGGCGTGCTCCGTCGGCAGTTTCGCCGACCGAGATCACATCGCAACCTCGATCGCATTCATGGGCAAAACACAGCTGCCGACTCCCCAAATGAGGCCCCGACCCGACGCAACATTGGCCTAGCGTTGCGCGTCAGTACAGGCGTAGGACGCAGATCGAATCCCCTTCAGCTCGAATCCCTCCGCGCGCCCAGAGTCACCAGCCCAACAGTCGGCACCACAGACCTTCGAAAATCCAAGGGACAGGCAATGACGATCACCGCACGCATGAGGATCTGGGGCCGCCGCACGGCTCTGCTGGGGATGTCGGCTGCATTGCTGGCCGGCGCGGTCGCCTGCAATTCGAGTAACACGTCCAGCGGATCTCCGACGGTCGCCGGCGGCGCCACAGCGGCAGCGACATCGGGCACCGCGCCCTCGAACGCCGCGCCCTCCACGCCGGCACCGATCAGTGTGTCCGAGCCCGCCGGTACCGGCTCATCGTCCGCGGCGACCTCGTCGGGCGCATCGTCCGCAGCAACATCACCGAGTCCGACCACCGCCCTGACTCCCACCACATCGACGTCCCTGCCCCCGGCCCAGCCGGCTGCCGCCGTCATCGCCTCGCCGGCATTCGGCACGTCCGGCATCTCTCCCACCCAACCCATCTCGATTGCCGTGAAGAACGGGACCATCAAGGCCCTGAGCCTCGTCAACCCGACCGGCAAGGTGGTGGCCGGCAAGCTGTCGGCCGACGACGCGAGTTGGACGCTCGGCGAGGACCTCGGGTACGGGAAGACCTACACCGTCAAGGGAACGGCACTGGGCCGCAACGGGCAGAGCGTCCCGATCAGCGGCACGTACACCACCCTCACCCCCGATGACGAGGCGCACGCCACCATCTCGCCCGGTGACGGCGACGTCGTGGGGGTTGCGGCCCCGATCATCGTGCGATTCAGCTCCGATCCGACGTCGCAGAAGGCCGAGATCGAGAAGCGGATGAAGGTCGTCACCACCCCCGCGGGCCAGGGCTCCTGGGCCTGGATCACCCACGACGGCGACACCTACCCGTCACTCGACTGGCGGCCGAAGGTCTACTGGCCGCAGTACACCAAGGTGCACGTCGAGGCCGACGTCTACGGCGCCGAGTTCTCCGACAGCGTCTACGGATCCGCTGACGCCACCAGCGATTTCACCATCGGGCGCAATCAGGTGGTCATCGCGAACGCCAAGAACTACGACATCGTCGTGCAGCAGTCCGGGAAGACGGTCGCGACCTACCCCGGCTCCTACGGCATGGGCGACGATCCGAACAGCCGCTACGGCCTCAACCCCGAACTGGTCACCAGGTCCGGGATCCACATCGTGATGGACAAGCAGCAGACCGTCTCGATGAGCAACCCGAAGTACGGCTACACCAACTCGATCGAGCACTGGGCCGTCCGGATCAGCGACAACGGTGAGTTCATCCACGAGAACCCCAACACCGTCGGCGACCAGGGCAATACCAACGTCAGCCACGGCTGCATCAACCTCTCCGCGGAGAGCGCCGAGGCCTACTACAACTCGGCGATCTACGGCGACCCGGTCCAGATCAGCGGGACCAGCGTCCAGCTGTCGGCGGCGGACGGCGACATCTACGACTGGGCCCTGTCCTGGTCGACCTGGCAGTCCTTGTCCGCCCTGTAGGCCAGATCGCCTTGACGGCGCCAGACCCGATCCACCCCCGAACGCCGCCGCCCCGGATTTCCAGGGCGGCGGCGGCTTCCTGTCATGACGTGGTCGTGCTGACCATTGACGAGGCGACCCGTGACAGCCGACGAAGCAGCGTTTCCGCAAGGGGACTGCTCCGAGAATGTGGGTGCATCGTGCACCCGCACGGTCTACAGTTGATGCATGCCCAAGGTGATGCAGATCCGCGACGTACCTGACGATGTGCATGACGCCTTGACGGAGGCCGCGCGGGCCGAAGGTCTCTCCCTGACCAGGTACATGCTGCGGGAGCTCGAGCATTTGGCGCGGGTGCCGCAGGTCGCGCGGGAAAACACCGCAGCCATTCGCCGGACTCAGGAGAAGGTCCAGGGACGGGCAGATCGCAAGGCGATCTTGTCCGTGCTCCACGAGGGCCGCGGCGAGTGAAGGTCGTTGACGCCGGTGTCGTCGTCGAACTGCTTGCCGGCGGCCTCGATCCAGACCTGCTGGGCGAAGAAGAGCTTGCAGCGCCCCATCCGATCGATAGTGAGGTCACACATGTGCTGCGAGGCCTTGTTCACCGTGACGTGCTCACCAGCGAGCAGGGCGACTCCGCGATGGAGGGCTTCGTCGGTCTCACGATCACACGATTTCCCGCCGACTGGCTCCGGCCGCGGATGTGGGCTCTTCGACACAACCTGAGCGGCTACGACGCCACCTACGTCGCCCTTGCGGAAAGGACTGCGGCTACTGCACTTTTGACCACCGACGCCCGTCTGGCCCGCACCCCCGGCATCAGGTGCAGCATCCAGTTGTTGTAGGCGGGCCATCTCACGGTTGAACATCGGCGACTCCACAGCCCGATCGGCAGGCGGAGCGCGCCATCAGCCGATCGGCCTGTGACGTCAAGAGCGCCACCCACCTCTCCCTGCGCGGCTCGACCGACAATGGCTGATGCTTCTCCCGCATCCGGCCCCGGCCGGCCGGCCAGGTTCTGTCTATGAGTCTTCAAGTAGGGGGTCGGTGAAGTCCATCGCCGCTACCTCGCTGAGCTCCAGCCATGCCGAATCGTTGACGACGAACAGGTCCTAGGCATACTTGGAATCCGAGAGAATCACTGCTCGGACATGAAGGCGCGAGCTGTCGCCCCGGCGAATTGACCAGAGCTCTCAGCGCGTTCTCGAACTACAGCGTCTGATGATCAGGCTCTGATGAAGCTCGGTCAAATCGAACGAGTGCCGGGCAAGAAGGGTAATCTCGCCGCCTACCGGCTAATGGTTCACGACTAAATCCAGAACTTAGCGATAAGCGGCAACCCGGTCACCCGAACGCCGCCGGCGGCGCGAGCGGCGGATCCGAGTACACCCCGATGGATGACAACGCGTACGGCGGGTCCGACAGCGCGTCGATGATCAACTCCGCCGGCACCGACATACCTCGGTGTGGTGACGGGCTGAATCGACGATCAGTCCTTCGCCGGCCGGTGCCGCTCGAACTCGAGGGTCAGCATGGCCGCAACGGAGGGGAGGAACGCACGCAGCCCGAACATCACGTAACGCCGCCGGCCCAGCGCGTGGAACTTTTGCAGGAAGGTATAGAGCGACTCGAACTCGAGCAGGCCGTCGCCGATATGCGCCAGCCGGTAGAGGATCTGTCCGACCCGGGTCCGAGCCCGGTCGTCGAACAGCTCCGGAAACGCCGCAAACGACAGTGAGAGATGCGTGGCATCACGGTCTCTGGCCCAGGCCAGCATGTCGAGCGTCATCCGCTCGTCGGTGCCGTTCGGTGCATCCGGACGACGGCACGGCACGTCGAGGGACACTTCGCGGCCGGCGTCAGCTGTGCCGTAGCGCTGGAAGCGGACCACCCGTCCGCCGGCATCCCGCGCGATCACCACCCACAGGCCAGGGATCTCCCCGGTCAGCAACCGATCGAGGATCATCGAGAATCCGCGGCGGTTGTCACCCCGGTCGGCGGCCTCCGCCACCTCCAGCAGTTCCGTCCGGAGAGCGCCGTCGATGGCCGACTCGGCGAGGACGGAGGTCGTCACCCCGGCATTGTGGGATCGGTTGACCGCCTGCCGGAGGTTGCGGAACTTCCGGCCCTGCAGGTCGAACGTCTGGACGTCCAGCACCACATCGCGACCGAACGCGACCGAACGCAGACCCGGCTGCCCGGGTCCGCGCAGGGCCCAGAGCTCCCGGCAGTCCTCGCCGGCACCCAGCACCGCGACCCGCCAACCCCAGGTGCGGCAGAAGCGGTGGAAATCGCTGACGAGTAGCGCGAAGTCGGCAGTGTGTCCCACCGGATCCCCGCCGACCACAGCGATCCCGAACCGGGTGCGGTAGCCGAGCGCCGCACTTCCCTGACCGTTCACGAAGTAGGTCTTGCGCGAGTGCAGGACGAAGGGCGCCAACGGGTCGTCGGGGGTGCTCTCGACCAGGGGGATGATGGTCGGTAGCAGCGTCGGCGTCGGCCGACTGCTCGTTGGGAGCACCAGGGCGAAACCGACCAGCATCGTCGCGACGAATCCGAGGAGTCCGAAGTGTGCGGCATCAGCGGCAACCGCGACGACGAGGCCGATCGCGGCGAGGCCGGTGTGCAGGGCGGTGATCGGACGCCGCAGTCGCAGACCGCGGCTCAGCAGGATCAACGCGGCTGCGGTCGCGTAGATCCAGGCCCGTTCGACGTGCCGTTCGGTCAGCCGATGCGCGAAGAGCGTGATGAGGAGGGCGATCAACAGCGCCGTGATCGCCGCCACGTCGCCGGGCCGGGTCCACGCACGCGACGACGCCTGGTCGTCCGCCCCGCCTGTGCCGTCGGGGTGGAACCCTGGGGCGTCCGCGGCGGCGCCGATCTGGTCCAGGTCGCTCACACCGACCACCCCACCGTAGCCATCGCCACCCACAGGTTCCGTCCACCAGCGCATCTCTCGGACTCAGCCATCATGCTCAGCTCACATATAGCACGCAGACAACCGGGTCAACGTGATCCGGTGCCAAAGCCATCCATCCGGGCACGTTCCGGCGGTGGATCTCCTGATCCAACTCTCCCTGACGTCCAAACGGCTGGGTGTTGGAGAGCCGCTGATCCCTCACGTGGCGTCCGCCGGTGCGCCGGATGACAACCCCTCGTGAGAGCGAGATCTCGGCCGCACCCGACCTGCGGCGGCTGGGCCTCCTGGTCGCCGACTGCCGGGCGTGTCCACGACTGGTCGCCTGGCGGGAACTGGTCGCCACCGAGAAGCGGAAGTCCTACGCCGACGACACGTATTGGGGCAGACCCGTTCCCGGGTTCGGTGAGGCGGATGCCTGGCTGGTCGTGGTGGGTCTGGCTCCGGCCGCACACGGGGCGAACCGGACCGGTCGCATGTTCACCGGGGACCGCAGCGGTGATGTTCTGTTCGCGGCTCTGCACCGCTCGGGCCTTGCCTCCCAACCACATTCGGTGGCAGTCGATGACGGCCTGCAGCTGACCGGCGTCCGGATCACGGCGCCAGTGCACTGCGCGCCGCCGGACAACAAGCCGACGCCCGTCGAGCGGGACAACTGCGCGCCCTTCCTGGCCCGTGAACTCCGACTGCTGGCCGGCACCGCGCGGGTGGCCCTGGTGCTCGGCGCCTTCGGCTGGCAGGCGTTGCTGTCGAGCCTTGAGCGGCAGGATTGGCGGCTTCCGCGCCCACGGCCGCGCTTCGGACACGGCGCCGAGGTGGCGATCGACGGCCCGGACGGACAGCGGCTCACGCTGCTCGGCTGCTACCACGTGAGCCAGCAGAACACCTTCACCGGACGCCTGACGCCGGCCATGCTGGACGCCGTTCTCGCTCGCGCTGATGAGCTCCGACCGCGCTGAACCCGCGCTTATCAACATCGTCTGCGCTCATGATCGGGTCGATTTCCGTCCCACCCGTCACAAACGGGCTACTTTCATGAGCGCCGTCGAAGTTGATAAGCGCGGGGGGGCGGGTCAGAGGCCGAGGAGGGCGGCGAGGGCCCGACGGGCGTTGGCGTTGGCCGCGGCCAGGGTGGTGAGCTCGCCGGCGAACTGCTGCACCCACTCGTCGATCCCGATCTGCTTGCGGGAGATGACGACCCCACCCACCACCTTGCGGATCTGAGCCTCGACGGCCCCGCGCGCTCCTTCGGACAGTTCCAGTTCACGATCGGCGCCACGGACGGTCAACCGCACCGGGCGTCCCGGTCGCCCGGACATCCGGTCGGAGAGCGACCGCTGGTATTCGACGTCCACCACTCCCGGCGGAAGCGCGTCACCGAGCGACCCGGTCAGCACCCTGGCGTAGGAGGCGACATCATTGCGGTCGTTGCGCAGCATCGCCGCCAGCACCTGGACGTCACCGAGGGGCCCGAGGCCGCTGGACGGCAGTCCAGCCGGGATCCCCTGCGGGCCGGCCGGATTCAGTTCGCCCCCCGTCGTCATCGATCGGCCAGCGGGAGCATCAGCTGCGGGGTCGGGATGGAATGGTCGGCACGCAACGGGCGGACGGCCGTCCCGACGGCGAAGAATTCCGTCGTGTGCCCGCCCCAGCGGTGCGGGAGCGAGAGCAGATTCACCCCGACGATGCCCTCGGCGTGCAGGGCCTCGCCCTCCGCCTGCATCCGGCTCATAGCGAGTTCCCTTGCGTCGTAGAGAGCCTCGGTGAACTGCGGGATCTCCACGTTCTGCCCGATGTTCGAGAACGACTGGCTGAACTTCTGATGGGCGATGTGGTAGACGCAGGTCCCCATCACCAAGCCCAGCGGTGCATAACCTGCTTGCAGCAGGGTCCAGAAGTCCTGGCCGGACAGGTCCGACGTGAACGGCTTACCGGTGTTCGGCTTCCACCCGAAACCATCTGGTGCGGCAGCGGTATCGGCCTTCACCGCAGTCCCGACGGCGGTGAACTCGGCCAGATCGGAACCGAATTCCTTGAACTCGATCTCGAGTCGCACCGCGACGACGCCGTCGGCCCCGAGCACGTCGGCCTCCGCCTCCATCCGGGTCATCGCCAGTTCCCGCGCGTGGTACATCGCCCCGGACAGGGTGGTCATCTCCTGGTTCTTGCTCCATCGTCCGGCCTGGAAGCCGACGTGGTAGATGCTCGACCCGAAAACCAGACCCAGCGGACGGAAACCGGCCTCCCGCACCAGCAGGAACTCGTTCACCGACAGGTCGGAGGTGAACATCGACGTCGCCTGCCCCGGCCGCATGGCGGACAGCCGGCGCAGTGCGTCCTGGGGGATGCCGAGTGCATTCGGGTCAATGGTCATGGTGCGTCCTTCTTCTCGTCAGCATCTTCTTGTCAGGATGTCATCGTGGGAAAGTCATGGTGGTGTCGGTGTTCTCATCGACCTGCCGGGTCACCGCAGCGGCAGGAAGTTCAGCGTCCGTGGCGGCTTCGGAACGCCCGGCCTCGGGAACTGGACCACGCCGGTGCCGAACATCCGCGCCTCGGCCAGGTGATCGCGGTGTCCGTCCGACGGTTCCTGCTCCCAGACCCGCATGGTGGACGTCGTGATGAGCACCCCGCCGGCCCCCTTCTGCCCCGCCTGAGCCGTGACGATCCGCCGCGACTGGCGTCGCACGTTGCTGGTCAGCTCGGTGAAACCCGAGACCTCCTGATTCGTCCAACTTCTCGTCTGCGAGTAGGTCATCCAGTCGTCGTGACGGATGGCCAGCGCGATCCCGTAGACGATGGATGTGGGCATCCACCCGTGCAGCATGAGTTTCGCGACGTCCGCCCCGGGCAGTTCGGTGAGGAACGGGACGGGGAGCGCCTTCGGGATGTTGCCGATTCCACTTCGCTCGTCGCCGAGACGGACGGCGCTGCCCAATGCGACGAACTCGTGGTTGTCCCGGCCGAGATGCGTGACGGTGATGCGGACGTCGATGATGCCGTCCGCTCCGAGCATCCTCGCCTCGTCGGACAGCCTGGCCAGTGCCGTGTCGTAGCCGTGACGGACCGCATCGACATACGGCTGGTAGCTCCCGAACGAAGTGGAGCGGACCTGGCCGAATCCGTTGCCCCAGTAGCCACATCCGGCCCAGCCCTGCCAGCCGATGTGTTGCACGATGCAGCCCATGACCTCGCCGATCGGCGAGATCCCGACGGCATGGGCACTCACCGCACTCGGCACCGAGAGCAACGACGTCCTGACGCCGGAGGCCGACGCCCTGGCGATCCGGTCGAGCGCGATCTGGGGAAGACCCGATCCTGCTGTCACCACGCACCTCCCGGACCGAGGAACCGAGCGGTTCTTCGCGTCGCAAAACTACACCTGCCGACTGGGAACACGCCGGGAACGACACTTCCCGGCGGCTCCGATTCATCGCCGGTGACCTACCGAGGGCGGGTTCGCCCGGACCGGAACTACCGAAGGATCCCAGCACCGCGAGCCGCGCGGAGCCAATCCGGGAACTCCGAGAGCAGGCGGCGGTAGAGCTCACCGTCATCGATCCGGTCGATGTCGGTCACCGGGAAGAAGCCGACGTTGTCGACCACCCGACCCGTCATCTCGTCCAATTTGGTCAGCACCCCGAAGTTGTTGTTGCCGATCCCGACGAACTGCCAGAAGGCGGGAAGGTTCGACGCCTTCTTCATCAAATTGGTGATCTCCTTCTTCTTGGTGAATCCACCGTCGGTGAAGAAGAGCACCAGGGTCGGCCCGGTCTGGCCCTGCAGGCTGTTGATCACTTCGTTCATGATCGGGATCTCGTCGTTGTAGCCACCGATGTCCCTATAGTTGATGCCCTGGTGCGTACCGGTCATGTGGATGAAGTCGGCCATCCACTGATCCAGGTACTCGATGCGGATATCCGGCAGCTTGGCGAACTTGACAGCGTAGAGGTAGCACTCGAGTGAACCGTCGTCATCCAATTGAATGGCGACCGGAACCATTCTCTCGACCACCCGGTGGACGATTCCGGCGGCATACTCGTCGGACATCGACCCGGTCTTGTCCAGCACCAGGACGATGCGGGCCCGCTCGTTCTGCGCACCCTTGGTCAGCAACACCTTCGCCACTTCGCGTTTGCGGAGGTCCAGCTTCTGTCGCTTGACCAGGGAAAGGCCGGCCTCGCCGGGGACCGAACGCACCCCGTCTGCGGCCGGGGGCGGTGCTGCGGGAGGGGCAGGCTGCGGGGCCGAAGGCGCCGCCGGGGGCGGGAAGTTCTGCGCAGGCGGCTGCGAACTCCCGGCCGGCGGCCCGCTCGCAGGCGGTGCGCTTGCCGCGGGAGGAACGGCGGCGGGTTCGTCGTCGACGCTGACACCGTGCTCCTTCGCCAGACCGCTGAGGCCCTCGGTCCATCCCGCCGAGACGTTCCGCACCTTCCAGCTGCCCGCCCGGCGGTAGATCTCGACCAGCACGGCGGCACGTTCGGAGGTCATTCCGGCGGCCGGGGCGACGTGTTGATCCGACGACCCGGTCACCGACACCCCGAGCCCGGCGATCCCCGCCAGCGATCCTGCAACGGAGTCGTCCAGGGCTACCGCAACGGCAAGCTTGTCGATGGCCTCCGGGATTCCGGTCAGGTCGACCGTCAGGCTGTCCGCGGCCGTCAGGCGAACGGCCCCCTCGGGCGACGCCGGTTGGTTGAAGAACACGAAATCGGCGTCGCTGCGCACTTTTCCGGTCTCACCGACCTGGAAAACCATCAGATCGACGGCTCCCTGACGGGCTCCGGACACTGCGACCTGCAGGCTGGTTCCGGAGATGGAGGCGTTGGCACCGCGGGTCAGATCAGGCATACCGATCACCTCACCACAGCTGCGCGAATGCGCGCAGAACTACTCGCAAACTGCCGTCGGACTCCCGCCCGCCTGACGTGCAATCCCCATCCGCGGAGCTACTCGCGAAGTGCCGCTCGACTCGTCTTCACGCGACGGGCAGTCCCCATCGGACACTCAGGACTCCGACGCCCGCCGTCCGAAACTGCCCCGGCGCATCCGGCGGTGCTGGTCGGCCCTGATGCGGTCGAGCGCTGCCAACGGGTTCTCGCTCCGGTCGGTCGGTGCATCACGTGCGGTCGAGCGCCCGGGTGCAGTCGAGTGCCCGGGTGCAGTCGAATGCCCGGGTGCAGTCGAATGCCCGGGTGCAGTCGAATGCCCGGGTGCAGTCGAATGCCCGGGTGCAGTCGAATGCCCGGGTGCAGTCGAGTACCCGGGTGGATCGGACCGGCCGGGCGATTCGGCGTCGGTCACCGGTCCGACACCGTGGGCCGGCTGCTCGACCGGCACCGGGAGACCGTGCCGGCGGGAGCCCGAACGCCCGGTCAGCGCCTCCGGATCGGCGTCCTGGTCGGCGATCCGGTCCATTCGCGACACGAGCCGTTTGATCAACCCCATCAGTTCGACGCCGCCGGCAGAGAACCGCCCGGTGCGACGAACCCACCGGGTCGCGGGGGTACGAAATCCGGCGCCGGCGGCAGATTGCCACCCGGCGGCGGAAACCCGCCGGGTGACGGATAGTTGGCGGCCGGCTGGTAGCTCGGCACCGGCTGCTTGCCAGGGGCGGGCTGGTAGCTCGGGCTGGGCACCGAGCTGTGCGCGGCGAGCACGGCCGGCGGCAGAGCGACCCTCGGATCGTCACGCGGCCGCGTTGTCGCAGGCTGCGCCGTTGTCGCGGGCGGCGGCGGGGAATCGTCGACGCTGACGCCGTGCTCGGCGGCCAGTGCCGACAGCCCTGCCGCCCAGCCCGCCGACACGTTCCGGACCTTCCAGGCGTTGGCCCGGCGATAGAGCTCGACCAGGACCGCAGCACGCTCGACCGTCAGGCCTGACGCCGGAGCGCTATGTGATTCAGCGCCGGAAACGGCCACCGCCAGCCCCGTCATGGCAGCGAGTGATCCGGGAACGCCGTCGTCCATCGACACCGCAATCGCGAGGGTCTCGATGTCGACCGGCACCGCCGTCAGGTCGACCGTGATGCGGTCGGCAGCGACCAGCCGAACTGCACCCTCTGGCGACGACGGTTGATTGAAGAAGACGAAGTCCGCGTCGCTGCGAACCATCCGGTCCGGACCGAGCTGGAAGACCATCAGATCGACGGACTTGTGCTCGGCGCCGAAAACCGCCACGTCGATCGGGCCAGTGGCAAGCGGCGCATTGGCGCCGCGGGAGAGAATCGCCATACCTGACCTAACCACGATCCGGGACCATCGGGTCCGGAAGCGCGTCGCGCCGGGGCTGTCAGAGCTGGGTGACCCGGGCGATGGCGCGCATCTTGTTGACCGCGTCGAGCGCGGCCACCTTGTACGACTCGGCGAGGGTGGGGTAGTTGAAGACGGCGTCGACGAGGAAGTCGACCGTTCCGCCGCAGCCCATCACCATCTGCCCGATGTGCACCAGCTCGGTGGCATTGGTGCCGAACACGTGGACGCCCAACAGCTCTCGCGATTCGGCGTGCACCAGGAGCTTGAGGATGCCGTAGGAATCGCCGAGGATCGCGCCGCGGGCCAGCTCGCGGTACCGCGACACACCGACCTCGAACGGGACGTTCTCGCTGGTCAGCTGCTTCTCCGTGCGCCCGACGTAGGAGATCTCCGGGATCGAGTAGATGCCGATCGGCTGCAGGTCACCGAGCTTCCCGCCGACCGACTCCCCGAACGCGTGGTAGGACGCACGGCGACCCTGCTCCATCGAGGTGGCCGCCAGCGCCGGGAAGCCGATCACGTCGCCGACGGCGTAGATGTGGTCCACCGACGTCTGGAAGTTCTCGTTGACCTCGAGACGGCCGCGCTCGGCCGGTTCGATCCCGGCGGCCAGCACGTTGACCTCGTCGGACGCGCCCTGCCGGCCCGCCGAGTACAGCACGGTATCGGCCGGGATCTTCTTGCCGGATTCCAGGATCGTCAGGGTCCCGCCGGCGTGCCGCTCGACGGTACGCACGGATTCGGAGAACCGGAACGTCACGGCGAGGTCCCGGAGCTGGTACTTCAGTGCCTCGATGATCTCCTCGTCGCAGAAATCGAGCATGGTCGCCCGCTTCTCGACGACCGTCACCTTGGTGCCAAGCGCGGCGAACATCGAGGCGTACTCGATGCCGATCACCCCGGCGCCGACGACGACCATGGACGCCGGCACCTTGTTCATGTTCAGGATCTGGTCGGAGTCCACGATCGTCTCGCCGTCGAACTCGACCGTGCTCGGCCTCGCTGGACGCGTCCCGACCGCGACGACGAATTTGTCGGCCGTCAAGTTCTGTTTGACGCCCGCCTCGTTCTCCACCTCGATGCTGTGCGAGTCCAGGAACCGGGCGCTGCCGGCGATCAGAGCGACCCGGTTGCGGGACAGCTGGTTGCGGATCACGTCGATCTCGCGGTTGATCACGTGCTGGGTCCGCGCCGAGAGATCGGCGACGGTGATGTCGTCCTTCACGCGGTAGGCCTGCCCGTACAGCTCCCGCTGGTTGAGACCGGTCAGGTAGAGCACGGCCTCGCGGAGCGTCTTGGACGGGATGGTGCCGGTGTTGATGCAGACGCCGCCGACCATGTTGCGACGTTCGATGACGGCGGCCCGCTTGCCCAGCTTTGCCGCGGCGATAGCAGCCTTCTGACCGGCCGGTCCGGATCCGATGACGATCAGGTCGAAGTGGTCCATATCGAACTCTTTCCTGCTGCAGGTCGGCGTCGCGCCCGGGCACCGCACGCCATCCTCGTCCATGTCAGCGGGTCGACGGAACCATGGGGTCCGATGTTGCGCCGCCGTCACCCGGAATTGATCTGCCGGACGTCTGCACACGGGCCGATCGGGGTCGGCGGGCCGAATCGGCCGGTAGTCAGGTCGCCGACCTGAACCGGCGCTATCGTGGCAGGTGACGCACGGTTCCGGCGTCAGGAGAGGTGGGACGTGACGCGGGAGGAGAAGCTCAGCCTTCGCTGCCGATGGGGCATTCACCACTTCGTCGACTTCCCCGACCCGAATCCGGAGACCGGGGGCCTCGAGTCGCAGGGCTACCAGGCATGCACCCACTGCCCCAAGGAGAAGGACTCGAAGGTCTACCACCCCGCCTACCGGTATCGGAGCGGCTATCGGGGCTGGTGACCGAGGACTGGGCCGTAGCAGGTGCTCTAGCTTGCGACGGCTAGAGGTACAGCCCGGACCGGCCGGCGGCAGCCTCGCTCGCCACCGCTTGGAGATCACGTTCGCGGAGCACCAGGTAGGTCTCACCGCCGATCTCCACCTCGAACTGGTCGTCCGGGGAGAACAGCACGCTGTCCCCCACCTTCACCGACCGGACATGCTGGCCGACGCCGTGGACGTCGCCCCAGATCAGCCGCTTGGCGATCTCGGCGGTCGCGGGGATGACGATGCCGCCACGAGACGTCCTCTCGCCGGCCGCCCCGGACAGTTTGATCAGGATCTTGTCGTGCAGCATCTGGATCGCTTGGGGGTGGTCGGGCACGGAGCCGAGCGTAGCGGTCCTGCCGGGTCGGTCCCAGCTCCTGACGCTGCCGGTCCTAGCTCTCGATCTGGGTGTCCAACGGCGGTGGGTGCAGCCGCTCGTTGGCAGCGGCGATGCGGGCCAGGGCGCCGAGCGCGTAGGCCTCGGCGGCGGTCTCCGCCTCGATCTCCTCGTCGGGCCGTGGCGGTAGGCGCACCGTCAGGACGAAGCCGTCGTCGGATACCCGCAAACCGATGAAGGTGGCGCCCATCAACTCGCGCAACTGGTCCTCGCGCGGCAGCCAGAGCGCATCCTCCAGCCCCACGGAGTCCAGCGCCCATTCCGTCGTGCCGTTGAAGCCGAGCACCCTGGCCTCGGGTGGGCCCTGAGCCTCGATGGTCATGTCGCTGAGGGTGAAGATGTCCCCCTCGAAGGCGGGGTCGAGCAGGCTGAACCGATCGCCTGACGCCGGAACCCAGCGCACGCCGGCCTCCCGCAGCGCCAGCGCGAGTTCGCGCGTGATCATCCGGGCTTCCTCTCCGTGGCATCGCCTGCAACATCTGATGACCGCCGACAACGGCATGGGTCGCGCCCGACAGATGCACCCACCGCGGGTGCGGCCGCTTCGAAGGTTCCCATTTTGCCGCACGAGCGAACGGAAGGTCAGGGTTTGTGTCCCACGGCGAAGATCCGCCGGAACGGGAAAAGCGTCCCAGCCTGCGTCCGGGGGTAGGCCACCCGGAGACGGGCGGCGTACTCGGCCTCGAACTCGGCGGTCTCGGCTGGGTCCAGCAGGTCAAGTACCGGACGCAGGCCGGTTCCCCGAACCCATTGCAGCACAGGATCTTCGCCGTCCAAGACGTGGGTGTAGGTGGTCTCCCAGGTATCCGCCGTCAGACCGAGTTCGAGCAACAGCGCGGCATATTCGGCGGCCGTATCGACGGTGTTGTCATGACGCAGCACGCCGGCCAGCTGCTCGCTCCACCGGTCCGACTCGGCCAACTCGCGCATCAGGGTGTGCGACGGCGAGTTGAAGTTGCCAGGCACCTGCCAGGCCATCCAGGCGCCCGACGGCAGCGCCGTACCCCAATCCCGCAGCAGATCGCGATGCGTCGGCACCCACTGCAGCGCTGCGTTGGTGATCACCACATCGACGTCGGGCCCGGGTGTCCAGGCCTTGATGTCGCCGATCTCGAACGCCAGACGGTCGGCGGGTTTCGCTGCGGCGATCATCTCGGCGGAGGAATCGATTCCGACCACCTTGGCCGTCGGCCATCGCAGCGGCAGTGCGGCCGTCAGGTTTCCCGGGCCGCAGCCCAGGTCGACGACGAGGCGCGGACCCTCTGCCCCGACCCGGCCGAGCAGGTCGAAGAACGGGCGGCCGCGGTCACCGGCGAAGCGGCCGTACTGATCCGGATTCCAGGTGACGGCCATGCTCGCCACGCTAGTTCGCGGAGCGGCTGCGAGCGGTGCCGGCCGTGACGCCGGAACCTGGGGCGCCGCGGGTGGCGGCGATTGGGGTGCCGCGCCCGCGGGATCCCTGCGCATACAGGACAACCCGAAATGGGCCGAATCGCCGAAATTCGGGCAGATCGTATGCGCCGCGCAGATCCGTATGCGCACAGGGGCGGCTGGGCGGGGGGAGCCTGCCGGAGACAGCAAAGACCCCGGGGGCTGCCAGGTCGGGGGTCCGGCAGCAACCGGGGTCAACTGTGATGTCGCTGGAGCGTCAGGCAGCGTTACACGAATCTTCAAACAAAATCTGCGAAGATTCCGCGCTCACTCACCGACACCCCCGGCTGCGGGGTTGTACCCCCCGCAAGTCGGGCTCGGGTCAGCGTGTGTAGCCCTGACGCTGAGCCATCAGGATGATCTCGTCGCGCATGGCCGGGGTGGCGGCGCGCTCGATGGCGCGGCCGATCTCGCGACGGTTGCGGGAGATCTCGCGGTTGCTGCGGATGGCGTTCGTGATGCGGCTCATGGTGTCCCGTCCTTTACAGGTGTTTCAGCACTTCCGGCACTTCCGGTGTTCTGTGGTGACACCCTGTATGACGCTCAGAGCCTCTCTATCGTTACCACATCCGCCGGTGAACCGCGTCACACGCCGTCGATTCGCCGGTGAGATGAGGATTTCTCTGTCATCCGTCCGGTGACGCCGTCCTTTCGGACGTTCGCTTGGACGCTGCCACTGCAGTGGCCTCCTCGTCCTGGCCCGTGTCCGACGCGTCGGCCGCGTCCGCTTCCAGTGCGTCAGGATCGGGCTCCGGAGCCGGACCGATCGCCGCGCCCAGCAGGCCCGAGTTGGGCATGCTGATGGGCCCCTCGTCGGTCTCGATGATCGTGTACAGCAGGCCGGCCGCGACGATGACGCCTTCGAACGGCCCGCCCATCGCGCCGGTCCGGACCTTGACCCGCTGGCCCGGTGTGTAGGGCCGGGCGAACAGCAGCACCAGACCGGCGAAGAAGTTGCCGAGCGTCTGCTGGGCGGCGATGCCGATCACCACGCCGGTCACGGCGCCGCCGACCAGCAGATTGCCGAGGTTGACGTTCAACAGCCCCAGCAGGCCGAGGGCGACCGTCAAGTATCCGACGATGACGCAGACGAGCCGGATGGCCGAGGCAGCAGCCACGCCGGCCTTGTTGTGGGTGACCCTGGCGACCTCGTTCCCGACGGACCGGGTGGCGACCACGCCGGCCAACACGAACACCAGGGCGAGCACGACCGCGATCACCGTCAGGTAGCCCGGACGGACCACGATCTCCCGACCGAACAGCTGGAAGACCGCCGAGGTACTGCGGCCCAGGCCGCCGAGCCGATCGCCCGCGATGAAGCAGAACAGCGTGATCAGCACTGCAGGAACAGCCCTTTTGAGATCCGGCTTGACCCGATGGTCCAGGGCCCGCAGCACGGCGAGAGCACCTCCAGCCTGCGGGGCGCCTCCAGGTTCCGGGGCGCCTCCAGGTTGCGGGGCGCCTCCAGGTTGCGGGGCGCCTCCAGGTTGCGGTGCGCCTCCGGCCTGCGGGACGCCTCCAGGCTGCGGGGCGGAGATCCGGTCAGGGGCTGACGACTGGTCTGTCATGCCCACCATGCTGGCAGCCGACCAGGGCCATCGGAAACCAGCTTCACTCCGACAGCCGGCGAACGTCCTGCAGGGTGATCGCTATAGCGATCACCCTGCAGGACGTCTGCCGTTACTTCCAACGGAAGTGGACGAACACCCGGCCAAAGTTGTCCGAGTCCTTCTCGACGCGGTGATAGATCGCCTTGATGTCCTTGCGGTCCAGAAATTTGAGCACGTGCTTCTTGAGTGCCCCGGTCCCCTTGCCGGGAATGATCTCCACCAGCGGGGCCTTCTTGGCCACCGCCTCGTCGATGATGGCCTGCAGTGCCCGGTCGATGTCCTGCCCCTTGTTGTAGATCTCGTGCAGGTCGAGCTTGAGCTTCACGCCGACGCGCCGTTCACGACGACACTGCTCATGACGACCCGCGGTTCATGACGACGCCGCTGTTCATCAGAACACCAGGGCCAGACCGGGGTCGGCCAGCAGCGCTCCGACGTCGGCGAGGAACTGCGAACCCTGCTGACCGTCGATCACCCGGTGGTCGAACGAAAGCGAGAGCTGGCAGACCTTGCGCACCGCAAGTTGGCCGTCGACCACCCAGGGCGCGTCCTTGATGGACCCGAGCGCGAGGATCGCCGACTCGCCCGGGTTGATGATCGGTGTGCCGGTGTCGACGCCGAAGACACCCACGTTGGTGATGGTGAAGGTTCCGCCCGACATCTCGGCTGGTGACGTCCGCCCGGCCCTGGCCTTCTCCGTCAGGCCAGCCAGGGCAATGGCGATTCCACGCAGGTCGAGTTGGTCCGCATCGCTGATGACCGGCACGATCAGGCCGCGAGGAGTCGCCGCGGCGATACCGAGGTTGACGTAGTTCTTGTAGACGATCTCGGCCGTGTTGCCGTCCCAGACGGAGTTGATCTCCGGCGTCCGACGAGAGGCAAGACAGACCGCGAAAGCAGCAAACACCAGCGGGCTGAGCTTGACGTCGGTGAACTCCTGCCGCTTCCGCAGCCGGTCGCGGAGCTCCATCATCGGGGTGACGTCGAGCGTCAGGAACTCGGTGACGTGCGGCGCCGTGAACGCAGACGCGACCATCGCCTGGGCCGTCATCTTCCGGATGCCCTTGATCGGTACCCGCGTCTCCCGCGGTCGGGCGGCCGGTCCCGCCGCGGCCGCCACCGCAGCCCCGATCGCGGTCGTATCCGCAGGCCCGATCGCGGTCGTACGACCGGCCACCTGCTCGTCTGACGCTTGAGGGTCATACGACTCGGCGGACGGTGATACGAGCGGGGGCGAGCCCGCCGGGTCGGCAGAGTTTACGGTGTTTGCGGCGGCCTCGACCTCGGCACGGGAGATGACGCCGTCGGCACGGGCGGGGGACAACGTGGACAACTCGACACCCAGGTCCCGGGCCAGCTTGCGGACCGGCGGGGTGGCCTTCGGCGCAGGCCGTGCGAGCTGTCCGAGTCCGGCCGTCACCGGCTCGGCGATCACCGCGACCGGCTCGACAACCGCGGCGACCGGCTGGACCACCGGCTCGACGACCACCGGCTCGACGACAACCGGCGCCGGTACGGCCGGAGCAGCAACCGGGACAGCCGATCGGGGCACGCGGTCGAGGTCGAACCCGAGATCCTCGACGGGTCGCATGGCGGAGGACTTGCGGGCGCGCCGCGCGGTCGACGGTCCGGCAGATACGTACCCGACCAGGGTGGCGATTCGACCATCGGCCGTCATCTCGCCGATCTTCGTCCCGGCCTCCTCGGCCTCGACCGAAGCCGCGGGACCACCGGCACCCTCGACCGCTGCCGCGGCACCAGGAGGGGTCGGAACGACCGCAGCACCACCCGGATCGGTATCGATGCTGATGATCGGCGTCCCGACGTCGACGGTGATGCCCGGCTCGACGAGCAGCGCGGTCACCAACCCGGCGAACGGGGACGGCAGTTCGACGGCAGCCTTGGCCGTCTCGATCTCGACCATGATCTGGTTGACCGTCAGGGTGTCGCCGACGGCGACGTGCCAGGTCAGGATCTCGGCCTCGGTGAGGCCCTCACCGACGTCAGGCATCGGGAACGTCTGGATGTTCGGCATCTTCTCTCCCCAACCCCTCAGTAGGCCAGCACGCGGTCGACGGCGTCCAGCACCTTGTCCAGGTCCGGCAGGTAGTACTCCTCGAGCTTGCTCGGCGGGTAGGGCGTGTCCATCCCGGCCACCCGGAGCACCGGAGCGGCCAACGAGTAGAAGGCCTCCTCCATCACCCGCGCGGCGATGTCGCCGGTGATCGACGACTCCCGGGGCGCCTCGCTGACGACGACCAACCGACCGGTCTTGCGGACGGATTCCAGCACCGGGTCGAGGTCCAGCGGCGAAAGCGTCCGCAGGTCGATCAATTCCAGCGACCGGCCCTCGGCCGCAGCGGCGTCGGCAGCGGCCTGCAGGACGGGCATCGACGGGCCGTACGACACGACGGTGACGTCGGTCCCGGTCCGCCGGATTGCGGACGAGAAAGTGCTGCCGACAACGGCTCCCACGTCCAGCGGAGCCTTCTCCCAGTACCGGCGCTTCGGTTCGAAGAACACCACCGGGTCGTCGCAGCTGATCGCCTCCTGGATCATGAAGTAGGCGTCGGCGGCGTTGGAGCAGGTGACCACCCGCAGACCGGCGATGTGGCAGAAGAACGACTCAGGAGCCTCGGCATGGTGCTCGACGGCGCCGATGCCGCCGCCGTACGGGATCCGCACCACTACCGGCATCTTCACCCGACCCTGCGTCCGGAACGTCATCTTGGCGAGCTGGGAGATGATCTGGTCGAAGCCGGGGAAGACGAATCCGTCGAACTGGATCTCGGTGACCGGCCGGTACCCGCGCATCGCGAGACCCACTGCAGCGCCGATGATCCCGGACTCGGCCAGCGGTGTGTCTAGCACGCGGTGTTCGCCGAAGTCCTTCTGCAGGCCGTCCGTCACCCGGAAGACACCGCCGAGCTTGCCGACGTCCTCGCCCATGACGAGCACCTTCGGGTCGTTCTCCATGCTCGCCCGCAGGCCCATGTTGAGCGCCTTGGCCAACGTCGTCGGAGGGGCGGAGGCGTGACCGTTCGATGACACGTGCCCATTCGACATGCCGACCACTGCAACACCTGCCGCACCGACGGCCGCGGAACCCGTTGCGTTCATGCGTGCACCGCGGTCTCGTCCTCGAACCCGTCGAGGTAGGAACGGAACTCGGCCTGTTGGGTGTCGAGTTGGTGGTGCGGCTCGCTGTAGACGTGACTGAACATCCGGTCCGGCGCCGGGGTCGTCAGGCCGATGCAGAACGCCCGGAAGCGGACGGCCAGCTCGTCGGCCTCCGCCTCGATCTGATCGAAGAAGGCTGCGTCGGCCAACCCGTTGCGCGCCAGGTGCACCCGGACACGTTCGATGGGATCCAGCAGCTTCCAGGCCTGCGCCTCGTCGGCCTGCCGGTAACGGGTCGGGTCGTCGGACGTGGTGTGCGCGTCCATCCGGTAGGTGAAGGCCTCGATCATCACCGGGCCGTTGCCGGAGCGACACTCGTCCATCGCCCAGCGGGTCACCGCCAGGCAGGCCAGCACGTCGTTGCCGTCCACCCGGACACCGGGGAACCCGTATCCGGCGGCCCGGTTGAACAGCGGGATCCGGGACTGCCGCTCGACCGGTTCGGAGATGGCCCACTGGTTGTTCTGGCAGTAGAAGACGACGGGCGCGTCGTAGGCGGCGGCGAAGACCATGGCCTCGTGCACGTCGCCCTGGCTGGTGGCGCCGTCACCGAAGAAGGCGATGGTCGCTTCAGAAGGCCGGTGGGAGGTCTCCGACGGGCCGACGGCCCCGTCCAGACGTTGGCCCATCGCGTAGCCGGTCGCGTTGATGACCTGGTTGCCGATGACGATGCAGTAGCCGGCGAAATTGGTCGCGACCGGATCCCAACCGCAGTGCTCGGTGCCGCGGAAGATCGGCAGCAGCTCGGTCGGGTCGATGCCCTTGCACCACGCCACGCCGTGCTCACGGTAGGACGGGAAGGCCATGTCCTGCGGCTCCAACGCGCGGCCGGCGCCGATCTGCGCGGCTTCCTGACCGAGCAGCGGCACCCAGATCGACAACTGGCCCTGACGCTGCAGCGCATTGCCCTCGCGGTCGAATCTCCGCACCAGCACCATGTCCCGGTACAGGCCCTTCAGCAGGGCCGGGAAGTCCTCCGCCGACACGTCGAGCGGGTAGTCCGGATGGGGGGTGAACTCACCCTCCGGGTTGAGCACCTGGATCAGGTTCTCACCTCCGCTGGTCGCCTTGAGGCCGGCGATCACCTGCGACGGGGAGGGAGCCATGGTCGGCGTTGGCGCCGCGCCGGCTCCGGTGGCGCCCCGTTCCTTCACACCTCGCGCCGTCGTCAGGCTGTCGATCCATTGCTGATTGACCACCGATACATCTCCTCGTCCAATAGGTCCCACCTCCGGGATCGCCGGGGGTTGCGGGCGCCGGACGTCAGGGGCACGAGCGACCCGGGGTGTGGGCCATCGAACCGCTGTCGTCGGCGTTGACGGTCAGCTTCGGTTCCTGTGCGGCACACCCGATCCGGGTGGTCCGACGAGATACCTTGCCCAGATACTGGCACGGATCGCGACCGCAGGTGATCCCGCCCACGTCCGACCGTCGGAGTACCTACCAGTTGATGCACGTCGGCGAGAGACCTCCCCACTGGCCGTCCCGTGCGGCGCGGCCATACGATCAAGGGCGACGGACCGGCAACAGTGCCCGGCCGGGGTCCACCGCCGACGGGCGTGGGCGAGGCGAAGGCCGTTGACGACGAAGGGGTCCCCATGGAGCTGGAACACCGATTCGAGGTGCCGGTTGGCATCGAGACCGCCTGGAACACCCTGCTGGACATGGAAAAGGTCGGACCCTGCTTCCCCGGTGCGACTCTCGAGACCGTGGACGGCGACAGCTTCACCGGCTCGGTGAAGATCAAGCTCGGCCCGATCCAGCTGACGTACAAGGGCAAAGCCACGATCGTCGACAAGGATCCGGTCGCCCACCGCGCGAAGATCGAGGCGTCCGGCAACGCAGCGCGTTCCGCCTCCACCGCCGCCATGCTGGTGACCGCAACAGCCACCGCTCTCTCCCCCAGCCGCACCGCCGTCGATCTGGTCACCACCCTGTCCATCACCGGCCGCCCGGCGCAGTTCGGCCGCGGCGTGATGGTCGAGGTCGGCAACAAGTTGATCGGCCAGTTCGCCGACGCGGTGTCCACCCAGCTGTCCGGTCGTCCGGCCGGTGGCGCTGAACTGCTGCACGAGGTCAACCCGGACGAGGTCGCAGCGGAGGTCGCTGCCGCTTCGGAAAGCTCTTCGGAGGGGGCAGGTACCGAGCCCTACCGCTCGGTCGGCGCTCACCGGGTGCCGGCCGGTCAGGCGCCGGAGCCGATCAACCTGCTGCAGTCGGCCGGCGCCCCGATCCTCAAGCGCCTCGCGCCGCTGATCCTCGGCCTGGTCGCCTTCGTCCTGCTCCGCCGCGCAGCCAAGCGCCGCCGCACCCCCGCCGCCGCCGAGGCCTGACCGACCCCGGGCCGCGCTTATCAACTTCGACTGCGCTCATGAAGCAGTCGATTTTCGTCACACCAGCCCCAAACCGGCCACGTTGATAAGCGCTGGCGAAGTTGATAAGCGCGGGAGGGGGCGGGTCAGGCCACGCCGAGGGCGGTCTTGAGGGCGGCCAGCTCCGCGTGGAGGGAGGCCGGGACGGTGTGCCCGATGTGGGCGAACCACTCCTCGATGAGCGGGATCTCCTTCTTCCACTCCTCCGGGTCCACGGCGAGCGCAGCGGCGATGTCCTGCTCGCTGACGTCGAGGCCGTCGATGTCAAGACCGCCCGGCGCCGGTACGAGTCCGATGCTGGTCTCTATCGCCTCCGCCCGGCCCTCGAGCCGGTCGATGACCCACTTCAGCACCCGTGAGTTCTCGCCGAACCCCGGCCACAGGAACCCGCCATCGGCCGCCCGGCGGAACCAGTTGACGTAGAAGATCTCCGGCAGCTTGTCGGCGTCCGGACGGTTCGCCAGACCCGCCCAGTGGGCGAAGTAGTCGCCCGCGTCGTAGCCCATGAACGGCAGCATCGCCATCGGGTCACGGCGGACCACTCCGACCGCTCCGGTGGCGGCCGCCGTGGTCTCGGAGGACAGCGTCGCGCCCATGAACACGCCGTGGCCCCAGTCCCGCGCCTGCACCACGAGCGGGATGGTCGTCTTGCGACGGCCGCCGAACAGGATCGCGGAAATCGGGACGCCGGTCGGCGAGTCGTACTCCGGAGCCAGGATCGGGCACTGGTCGATCGGAGTGCAGAACCGTGAGTTGGGGTGTGCGGCCGGCTGCCCGGCGGACGCCAGCTCGTTGCCGTCGGAGTCCCGGCCGGACGGGGTCCAGTCGCGTCCCTTCCAGTCGGTCAGGTGCGCCGGCGGCTCCTTGGTCATGCCCTCCCACCAGATGTCGCCGTCGTCGGTGAGGGCGACGTTGGTGAAGACCGAGTTGCCCTGCGCGATCGTCTTCATCGCGTTGGGATTGGTGTGCCACCCGGTGCCCGGGGCCACTCCGAACAAGCCGAATTCCGGGTTGACTGCGTACAGCCGGCCGTCCTCGCCGAACCGCATCCAGGCGATGTCGTCGCCGAGTGTCTGGACCTCCCAGCCCGCCAGCGTCGGCTCCAGCATCGCGAGATTCGTCTTGCCGCAGGCGCTCGGAAAGGCAGCGGCCACGTAGTGGACGTCCTGTTGCGGCGAGGTCAGCTTCAGGATGAGCATGTGCTCGGCGAGCCAGCCCTCGTCGTGGGCGATCGCGGACGCGATCCTGAGCGAGTAGCACTTCTTGCCCAGCAACGCGTTTCCGCCATAGCCGGACCCGAAGGACCAGATGGTCCGCTCCTCGGGGAACTGGCTGATGTACTTCGTCGGGTTGCACGGCCAGGTCACGTCGGCCTGGCCGGGCGCGAGCGGCGCGCCGATGGAGTGCAGGGCCTTCACCCAGGTACCGCCGGAATTGATGAGCTCCAGCGCGCGGTCGCCGGTCCTCGTCATGATCCGCATCGACGTCACGACGTACTCGGAGTCGGTGATCTCGACACCGAGCATCGGGATCTGCGCGTCGTACGGACCCATGCAGAACGGCACCACGTACAACGTCCGCCCGCGCATGCTGCCGCGGTACAGCTCGGTCATGACGGCCTTCATCTCGCTCGGGGCCATCCAGTTGTTGGTGGCCCCCGCGTCCGCCTCTTTCTCCGAGCAGATGAACGTCCGGTCCTCGACGCGGGCCACGTCGTCGGGGTCCGACGCCGCGAGGAAGGAGTTCGGCTTGGCCGTCAGCCGGGTGAACGTGCCGGCGTCCACCAGCTTGTCGGTGAGCTGCTTCCACTCGGCGTCGGACCCGTTGACCCAGACGACGCTGTCCGGCTCTGTCAACGTGGCGATCTCGGCGACCCAGCGCAGGAGTTCGGGGTCGGTCGCCGTCACTGCTGCCGTCGAGCTGCCCTCTGCTACCGCTGTCACGCCGGCCAATGCGGACACGCGGGCCGCTCGGGTATCGGGCGGAAACGCGTCGAGGCGCGTCCGGCGGGGCGAAGCGGCCGGCCGATCCTGTTGGCCGCGGGTATGCCCGAGGGGCGGGTTGACAACGGCGGTCATCGACACCATCTCCTGTTGATTTTCGTTTGATTTTCTGCTGATTTGCACCGATGGACGACATTGGCCGTAGGCCTCGAAGTTGCTGCTCTTCAACCCGTCTCGGTGAGGATTGCGCTGACTTTAATGATTCAGCCTAGGTTTTCTTCGATCCTGACGTGAGGCACACGCCACAGAATCGTGAAAGAGATCGATTCAGAACACGTGATGGCACACACAATTGTTTGATTTTGTTGCTACTTGAGATGTTGTGCTGACTCTGGACCTACACCGCGCCTGTTGCTCTTCACCCACTGTCGGTGCCCCGTGACACAGTCGAACGATGGAGAAAGTCAGCAACCAGCAGATCGTCGACGCCGGCCTCGCCGACTGGCGGAAGCTCGCCCAGGCTCTCCACGCGCGCTTCGCGATCCCGGACTACGTGGTGGCCGCGAAGTTCCTGACCGCGGTCGCACAGGCTGCCGAGTCGGCGTCGCACCACCCCGACCTGAAACTGACCTACGGCGTCGTCGACGTCTCGCTGTGCACGCACCAAAACGGTCTGTGGGTCACACAGAAGGACATCGAACTCGCCCGGACGATCAGCGCCATCGCCCGCGGACATGGGCTCGAGCCGCAGCCGACAGCGGTCACCCAACTCGAACTGGCTCTCGACACCGCCAACGAGGACGGCATCTCCGCCTTCTGGGCCGTTCTCCTGACGGGTACCGCGGACAGCCGGATCCACGACTCGGTCTTCGACCCCACCGGCCGCGTGCCGGGCCTGTGGTTCCAGGGCAGCCCCGACGACGAGGGCCGCGAACCGCCCCGCCAGCGCTGGCACTTCGATCTCTGGCTGGCCCCGGAGGTCGTCGACGACCGCATTGCCGCGGCGGTGGCCGCCGGCGGGACCGTCGTCGACGAGTCCGGTACGCCCGCCTTCACCGTCCTCGCCGACCCGGACGGCAACCGCGTCTGCCTCTGCACCTCGACCGGTCGCGACTGATCTCCGGAGGTCCCATGTCGGCACGCGTCGACGCGCCGGCCCCGGAGCGGTCCCTGGAAGTCCGGCCGGTCACACCGGACCGTTGGGACGACCTGGTCTCGGTGTTCGGGCAGCGAGGGGACGATCCGGGCTGGTGCTGGTGTCGGATGTTCCTCGGACCTGCCGCCGACACGTCCGGTTCTCTCGGGACGACACCGGACAATCGCGAGGCGCTCCGGCAGGAGGTCACGGCGGCGGCGACACCACCCGGCCTGATCGCCTACGTGGACGGTCGCCCTGCCGGCTGGAGCAGAGTCGGTCCGCGCGACGGCTTTCCGCGGGTCCGCGCGAACCGGGCCCTGGCACGGGTGCTGGCCGACGACCCCGGCGCCTGGTGGGTGACGTGTTTCGCCATCGAGAGCGGCCATCGTCGAACCGGCGTCGCAGCGGCGCTCCTGGAGGCCGCGGTCGCCTTCGCTCGCGACCACGGGGCGACGTCCGTCGAAGGTCACCCGGTTGACGTCGCGGCACTGAAAGCAACGCGCGTCAGCGGTTCGGCGCTGTTCATCGGGACCATGGCGACGTTTGTCGCCGCCGGATTCTCCGAGGTCGGGCGGACCTTCTCGTCGCGGCCCGTCATGCGGCTGGTGCTATGACCGGCTGCCGCCGCTGCTAGCGCGGCGCCGGGTCCGGCGCGAGTGTTCCGTCGGGCGAGATGTGGTCGAAGATCTGGCCGACGAGCGTCAGGATGTGCGGGTCCTCGACGGTATAGATGTGGTTGCGGCCGACCGATCGGGTGGTGACCACTCCGGCCAGGCGGAGTTTGGTCAGGTGCTGACTGGCCGAAGCTACCGTCACCCCCACCTCCCTCGCGAGCGTTCCGACATCCCGCGGGGCATTGGCCGCCAGCCACACCAGGTGCAACCGCACCGGTGACGACAGGAGTGCGAAGGTCGACGCCGCCGCCTGCAGCTGCGGGAGCGCGGGCCGTCGGGCTCCACCGCCCCGGGCTGTCGGACTCGTCACGAGGCTCATTGTCTCCCGGCGGCGCAGCTCACCCGGCCCCGCGGCGCCAATCCTGACGTTCAAGTGATTGCGCAAGTATGCAATCATGGAGTCCGGATGGTGCCGCCGGCCCATCGCGCGCCCGACCACCGACCGACGAGAGGCTGACCATTGAGCTTCTGGACCCTGACCCTCATCGCGTTCGGCGTCTCGGCCGACGCCTTTGCCGTTGCCCTCGGAAAAGGCCTGCGCATGCCGCGGCTCGACCGCGCGCGTGTCCTGATCATCGCGGCGACGTTCGGTGCGTTCCAGGCGCTGATGCCGCTGGTCGGGTGGTTGCTCGGGATCAGTTTCGCCGGCTACATCACCGGCTTCGACCACTGGGTTGCCTTCGGCCTGCTCGGCCTGCTCGGCGGGAAAATGCTGTGGGAGGCCGGCTCCAGCAGAGAGGGCACGGCCAGGGACGAGGACACCCTGGAGATCAACGAACTCCTCGTGCTGGCGCTGGCCACCAGCATCGACGCACTCGCGGTCGGGATCAGCTTCTCGTTCCTGGACGTCCACATCGGGTGGGCGGTCGTCCTCATCGGAGTCGTCGCGCTGATCGTGACCGCGGCCGGTGTGGTGCTCGGCCATCGCGTCGGGAGCAGGCTGGGCAAGCCTGCCGAAGTGGCCGGCGGCGTGATCCTGATCCTCATCGGCGTCCGGGTCCTGCTCGACCACCTCGGGATCTGGTGACGAACTGCAAAACCGTTGCGTCCTGCAAAGTGATCGCGATAGCGAGCACTTTGCAGGACGCTACGGGTCACCAGGCGAGCGTTATTGCGCCTTGGACACCGATGACATGTTGAACCCGTCGACGCGGATCGGCGGCATGGCGCTGCGGGTGAACCAGTCGCTCCACTCGCGGGACAGGGCCGCCTCGGTGCGGCCAACCGCGGAGGCCTGGCGGAAGACGTCCAGCGGGGACATGTTGAACCGGAAGTTGTTGACGGCACCGGCGATCTCGCCGTTCTCGATGAGGAAGACCCCGTCGCGGGTCAGGCCCGTCATCAGCAACGTCATCGGGTCCACCTCGCGCAGATACCACTGCGAGGTGACGAGCAGCCCGCGCCTGGTGCCCGCGACCAGGTCCTCGGTGGTCAGGCTCTGGTCACCGCCGTCGAGCACCAGGTTGTCGGAGAATCCGTGGAACTCCGAGCCGAGTTCGGCCGCCGAACCGCGGGTGTGCAGCAGCGCGGCGATCTCACCCCGGGCGATCAGGTCCGTCCGGGCCAGCGGCGCTCCGTTGTCGAACACCGAGATCTCGTCCGACGACGAAGGAGCGACCACGTACGGCGCGGTCTCCAGCCCGGCGATCGTGGGGTCAGAGTAGAGCGAGAGGGGCAGATCGGTGAGCTTCTCCCCGATCCGGGTGCCACCGCCCGGAGCCGCGAAGGCGGAGTGGCCCTCATAGGCCGCGCGCGCGCCGGACGACCAGGCCTGGAACAGCATGAAGTCGGCGACGGCGGTCGGCGGGAGCACCGTGTCGTAGCGCCCGGGCGTGATCTCGACCCGGCGCCTGGCCCACTCGAGCCGCCTCGTCAGCGCGTCGGACATGGTCAGGATGTCGACGTCGGTGAAGTCGGAGCTCGACGCACCGCTCCAGGCTGATCGCGAGAGGTCGGCGGACTTGGCGTTCACCTCGACGGTGCCCGTCGGCTGGACCCACCGACGGCGGATCCCGGTCGATGTCCCCAGATACGTGGTGCTGATCTCGTGGCGGGCGAACCCGAAGAGCAACCGGTCGTCGGACCGGGCGCCGTCGAAGGCGGCCGCCAGTCCGGACAGCAGTGCGGAGTAGACCGAGAATGACGTCGGCTCACCCGGTTCGCCGAACCCGACCTCCGAACCGCCGGCCTGCTCGGGCGTCACCAGCTCCGCGAAGTCCCTGGCCCGGCCGGCCGACGCCGAGGCCTTCGCCTCCCGCTCGGACTGCCGGACCACCTCGGCCACCGCGGCCGGCGAGGACGCGGCGGCCACCGAGGCGTTGACCGTGGCCGCCGCTCCGCCGACCACCGAGATCACCAGCCAGGACAGCGAATCCGAGACTCCGCTGGTCGTCACCGTGTTGTTCGCCCATCGCACGTTGGCGGTGCTGGTCCCGTTGACGACCACGATGCACCCGTCGGCCCGCGACGCAGCCAGTGCCACGTCGATGATCTGCTGGGGCGAGAAAACCTGCTGCGCAGCGGCTGTCATGCGGCACCTTCGGAGATCGTGTTGAGGATGGAGATACCGCGGAAGCGGGCGGAGGGGCAGCCGTGCGACACCGCGGCCACCTGACCCGGTTGTCCCTTGCCGCAGTTGAAAGCGCCACCGAGCAGGTACGTCTCGGGCCCCCCGACGGCATCCATCGCTCCCCAGAAATCCGTTGTCGTCGCCTGGTAGGCGACATCTTTGACCTGACCGACGATCTCACCGGACCTGATGCGGTAGAAGCGCTGCCCGGTGAACTGGAAGTTGTAGCGCTGCATGTCGATCGACCACGATTTGTCGCCGACGACGTAGATGCCGTCGTCGATTCCGGAGATCAGGTCGGCGGTGGAGCCACCGGCCGGATCAGGTCGCAGCGACACATTCGCCATGCGCTGCAACGGTTGGTGCGACGGCGAATCGGCATAGGCACACCCGTTCGACCTGCTCAACCCGAGCCGCGGCGCGAACCCCCGGTCCACTTGATAGCCGGTGAGGATCCCGCCGGAGATCAGGTCCCAGGACTGCCCGGCGACGCCGTCGTCGTCGTATCCGACGGTGGACAGTCCGTGCTCGACGGTCCGATCGCCGGTCACGTTCATCACCGGCGAGCCGTAATGCAGCGTGCCCAGCAGGTCCGGTGTGGCGAAAGAGGTTCCGGCGTAGGCGGCCTCGTAGCCGATCGCACGGTCGTACTCGGTGGCATGGCCGATCGACTCGTGGATGGTGAGCCAGAGGTTGGTCGGATCGACGACGAGGTCGTAGCGCCCGGCCTCGATCGACGGCGCTTTCACCTTCTCGGCGAGATACTCCGGGATCGAAGCGATCTCGGTGTCGAAGTCCCAGGTGCCGTCGGTCAGGTACTCGAAGCCACGACCGACCGGCGGAGCCAACGAGGACATCGACTCGAACCCTCCGGAGGACGCGTCGACGGCCACCGCGGACAACGACGGCTCACATCGCACGCGCTGCTGCGTCGTGGTGGTGCCCGCGGTGTCGGCGTAGAACTTGTTCTCCTTGACCGACAGCAGGCCGACCGTCGCGTGAGCCACACCGTCCGCGGCCAGCAGCCGCTCGGACCGGTCCAGCAGCAGGGTGACCTTGTCCTGGGTCGGCACGGAGAACGGGTCGGTGACGTACGAGCTGACCCACTGCGCATCGACGTAGACCGGCTCGTCGGCACGTTCCACCCTCTCGGCGACGACCGAGGCGAGCGCTCTGGCCACCTCGACCGCCTGACGGGCCGTGGCCGCTGCGACCTCCGGGGTCGGAATCACCGCGGCCGCGAAACCCCAGGTGCCGTCGACGATCACCCGGACCGCGAAGCCGGTGGTGACCGAGTCGACGGAGGACTGCACCGCGGTGTCGCGAAGGCTCAGACTGCCGACCATCAGCCGCTCGAACCGGAAGTCCGCGAACGAGGCACCGGCCAAGGTGGCGGCGGACAGCGCGGCATCAGCGAGCGAGCGCAGTGGGAGGGCCAGGAAGTCGGCATCCACCGGATGGGCAAGGTTCAACTTCGGGTCAGCGGACACCACGCCACTGTATGACGCCCACGACGGCCCGCCCCGCGCGACGGGTAGCACCGGGACGCCCGGCGCAGCCCATCCCAGCCCAGATCAGCCGGTGGAGGCGCCGGCCGTGGTCTGATCGGGGACGAACTTGCCGTCGGAGCCGATGTGGCCGGTGGCGGCCTGCTGCCAGCCGCCGTGACCGTCCGGGACGCCGATGGTGACCTGACCGTCCGGAGCGAGCTGGGTGACCTGGTCGGTGGTGCCGTCGCCATCGGTGTCCGAGTAGGCGACGACGGTGCCGTCGTCCAGATGCGTGACGACCGTGTCGGGCGTGCCGTCGCCGTTCATGTCCGCCGTCGGCGCGCCGAGGTCGTAGTCCTTGCCACCCTCGGTGAAGGTGATGTCGCCGGCGGGCGCGTGACCGGCCGCCACCTGGGTGCCGGGCGCGTCTTCGGTGCCGGCGGAGCCGCCACTCGTGGTGGCCGTGCTGGTGTCAGCAGTGCTGGTCGAGCCGCCGTCGGTGGTCGTGCTGGTCGAGCCGTGGTCGGTGGTACCCGACGTCGAAGTACCGGTAGTGGTACCGGAGCTGGTGCCACCGGCGTGGCCGGTCGTCACACCGTCGCTGTCGGTGCCGCTGAGCGCGGCGGTCGGGTCGGGAGTGGTGTCCTGGACCAGCGCGCCGGAGGAATCCATGTGACCGGTGGCGGCTACCTGCCAGCCCCCGTTCCCGTCGCTGACGGCGATGACCACCTTGCCGTCGGCGCCGATCTGGGTGATCTGGTCGGCGTGACCATCGCCGTCGCGGTCGGTGTAGCCGGTGATCGAACCGTCGTCGTTGTGCTGGACGGCGGTGTCCGCCGAGCCGTCCTTGTCCAGGTCGACCGTCGGGACACCGAGGGAGTGGGCGGACCCGTCATCGCCGGTGACGGTGATGTCGTGACCGCCCGTCGAGGTGCCGGACGACGTGCCGGACGACGTGTCGGATCCGGAGGAGTTCGTACCGGAGGTGGTGCTCGAGGATGTGCCGGACGAATCGGTGGTCGTGCCATTCGTGTGCGAGGAGGCGCCCGTGTCCGTACCGGTGCTGTCCGTGCCGGTATCCGTGCCGCTCGTGGAGGTTCCGGTGTGGCCCGACGTGGTGCTGCCACCGTCCGTCCCGGAGTCCCCCACCGGCGCACCGGTCTGCGGGTCGACCTCCGTGCCGTGGGCATCGTAGGCATGCATCGAATCGGCGTGGCCGTCGTGATCGGAATCGGTGACGACGTACTCGTGGTCACCATCGATGACGATCACCGAGTCCGCGATCCCGTCGTGATCCGAGTCGTAGGTGGCTTCGCCGAGATCCTGGGAGCCCTGCGAGCTGTCGATGGTGATGTCGTGCCCTGGCTGCACGTCCGAACCGTTGTCGAATTCCATGAGGTGCTCCCTGGTTGATCGGGCGGACCGGCGCGGGCGGAACCACCCGAAGGTGCTGCCGCGCACGTCGCCGTGGGCGAAATCTGAGATTGTGCAGGTCTGACGACAACACCGGACAAATGGTTCCCGGTCAAGACCGGCGGCGGAATTCCGGAATTTCCGCCACTCCGTTTCAGCGGGTGCGCTGGATCAGCCCGGCCAGCGAGACCGGATTCAGCAACGGGCCGACACCCGTTCCGCCCGGTTGCAACCGGGGAGAGGACACGACCTCAGCGGGCGCGAGGTCGTCCCCGGCGATCCTCTCGGGCCCGGCGACCCTATCGGGCCCGGCGACCCTCTCGGGCCCGGCCGGCGTCTCGGACCGGGCGAACACAAGACCTTCGAAGAGGGGCGAATCGGCGGTGCGGCGGAACCGCGGACCGGCGGCCGCCTCGACCGGCCGGACCGGCAGGTCCCCCAACACTTCCCGCACGCCGGTGAGCAGCAGCTGCAGCCGGACGGGATCCATCGGGTCGGACTGCGGCTGCGAAGACCCGGTCATGATCTCTCCCCGGTCGGCGCTACGGCGACCCAGTTCCCACTGGGAGTCAACGCATAGTTTGCCGTGACCTGGCCGGATGCGTCCGCGGTCCAGGCCTTGTCCGCAACGCCGTCCCCGTCGGAGTCCTGGTAGAAGAGGGTCGATCCGCCCGGCCCGGCCACGGACACCGTGTCCGGGACTCCGTCGCCGTTGCTGTCGATGGTGGCCGGCCCGGCGTCGAACGACCGGCCCGCCACGCCCACCTCGACGTTCTCATCGTTCTTGTCGTGCTCCCCCGCATCGGGAGGCGAGACCGGAGCGTCCTGCCCGGAGTCGGTGTGGGACGAGACGGGGTGCCCGGTAGGGTCGATCACCAGCGATCCGTCGGCCTGGACGTGGCCGGTCTGCACGACCTCCCACCCACCGTGGCCGTCGGGGACGGCCCAGATCGCCTCGCCGGACGCCGGGTCGATCTGGATCACCTGGTCGGGGTGCCCGTCGGCGTTGGTGTCCGAGAGCACGAGGACGTGGCCGTCGTCGGTGCGCACGGCAACTGATTCCGGAACACCGTCGCCGTCGAGGTCCTCCTTCGGAGCACCGAGATCGACCTGCGCGCCGTTGGTGGCGACGTAGACGATGTCCGGGGCGTGGCCGGTGTCGCCGTGGGTGCCCGACGGCTCCGTCGACGAGGGTTCGGTCGTGGACGGCGTCGTCGGCGGCGGGTGGGTGTCGGACGTCGGATGCGCCTGCGCCGCTGGGTCGGACGATGCCGTCACGCCCGCGGTGTGCTCCTCGACGAAGCCGCCGTCGGCCCCGATGTGGCCGGTCGCAGCGACCTCCCACTTGCCGGATCCGTCGTCGGTCAGGATCGCCGCCTGGTGGGTGGCCGTGTCGACCTGCAGCATCTCGTCCGCCCGGCCGTCCCCGTCCGTGTCGGAGACCTGGATGATGCGACCGTCCGCTTGGACCACCGCGGTTTCGGCACGGCCGTCACCGTCCAGGTCGTACTTCGCCGGCCCGGCGTCGATGTAGTGACCGTCGGCGGCCACGGCGATGTCGCCGGCCGCAACGCCCGGATAGCTCGCCTCCTCGGTCGTGGAAGCCGGTCCGTCGGTGGACGAGGTCGGCGTGGACGACGGGGTCGAGGTGGCCGCAGCCACCGACGGTTCGGTCCCGGCCGCAGCAGGATCGATGGTCGAGTCGACGACGGCGGTGCCTGCCGAGTCGACGTGTCCGGTCGCGTGGACGGTCCAGTGGCCTTCGCCGTCGGTGGTCCACGCGGTGAACGATCCGTCGGCATCGATGCGGAGGGCGACATCCACGTCACCGTCGTGATCGCTGTCGGCATAGACCTCGACGGTGCCGTCCGAGCCCTCGACCGCCACCGCGTCGACGCCGTGACCGCCGTAGCTCAGGTTGGGTTGACCGAGGTCGATCTCCGATCCGTCGGCCGAGACGACGACCAGGTCGCCGTCCGAAGCGGTCGGTTCGTGGTCGGGCCCGGATGACGGCGCCCCCACGTGATGGACCGCGTCGAGACCTGACGCGTCAGGGTCGGCGGGTCCGTGAGCATGGTCGACGTCGTGGGTCTGGTCGTGATCGTCCATGTGCGCGTCTGCCGCGAACTGGCCGTCGAAGGCCCCGGCACCGGCCTCGTGCGCGGGCTGGTCCCCGAGATCTGTGTCGGTGAACATCGGTCCCCTCTTCTGGACTGTGGATGCAGCGCGGTCGGCGGCGGAAGTCTGTGCCGGGTCGGACTCTCCGGACGGGCTTCCGGTTCCACTCCGCCACGGTGCGACGGGTCAGGCCGGCGGATCGACCCGTTCGGCCGGGTCGGATTGCTGTGCGGCCAGCTTCTGCGCGGCCAGGTTCTCCGCCGCGACGCTGAGCGCGGAGAGGTTGAGTCCGGCGAAGGACGATCCCGGCGATGCCGGTGCAGAGACTGCAGGCGGTGTGGCCGAGCCGGGCGGAATGTCTGCAGGCGGTGTGGCCGAGCCGGGCGCCCCGACAGCCGGCGGCCAGGACGCGGCAGCCCCTGGGGTCCAGCCGAAGTCCGGTGGCCCACTCGCGCGCTGCGTCTCGGCGACCAGTTGCGGCAGTCCGGCCGGCAGCCGGATCGACGGCGGCGGAGGCGGGGCGGTCGCCGGGGGCGGGGCGATCGCCGGGGCCGGGGCGATCGGCCGCCGGAGCGCGGCCGGGGACGGGAGCAGTTCGGCCGGTAACCGTGGGGAGAGCGCAGGTTTCACCATGGCGGCAGCCAGACCAGCTGCCACCGAGGAGATCTCGAGCGGTGGCAGGCCACCGACCCTGGTCGCCCTGATCCGCTGCAGCAACGCCTCACCGCCGCCGATAATCGTCGCCCCGGCCCCCCGTCGTTCGTCCAGGGCCCGCAGCTGCCCGGCTCGCTCGGTGGCGTCGAGCTTGAGAGCACCGTCCACCTCACGGATCTCGTTGTCCAGCGCCGCCACCTGGCGGACCAGCACATCGTCAAGCGCCAGCGTCAACTGCTCGTCGGCCTCGATGAACTGCTCGGCGATGTTCTGGTCGATCTGCGCCTTCGCCTCACCCAGTACCTCCATGAGCCACTGCTTGAGGTGCTGCTTGTCGGCCATCCGGCGACGGGATCGCATCAGGTAGAACGCGGCAGCGCCGCCGAGCACGATCGACACCGGGGCCATCACCACGCCGAACGCCGCGGGCAACGCCGCGGCCGGCAGCATGGTGACCATTCGCGACAGCGTGAAGCCCATGCCCGCACCGGACATCGTCATGATGGTGTCGTCGAGATTTCTCGCCTTCTCCGGCGCCCTCGTCGTCAGGCCGGAGTAGGGCCGGGTGGCGAGTTGCCCGACCAACAGGGTCATCTCCTCCGGACTGAAGAGCTCGGAGAGCACGGTGCGGCAGATCCGGCCCATCGCCTCGATCAGCCGGCCGTGCGCGCGGGCCGTCATCGCCTGGGCGTAGGCGTCGATGTGGAACGCCATGTTCTTGAGTTCGGCGTTGTCGGCCTGGTCGATCGAGCCCCGGAACATCTGCGAGGCCTCCCGCACCTCACGAGCCGTCTCGTGGGTGAGATCTACTCGGGCGCGCTGGATCTCGGCCCGGAGCATCACCTGCCAGCCTCGCGTCCCGGCCTTGCGCTGGCCCAGCAATTCCTCGCGCCGGGCCTTGAGCGCTTCGGCCTGGGCGGCGCCGGCGGTCAGCGCCCGTCGCCGGCCCTCCAGCCTGAGCACCGCACCGGACAGCACCGTGACGCTGGTCCGGATGATGTTGGCATCCGACATCATCGCGGCGACGGCGGCCACCTCCGACTGCAGGATCGTGCGCAGCTGCCCGACCCCCGACTGGGTCAGTAGCACCTCTGCGATCTTCGGGTCGGCTGCCGCCGCGGCGGCCTCGGCCAGCCGACTCGATACCGGATGGAACGGGGCGTCGCTGAATCGCGGCGCCCACCGGGCCAGCAGGTGTCGATCGGCCTCGACGATCTCGCGCCATCCCCGGTAGGCGTCGGTCTTGGTGACCACGAAGTGCACGGCCTCGACCCGGTCGGAGACGGCAGTGAGGAAGTCCAGCTCGCCGCGGGTGAACGGGGCGGACGCGTCGACGACGAACAGCAGGGCGGCTGCGGCCGCAGCGGCCTCGGCCGCGAGCTCGCCGTGCGCCGCCACCAGTCCGCCGACCCCCGGGGTGTCGACGATCGTCAGCTGGGAGGTGAGCTCGCACGGCACGCCCACCTCGATCCAGCGCGGCGGCGGGATGTCGACGTCCGGCTCGCCGTCGACGGTGGCCCAGGCGCGCAGATCCTTCGGTGGGAAGGTGATGTCGGCCATCCCGCCGCCGAACCGTGCCACCGTGTAGGGGGTGGCGGCCTTGGTGAAGACGAGGTAGCTACAGGTAGCCGTCCCGGCATCCACCGGCGACAACCCTGGAACGCCGAGCAGCGCGTTGATCAGGGACGACTTCCCGCGGTTCGTCTCGCCGACCACCACCACGCGGGGCAGCTCCGGCGACGGTTTGCGGGCCACCAGGTTGCCTGCGCTGTCGGGATCGTCGACGCGCAGCCAGCTCGAGGACAGGTCACGCCATTGTCGGACCGCCTGCGGTAGCGGCACCACACCCGGTCGCGTTGGCGCCACGGGGCGAGGCGCAGCCCTCGGCGCGGAGATGCCGAGGGCGGCCACCGAGGCGAACGGATCCGGGGTGCTCATGGCGCCGAACCTACCTTTCTCCTCAGGTCCCGACGTTGTCGTTCCACAAGGTTTCCAGGTCCGCGAGGGTGATCGAGCCAGAAGCCGCCAGGACGCCGACGAAGTTCTGACCGCCCTGCGACCACATCACCGCCGGGTACTTCGTGCCTTCGATCGGCAGGGCGGCGGCCGCGATCACCCGGCCGCTGGCGCCGTTCAGCGTGTAGGAGTGGTCCTCTTCGGTGGTGCCGCTGACCCGCACCGACGCCAGGTAGTCAAGGTAGTCCACGACGTCGGTCTCGCTGCCGACACTGACGACGATGAGGTAGAAGGTTCCACCACCGGGGTCGTTGTTCAACTGGCAGAACGCTTCTCGCTCGATGTTCACCGGACCGGTCGAGTCCGATCCGGTGGCAGCCGCCGGCAGGATGCACTGCAGGACGTCGAACCCACTGCCGACGAACGCCCGTTCTTCGCTGGTCAGCGTCGTCGGGACGGCAGTCGTGATCTTCGTGGACGCCGGCGAGGTCTGCGAACTCTCGGGCGTGCTCAGGGGCGGTGTGGACACGGCGGCCGAACTGCCGGTGCGGGCCTGGGTCCCGTTCGTGACCCGGCTCGACGGACTGGTGGTCGGATCGGTCGTCGGGTCGGCCACGCTCGAGGACGCGAACGGTTTGACGATGATCAGGACGAGGGCCACGACGAGGACGACGGCCAGCGCGACCGAGCCGACCAGCAGTTTCTGCCGGTTCTCCCTCGGCGCCGTCCCGCTCCACGGCGGCTGTGGGGCACCGGACTGCGGGATCGAACCGGACCCGAGCGGGTGCAACCCGGTGGTCTGCGTTCGCCGTGCTCCCGCCGACCGTAAATACTGCGGAACAGGTGGAAAGTACTGCGGTGCAGGCGATCCAGGTGGCATCGGCGATCCGGGCTGCGCAAGCGGTCGAACAGGCGTCACAGGCGTCCGGGAGGCGGGGGCCGCGGCCGAGGTGCGGAGGTCCCGACCGGCGAGTGGAACCGCCAGCGCCCCCAGTGCCACCGCGGTCTCCGGCTGATCCAGGGCCACCGGGGTGAGGTGGAAGCGCTCCTGGATGAGGCGGGCGACCAGCGGGACCCGGGAGGAGCCCCCGACCAGGAAGATGCCCCCGAGGAGCAAATTGGTACTGAGCGACGACGGAGCAACGCCGGCCCGGCGCAGGGTCTGATCCATCGTCTCGATGCTGCGCATCAGATTCGGCCGGACCAGGTTCTCGAACTCCGCCCTCGTCAGGTGGACGTCGACGAAAGGGTCGGGCAGTGCGACCTCGGTCTGGGCGTAGTCCGACAAGGTCTCCTTCGCCGCCCGGACGTCCTCGGCCAGTCCGCGTGCGGCTCGCCGGGTGCCGCCGTCGGTCGGCCGGAGGATTGCCTGCCAGCGGGCCGGGTCGGCGACGGCGGCGCTGCGGCCGATCAGATCGAGGATGGCCTGGTCCAGGTCCAGCCCGCCCAGATCGGTGAGGCCGCCTTCGGCCAGCACCGCGAAGTTGCCGGCCGTCCGTCCGACGACAGCGACGTCGAACGTGCCGCCACCGAGGTCGTAGATCGCCACGGCCTGACCCGGCGCGAGCTGGCGCCCCGGGAGCTGGGTGAATTGGGCCGCTGCCGCCACCGGCTCGGGAATCAGGTCGATCGAGCGGCCGAGACCCGCATTCCGAGCCGCGCTCAACAGGATGTTCTGCCGGATCGATCCCCACTGCGCGGGATGGGTGAGGCGGACCTCGTCGGCAACCTCCCCGCCGAACTGTCGACGTACCTCGCCGGCCACCGTCCTGAGCACAGCGGCGATGAGATCGACGACCGGGAAGACCTGATCGCCGAGCAGTACCTCGCCGTCGTCGATCCGGCGTTTCGGGTTGGGCTCGAATCTGGACGGTTCCAGGCGGGCCTGACGCTGCGCCGCCCGCCCGACGGTGATCCCGTCCGGACCGCCGTAGACCGCGGAGGGCAACAGGGACGACGGCCCGAAGTCGACGGTCCGCGGGGCCTGGGCGTCCACGGCCAACGCCGCCACCGTGTTGGAGGTGCCGAAGTCGATCGCCAGGCGCCTCATCATGGTCGAGCTTAGTTGCTGATCACGGCGGGCGACGAGGCTTGCGTGCGTCGGACGGCCGACCGCCGGCTGCGGCGCCTAGGCCTTGGCCGCGGCGCGAGCGGCCTGACGCTGGCGCATCGTCTCGCGTTGCTCGACGAAACGGCTGGCCTGGGTGTCCAGGCCCGTCATGAACGCGGACAGCTCCTCGCGTGCCTGCTCGCCGGCCGGGCCCAGGTCGTCGCGGTCGAAGACGCGCCAGAACTTGAGCACCGGCTGGACCACCGCATCGTGGTGCAGGCGCAGGTCGTAGATGCCGGCCTTGGCGATGGTGACGGCGTTGCGGGTGTAGCCGGGCATACCGGCACCCGGCATCTCGAAGCCGACGACCTCGTCGCGGATGGCCTCCATCGTCGCGTCCGGCGCGCGATCGAACGCCGCGGCGACGAGGTTCCGGTAGAAGATCATGTGCAGGTTCTCGTCCAGCGCGATCCTGGCCAGCAACTGCTCGGCGAGCGGGTCGCCGGAGGCCTTGCCGGTGTTGCGGTGCGAGACCCGGGTGGCCAGTTCCTGGAACGAGACGTAGGCAACCGTCTGCAGGACGGATTTGTCACCCGAGTCGTACCCGGCCGTCATGTGGGCGATCCGCAGGTTCTCCAGCTCGACGGGATCGACCCCGCGAGTGACGACGAGGTAGTCCCGCAGCGCGATGCCGTGGCGACCCTCCTCTGCCGTCCAGCGCCCGACCCACTGGCCCCACGCCCCGTCACGCCCGAAACGGGTGGCGATCTCGCGGTGGTAGGACGGGAGGTTGTCCTCGGTGAGCAGGTTGACGATCATCGCGGTCTTCGCGGTGGGGTCGAGCTGCGAGTCCTCGGGGTCCCAGTCCTCGCCGCCCAGCATGGCGAAGTCGCGGCCCTGGCTCCAGGGGATGTAGTCGTGCGGCATCCAGTCCTTGAACACCGACAGGTGACGGTTGAGGTTCTCCTCGACGACCGGCTCGAGGTCGTGCAGCAGCCGTGCCTGGAGACCGGCGGCATCCTTCGGGATCGCTCTGGTACTGACCCCGTTCGAGGTGATCGTCAAGTCTTCTCCATTCCGAACCCGCTGGTGGCGCGGGCATACACTTTACCCGTGGCGTCGGCCTGACCGGGCGGGGTATCAGCCCGATCAGACCGGAGCGGAACCCAGAGAGAAAAACTACCCCTGGTTCCTGGGAGACCCCTGAGCGCGCAGGATCAGCCGTTCGCGCCCATGGCTGCGGCGTACTGCGCCCGCACCTCGGCCGAGACCCGGCCGCGGACCGACACCGGCACGCCGGCCTCGTTGGCCCACTGGCGGATGACAGCCGCATCGGGCCCGGCAGCCTTGCCCCGGGAACCGACCCGCCCGGCGGGCGCGATGGCCGGTGCCTTCAGATGACGGCCGGCCGCGACGAACTCGGCGAACGCCTTCCGGAGCGCCTTCGCGTTCTTCAGGCTGAGATCGATTTCGTAACCGACACCGTCGATACCGAAGGAGACTGTCTCGGCGGCCTTGGCGCCATCGAGATCGTCGAGAAGTTTGACATTGGTGACCTGAGCCATGACGAGGCCTTTCGATTGATGCCGGCGTGAGAGCACCATCATCCCTCATGCACACCGCAAACTTCGCGATCTGCTGCGGCCCGCCGAAACGATTGCTGTTCGCGGCACATCTCCGTCGCCGCCCGCCAGCACCGACATCAGGCCCTGCCCAACCCCTGAACCGCTCCGACCGATGCGGTGTCGTGACAAAAGAATGACGATCAATAGCTTCGAGATCTGTTGCAGCGTAGGTTTTCCAGCCGGATTACGGAGAACTCGACCACCGCGAAAGACCATCCCGAGACCCGCTGATAGTCGCCAATGGGCCTTTCCCAGTAGGCACCGGAGCGTTCCCCGTGACGCCGGGCGAATGTCACACCGACCTGAATCGGCCGCGCGGGTTATCGCCCGGGTCAGACACCTGGCCCGGACCGGTCGGCGCCTATGTCCGATAAGCAGGACGCAGCCCGCCGGGTTTGCTCGAACAACCTTCGGCACTCGACCCAGCCTCGGTAATAGGCCCACGAAGCAACGGGGTGAACCTCGACACCAAACAAGACACGATTGCGCACGGCGCGGAAAAGCGTCGGAGTGAACCGTGAGGAATCTCTTTGCCCACCGTACCGGGCATCGACCGGGACCCCCGAAGGGCTCTGGGAGCGAATCAGCTAACTCGGTACACCACGACCACGGGTTCTCTGATCAACCGGCCCCGATCGCGAAATCCGGCCGACTCGGTTTCGGCGATCGTGTTGTGCAGCAGCGGGTCGGTGGTCTCCTCCACACCGCCGACCTCATGGCACGTCGGGTCGAAGATCTCGCCATCGGGCCTGATCACCTCGACACCGATCCGGGTCAGTCCGGCCGTGAGTCGCTCCCAGACACCGGCGCTGCGCGCCCGGTCCCAGGCGTAGATCAAAAGGTCGAGCAGCACGGCTCGCTCGGCGACGGGATCAGGCCCTGGCACGTCGTCCGGAGGGTGACCATCCAGGGGCAGATCACCGCCCAGCGCGTCGTCATCTGCGACCCCAGCTGGGAAGACATCCGCAGACGAACCGGACGCGAGCGCCGGCTGGCCTGCTGGTGGAGAGCCCTCGGGCTGCGGGGTGGCACCGATCCCGGCAAGGTCGCTCCCTCCCAGGACCCCCGCCGACCCGGCCTTCGATCCGTGCCCCGAGCCGCCTTCCCGGTGGATCACGGTGGTCACCTCGTCGTCACGGTGACCGGTGCCGACCCGGGCGTGCAGGTCCGGCCGACCTGCGGGATCCGGCTCACGCTCGTGCCCCGTCCGGCGCGATCCACCCCCGACCACGGCATCCGTCATCGGCGTCCGTCTCCGGTCCAGCCGTCGCCCGCCGCACCCCGCAGCGGACCTGGGAAGCCGGGCGACGGATCGTCCGGCTCGGCCATCGGACCACCAGAACCAGGCGGCCGCCGCTGTCCGAACTGACCCGTCGGCCGACCGTAGCGACCCGATGCCTGACCGTATTCGCCCGCTTCGTGTCCGATCTGGCCAGCCGGTTGGCGGAACTGCGGACGAGGCACGCTCCCGTTCGCGAGACCGCCTACCGGGCCCGACGGCTGGTCGCCCTTCAGGTCCTGCCAGATCAAGAAATAGGCGCGATGGACGACGTGGGCCACCCGCCCCTGCGCGGGTGTGGCCCCGAAGGAGGCGAACGAACGCCACCACCCGGCTCGTTCGAGGGCGGCTGCCTGGAGCGCGGTGTGCGCGGCGGTGGGCAGGCCGAGTTGATCCTCCGGCCGCACCGAGCCGCCCAACCGGATGATCTCCGCCGTCAGGTCGTCAGGCATGGTCACCGCACCACTGCTGACGAGCGTCAACGCCTCCAGCAGACGCAGTTGGTGGGCTTCCGGTCGCTGCAGGAGGACCTCGATCGCGTCGTGGATGCGCTGCCGTTCGGCCCAGTCACTCGAAGCTGCCGCGAGCGCGGCCATCGAGGCCAGCGCTGCGGAGGCCTTGATGCCATCCGCCCGTGACCGGAAGACCTCGCCCAGCCGGCGCCGCAACTCGGCAAAGCCGGAGGCGTCCAGCAGGCGCCGCCGCAGTTCGCCCGCCGAGATGGCCGGCTCGACCCGCAAGATCGCCACCGCCTCCCCGATGCCGTACAGATCGAGTAGCTGCAGCAGCCGGATGCGGGTCGGCCGGTCGACCGGCGCGTCCATCTCGGTGAACAGGTCGCCGGCCATCGTCATGGCGCCGAACAAGGCGGGGTCGACCGTCGTCAGCACTCGCAGCGCCTCCGCGTCGGCCGCGGTGAAGGCGCCGGTTTCCGCCGTCTCGGCCAGCAGACCGATCACCGGGATGACGTCGGCAACCCGGGGCCGCAGTACCTCGGCCTGGCTGCGGGCGAGGATGCGCGCGGCCTCGCGAACGCTGCCACCCGCCCCGGTGACGGAATCGGCCACCACCGTGTCGGCCTTGTTCAGCACCCCGAGGGCGTTGACCGGCCCGGCATCCCGCGAGGCGGTCGCGGCGGTGAAGGCCGCCAGCACCAGGGCGTCGTCCGCCCGGACCGACTGGGTGAAGACGTAGACGACGGCTTCGGCGCCGGCGACGGCAAACCTGGACACCGGGTCAAGCGACCCCGGCGTTCCACGACCCGCGTCGGCCCCGGTGCCGGTGCTCGTCGCCCGCGTGCCGGTCGCCCGGGTGCCCGTCGCCCGGGCGCCCGTCGCCTGGGTGCCCGTCGCCCGGGCGCCCGTCGCGCCGGAGGCTCCGAGCAGGGCCTCGGTCCGGGACACCGAGGCGGCGTCGAGCGATCCGAGCCCAGGGGTGTCGATCACCGTGATGTCCGCCAGCAGCGCACTCGTCAGGTAGGCCTCGATGTGGGAGACCCCGGCCAGATCAAGGCCGAGGTCGGCGGGGATGCCACCGTCGGCGGCGAACGGGAGGGTGGACCGGCGTCCGTCGCCGAACACCACCTCGATGCGGTCGACCGTGCCGTACTGGAACCTCGTCACCAATCGCGTGCACTCGCCGACGTCGGTGGGCGCGACCCGGCGCCCGATCAGGGCGTTGACCAGCGTCGATTTACCAGATTTGATGCGACCGGCGACGGCGAGCTGCAACGGGGTGTCGAGCCGCCCGACCACCTCGGCGACACCGGCCGCAGTAGTGCTGGAGACCTGGGGGAGCAGCGCGGTGCACATGCCGGCGACGGCCTGCGACAACGGACCCTGCATCAGTGCTCCCTTCGCCGGATGGCCGGCGTTCCGCTCGCCGGATGGCTTGGTGTTCCCCTCGGCGGTCGGCTAGCCGCGCGGTTTGTAGCTCTGGGCCCAGTAGGTCATGAGTTCGTCCTGCGTCGAAGTCGAGACCGAGACTACGACGCCGATGTAGGGCTGACCGGTCAACACCCAACCCAGCACGGAAGCCCCTCGGTCCCCGCTCCCGCCGAGGGCCGGCAGGTCGAAGGCCGTCATCACGCGGCCGGACACCGAACCCACGGTGAACGGGGCGTCGGAGTCGTACTTGTACAGCTCGGAAGTGTCCTTCTGGCGGCTCTTCACCAGCTGGTCGAGGTAGGCGATGGGCCCGGTCGAGGGGGCCGATGCGGTCATCACGTAGACCAGTATCTGTTCACCTTTGAGGTCCGGGGTCAGCGCGGCCGCGGGCGCCTGGCACCGCACCGCCCTGCCCACCTTGAGCTTGGCGGCGACCGAGGCGTTGTAGGCGGTCGTGCTGTCCACGCAGTTGATCAGCTGGGCGATGCTCGTGCCCATGAAGGCCACCTCACCGGCCGTGAACAGCTTCCCGGGCCCGAGGCCGGTCGGCTGGACACCGGAGGACTGCGCGCCGGACGACTGCGCGCCGGACGTCTGCGGCTTCACCGGTGAGCTGCCGGAGGTGGCTGCTCCGGAGGCGGTCACCGGGGTGGTCGGGTCCGCGCCCGGGGTCGGCGAGGGACCGAACGGTTTGACGATCACCAGGACCAGGACCAGCACGACCACCACCGCAACGGCCGCGGCGATCACCGTCAGCCGCCGCCGGTTGCCGGTCCCAGAACTGCGTCCTGACGTGTTCGTCGACCCGCGGCCAGGATCCCCGATCGGGAGCTGGCCGCCGGTCTGCAGACCGGGACGCCCCATTCCACCGGCGCCGTAGAGGCCGGGACCCGCAGGTGCGCCGGACCGCGGCGACTGGCCGTCGGTCAGCGCTACCGTGCGGTTGCCGTCCCGACGGACGGGCACGAGCAGGGCCCCGAGCGCGACGGCGGTCTCCGGCTGGTCCAGCGCGACCGGGGTCACGTGCAGCCGGTCCTGGATCAGGCCGGCGACCAGCGGGATCCGGGACGAACCGCCGACCAGGAAGATCCCGTTCAACTTCTCAGGGCCGATCCCGGCGTTCTGCAGGACCGACGTGAGGACCTCGATGGACCGCAGCAGATTGGGCCGGATCAGACCCTCGAACTCGGTCCGCGTCAGGTGGGCGTCGACGAACGGGTCGGGCAGCGAGACGTCCGTCTGCGGATACCGCGACAGGGTTTCCTTCGCCGCTCTGACGTCCTCGGCGAGTGCTCTGGCCGCACGCCGGGACGAGGTGTCGACCGGCCGCAGGATCTGCTGCCAGCGGGCCGGATCAGCGGACGACGTGTCCCGTCCGACCTGGTCCAGGATGGCCTGGTCGAAGTCGAGTCCGCCGAGGTCGGGCAGACCGGCCTCGGCGAGCACGTGGAACTCGCCGTCCCGCGCCGGGCCGGGCGACGATCCGGACGACGGCTGGGTGCGGCCCACGATGGCGATGTCGAAGGTGCCACCGCCGAGGTCGTAGACGGCGACGGTGCCGCCGGGCGGCAACGCACGACCTGGCAGCTGGGTGAACTGCGCCGCCGCCGCGACCGGCTCGGGGATGAGCAGCAGGTTGGCGCCCAGCCCGGCTGATCGGGCGGCGCTGACCAGGACATTCTGTCGGCTGGCACCCCACTGGGCCGGGTGGGTCAGGCGCACTTCGTCGGGCAGACCGCCGCCGAGTTGCCGACGCACCTCGATTGCCACTGCCCGCAGCACAGCCGCGATGATCTCCACCACCGGCACCACGCGGTCACCCAGCAGGACCTCGCCGTCGTCGATCCGGCGCTTCGGGTTCGGCTCGAAGCGGGCCGGGTCGAGACGCGCCGAGCGCTGGGCGTCGCGGCCGACCGTCACCTGTCCGTCGACGTCGACGTACACCGCCGACGGCAGCAACGGCGAGGTGTCGAAAGTGACCGTCCGTGGGGCCTGACCCTCGATCAGCAGCGCCGCCACCGTGTTCGACGTCCCGAAGTCGATGGCCAGCACCCGCATGTCTCTCCCACCCTGACCGGGGCCAACCCCGCGATTGACTGTTCGTCGAGCTGATCACTGTCGTTTCCGTCGAGCACACCATTATCGATTCGGTGGAGTTCATCGTGACACGTTCGGACGCCGTCCATCCGGCAGTCCGCAGGCTTGCCCTCGATTCAGCTCCACCAACGCTGCACCATGGGGATGACCCGGAAGAGCAGGACGATCCCCGGCACCAGGGCCAGCATGGCCAGCAGTTCCAGACGCTCGAGGGTCCGCTGCAGCCGTGCGCCGGCTACCTCGCGGAGCGAGCGCAGGCCGGAACCGGCCCCCAGCAGGCCGGCCAGGACCAGGACCAGCAGGGTGATCACCGGTCGCGAATCTGCGTCGAGTTCCAACCAGACGGGCAGCCGCACCGCGACGGCGACCACCGCGACGACCACGACGGCAAGCATGGGACCGACATGCGACGCCCGGGTGAACATCCGGCTCCGCAGCCCGAAGATCAAGCCGCCGAGGGCCCCGACCGCTGGGGCGATCCAGCCGGATGGCGTCCCCGAATCCGGGCTCCGCAGGATCAGCACGAGGCACGCCGCGGTGGCTGTACTCACGGCCGCCCAGACCATGCCGCCCGTCAGGCCGAGCCCGCGGCGGACGGCGGCCGCCACCGCGAGGCGCGGCACCGGCTCCCCTCGTTCGTCGGCCACCATCAGGTCGACCAGTCCAGCTCCACCCAACGCGACCTGACCTGCCAGACCGGCCAGCAACACCGCCACGACGACGGCCAGCCCGGCCGTGCGGTCGGCGGGCATCCCGGCCCGGGTGCACAGCAGTGCCAGGAGGGACAGCACGACGGCGACGCTGCCACCGATCGTCACACCGGGGTGACGCCTGACGATCCCGGCCAGAGCCAGCGCAAGGGCACCCGCCGCGACCAGCAGCAAGGGGAAACCGTTCCAACCCGCTGCACCCGTGGCCTCGGCGAAGATCTGGAGCGCGCTGCGATCGGCGGGCGCGCCAAGGACATCCTCGGTCGGGTCGAGGCCCAGGAGGGACGGGCTGACGGCGACCAGCCCCAACACCAGCAGGACGGCAGCCGGCACGGCCACCAGGGAGCAGACCCAGCCGCCCCGCTGACGGATGACACCGCCGGCAACCAGGGCACCGACGATCACCAGGGCCGGGGCGAGCCAGTCGACCGCGCCTCGCGAGGTCAGACCGACCAGCAGCGCGGCGAACAGGACGATGGCCAGCAACATGGCGATCGCGCTGCGCCGAGTGTCCCCGGTCCAGCCGGGAGCACTCGCCACGACCATCTCGGCCACCGCCGACTCGACGTCGTCGACGAACGGTGGGGGCGGGGCGGATGCCGCTTCCGTCAGGTACAGCTGCGCACCGTCGAGCACACCCGCGTCGTCGAGGGACCGCGAGGGTTCCAGCGGCCCGAATTCAGGTGCCGCAAGCCGCCACCGGACGGGCACCGGCGTACTCGGCACCGACAACAGGCGGAGAACGGTCGGGAGTTGTTCGGCCAGCGGAGCATCGGCGGGCAACGAGATGTCGATCTGGCGGCCGTCACCGATGACGGTCACTCTGGTGAACCGGGTTCCCATGGACCTCCCCTGATCGACGACGGGCTGTCGGTGCTCTCGGTGTCGACCAACGTCGTTGGTCGGTTTCCGAGCCACTCCCACCCCGCGGGACTGGCCCGACATCTCCGGCGAGCCATCGGCCCGCATGGATGTCGGTGGCCCGCCGTAGTCTAGGCGCGGTCACAGGGGAGTCATGGATGTTCGACCGAAGGGGCGAGATGGCCGATCACAACAAGGGGGCGATATGGCCCAGAGATTGATCCACCGTCCGGCGCGGACGCGGCCGGAGCCGCTCGACCTGCGGCCGGTCGAGTTGCTCTCGGCACCGACCCTGCCCGATGCAGCGGCGGGTCTGCAGGGCGTCATGCAGATCCTGATGCCCATCATGGGCGGTGCCGGGTCACTGATCATGATCGTCGCGAACCGCAATCCGGTGATGCTGATCGCCGGCGGCATCATGCTGATGGCCACCATCATCGGGGCCATCGTGATGTTCGTGGCCCAACGCACCGGGGCCGGCAAGAGGGCGAACGACCTGCGACGACGGTATCTGGACTACCTGGACCGGGTGCGCGTCGACCTGGCCGGCTCGGTCCGTCGCCAGCGCGCGGTCGCCCTGCACCATCACCCCGACCCCGCCTTGCTGCCCGAGCTCGTCCGCGATCCGCTACGGCTGTGGGAACGACGTCCGGAGGATCCGGACTTTCTGATCGCCCGGGTGGGGACCGGCCCGAGCCCGCTGTGGCAGCGGGTGGTGCCGCCGCTCGATCGCGACCCGCTGTCCGAACCCGATGTGGTGGTGGCCGCGGCAACGCTCCGGATCGTCGAACGGGACCGGATCGTCGGCGGCATGCCGATCGGTCTACCCATCAGCGGGCGCGTCTCGATCGTGGGGCCTGCCGGAGCGTCGCGGCAGGTCGTCACCACCGCGCTGGCCCAGCTGGTGGCCTGGCACGGGCCCGGCGAACTGCGCCTGTTCACCTGTGTACCGCGACGGTCCGCCGGCTGGCTGGACTGGCTGAAGTGGTTGCCGCACTTCCTGTCTCCCGACGAGTACGACGGCGCCGCCCCCAAACGCCTGACCACCGAGCACCCCGAGGTGATGGCCCAGCTGCTCGGGCCGGAGATCTCGCGTCGCACCGGTGAAGCGGTGCGGGCCGGTCGCTTCGGGCGCGTCAACCCGGCGAGATTCGGGCCTGCCATCGTGGTCGTGGTCGACCTCGGCGGGCCCGGTGGGGACCTGTTCGGCGGTCTCCCACCGGAGGTCACCCCGTCCGATCTCGGCATCAGCGTTCTCACCCTGGTCGAGTCGACGACCGCGGAGCCGGAGCGGGTCGACGTCAGGTTGACCTGCCACGAAGAGGGCATCCGCGTCGAGGACCTGCGGCCGGCCGGTGACGACGACAATGCCGAGTCCAGGCTCCGGGCCGCCGGTGCGCGGTCGGGCACCCCGGACGTGATCAGCCCGTCGACCCTGAAGGCGCTGCTCAGAGAGCTGACGGCCGTCCGGCTGGTCGAGGAGACATCCTCGTCGGCCCCGCTCGAGGCCACCCTGGATCTCGGCGATCTCGTCGGCGTCCGGGATCCCGGCAACTTCGACCCCCGGGCCACGTGGCTGCCGCGCCCGCTCGGGGAGTTCCTGCGCGTGCCGTTCGGGCTGGGCCCGGCGGGCGAACGGGTCTACCTCGACCTCAAGGAACCGGCGTTGGGCGGCATGGGACCGCACGGGCTCTGCGTCGGTGCGACCGGCTCCGGCAAGTCGGAGGTGCTGCGGACCGTGGTGCTGACGCTGGCGATGCTGCATCCACCGGAGCGGCTGTCCATGGTGCTCGTCGACTACAAGGGCGGCGCCACGTTCGCGGGCCTCGAAGAGGCCCCCCACTGCGCTGCGATGATCTCCAACCTGTCCGACGACACCGGGCTGGTCGACCGCCTGCACGACGCGCTGTTCGGCGAGATGAAGCGGCGCCAGCAGATGCTCGCCGACGCCGGCAACCTGCCGAACATCACCGAGTACAACCGGCGGCGCGAGAGCGGGGACCCGGCCTGCCGGGCTCCCCTGCCGAACCTCTTCGTGGTGATCGACGAGTTCGGCGAGCTGCTGACGGCGAAGCCGGACTTCATCGAGCTGTTCCTGGCCATCGGTCGTATCGGGCGGTCGATCGGCGTGCACCTGCTGCTGGCCAGCCAGCGCCTGGAAGAGGGCCGGCTCCGCGGGCTGGAGTCGTTCCTGTCCTACCGCCTCGGGCTGCGCACGTTCAACGTCGGCGAGTCGCGCGCCGTGCTCGGCGTCGGCGACGCCTACGAACTCCCGCCGATCCCCGGATCCGGCTACCTCAAGGTGGACACCACGGTCTTCCAGCGGTTCAAGGCCGGCTACGTCTCTGGCGCCTACGTCCCGCCGGTCACCGGCGAGACGGTCGTCGACGCCGCTCCCGTCCCGGCCCCCTTCCCGTTCTTCAATGACACCGCCTCCTATCTGGCCGCCATCGAACCGGACCGTCCGGCCCCGGTGGACGAGCCGGACGCACTCGCGCCGACAGTTCTGGACGTCGCGGTGCGCCAACTGGCAGCGGTCGGCGAGAAGGTCACCCAGATCTGGCTGCCTCCGCTACCGGCCGAGCTGACGCTCGACCGCATCGTCGGCGCGGTGACGATCGACCCGGTGCTCGGCCTGCGGGCAGCCTCGTCCGTGGTGCCGGTGCCCGGGACGAGCCGGCACGCCGCTCCGGGCGAGACCGAACCGGGCCGGGGCGTTGCGGCACCGGGTGGACTCACGGTCGCCATCGGGCTGCTGGACAAGCCGGCCGAGCAGAAGCAGGAACCGCAGCTGCTGGATCTCTCGGCCTCGGGTGGCCATCTGGCCATTCTGGGGGCCCCCCAGAGTGGCAAGTCGAATCTGCTCCGCACGCTCGTGGTGTCGGCGGCACTGAGTCATCAGCCAGGTGAGATCTCCTTCTACTGCTTGGATCTCGGTGGCGGTGCGCTCCGAGTGCTGGACGGTCTGCCACACGTGGCCGGCGTGGCGCCGCGGTTGGATGCCGACCGGGTACGGCGGACGGTCGCCGAGGTGGCCGGCGCGATGGCCGAGCGGGAGGAGCTGTTCGGACGGCTCGGCATCGACTCACCGCAGGCGATGCGGGCGATGTTCCGCGCCGGTCGGCTGACCGAACTGCCCGTCGCCGACATGTTCCTGGTGATCGACAACTTCCCGGTGCTGCGCAGCGATTTCGAGGACCTCGCCGATCTGGTGCAGGACCTGGGTACCCGCGGTCCCGGGTACGGCATCCACCTCATCCTGACGGCCGGGCGGTGGTCCGACATCCGCATGCAGCTGCAGGCCGCAATCGGCAATAAGATCGAGTTCCGGCTCAACGATCCCGGCGACTCCGTCATCGGGCGCAAGCAGGCCGTCAACCTGCGGGCCGACAACCCGGGTCGCTGCCTGGTCGAGGGTGGCCTGCAGGTGCAGACCTGCCTGCCATACCTTTCCGAGTCCGTTGCCGGCACCGGCACGGTCGAGACGTTGGTGGCCCAGATCGCGGCGGCCTGGCCCGGCGAGTCGGTGCCGCCGATCCGGATGCTGCCCACCCTGGTGGAGATGACGCCGCTACTGGCGGCCGCCGGTCCGCGTAGCGGCATCGTCATCGGGGTGGACGAGACGGATCTCAAGCCGGTCGAACTGGACTGGCGCAGCGCTGACTCGCACCTGCTGGTGATCGGCGATGCGGAGTCCGGGAAGACGTCGCTGCTGAAGACAATCATCCGCGACCTGGTCTCCAAGTACACGGACCAGGAGGTGGTGTTCGCCGTCTTCGACGTGCGCCGCACCCTGCTGGACGTCGTTCCGGAGGACTACCTCGGCGCCTACGCCGGCACCACCTCGATGGCTGCAGGCATGGCGGGGGGCGTCGCCGGCGAGCTGAAGGGTCGGCTCCCACCGGAGGACGTCACGGCCGCGCAACTGCGTGCGCGGTCCTGGTGGCGCGGGCCGGAGATCTTCGTCATCGCCGACGACTACGACCTGCTGTCGCCGGGTGGCGCTGGCCCACTTGCCCCGTTCGTCGAGTTCCTCCCGCAGGCCAGGGATGTCGGATTCCACATGATCGTCGCGCGACGCTCCGGCGGGGCTGGGCGCTCGCTCTACGAACCGGTGCCGCAGCGTCTCCGCGAGGTCGGCGCGACCGGTCTACTGCTGTCGGGAGACCGTCAGGAGGGTGCGTTCTATCCGGGCGTCCATCTCTCCGTGCAGCCGCCTGGCCGCGGCACGCTCGTGCGGCGCGGCCGCAAACCCAGCCTGATCCAGCTGGGCTTCAGGCCGGATGACGCCATCGACTGAGCTGGGACCCGATCAGCCGCGCCGGACGTCGGAGACGGTGCGCACCAGTTCCAGTCCGGCGGTGAGCGCGCGACGCGACATCCGCCCTGGCAGCCCGTTGCGCAGCGCCCGATCCCGTGGCACCAGGACCCAGGGCAGGTCGCCGGGTCGCCAACGTGGGACCAGCCGATCGACCGCGACCAGTGCGACGCAGACCGAGTGGTGCCTGGCCGGTCCTGGGGCGGACGATAGCCAGCGCCGCGCCGCGTCGAGCCGTGCGGGGGCGGAGCGGTCGGCGGTGAGCACCAGGACCACCTGGTCGACCAGATGCAGTACGGCATGGAACACGGGTTCGCCGCGGTCACTGGGTGTGTCGATGATGGTCAGATCGGCGCGATGACGCAGTCGGGTCAGGGTCTGCTCGAGCACCTGCGGGGCGAAGCTGCCCGCGTCGGCGGGGAGTGCCAGTACGGGAACGGCAGCCCCGGGGGTGCCCGCCGATCTGACCCGGCGCCGCGCCACCGCCTCGCCGTCGGGGACCGTCAGGAGCGCAGGCAGCCGGCCGTCGCCGCTACCACCGAGCAATTCCGTCACCGACCGTCCGCGTCCGCCGGCGCGGTTGGTCTCGACGACCGTCACCCGGTTGTCGGTGTACCCGGCCGCGGCCAAGGCCAACAGTGCCGCGACCGTGCTGGTCCCCGAGCCCGGAAGGCGACCTATCACGGCGACCGTCCGGCCACGGGCGGTGGACGGCACCCCGGCTCTTGCGCGGCGAAAGGCGCCGACCTGCCCGGAGAGCCCGGGGTTCAGCCCGGCCAGCAGCGAGCGGCCCCAGTCCACCCGATGGCGCTGCCCGCCGCCGTCGATGCTCATCCCTGCACCGTAGCCGGGTCGCGGAACCGTCGGCGGGCGTTGCCCCATGTGGACAACGGCTCCCCGCGCCCGCCAATGCTGGCAACATGGGACGGGAACCGCTGGGGCGGAGCGATCGTCCCAGCCTGTGCCGGTCAGCGGGACTGCCCCGGCGGGAACGCTCGACAGACTACGAGAAGTACTGCACTGCAACAGTTCGAGTTCGCAGAACGCACATGGGGAGTGAGTAGCGATGTCCGATTTCGCCCAGTATCCGTACGAGGCCCTGCAAGCCGTCGGCAGCAACCTGACCACCATCTCGGACCAGATCGGTTCGAAATCCAAGAACGCCTTCGAGATCCTCGGCTTCACCGCGGACCAGGACCGCATCAACAGCGCACTGGGCCATTTCCGGTCGGAGTGGGAGGCGAGCGTCAAGAAGCTGGGCGAGAACATCGGTGGCTTCGGCGACACCAGCACCCAGATCGGCTCGATGAGCGCTCAGTTCGATGCACAGTTGGCCAGCTCGATGCAGCCGGGTGGCACCGGAGGTTCCGGCGGTGCCGGCGGCAGCGGCCCGCAGTGACGCAACTCGGTGAGCTCGCCGGCGATCGGATCGAGCTCAACCCGGAGGTGCCGTTCCCGCCGTTCCCCATCTGGCTCCGCGTGCCTTCGACGTGGTCCCAGTTGGACTCCAACCCGGGGACCTGGCGGCGTTCGGCCGACGATCTGATCGACACCACCTTTCGTGGGTCGCGGGTGAGCTCCAAAGAGCGTCGCGAGATCGTCGCGCTGCTCGAAGGCCTGGTGGCCGACTGCCAGCGGGCCGGGGCCGCCCTCAGTCTCATCACCGTCGGCAAGCGGGCGGAAGGCGGAGCGGCGAGTTTCGGGCTGCACATCGCGTTCGCCAGTGATGGCCGCCCCACCTCGCTCGGCCGGGTGCACGACATCCTGCCCCGCACCGGAACGGTCACCGAGATCACCACCAACACCGGTCCGGCGATCCTGCACCGCGACCGGATGACGATGGTCGTGCCCGGTACCGCGGCCATCGCCGCGCTCACCAGCCTCCAGATCTTCCTGCCGGTGCCGGATACCAGTTGGACCATCCTGCTCTCGACTGCCAGCGCCCATCCCGAACTCACCGACCAGCTCGAGATGCTGCTGCGTACGGCGGCCCAGAGCATCCGCACCGGCGAGGACGGGTCGGTCGATGAGGTCGCCGATCCGGATCTGGCCTCGGACGCCCCCGGACCTGCCGCCAAGGCAGCGGACGTCGACTGGACGACGCCGACCGATTCGACGCCGAGGCCGGGGTACGAGCGCGGGTTCGGAACCACTGTCCTGCGCCGGCTCGACCCGCCCGGGGGTACTGCCGCAGATTCCGGCAACCGGGACCGAGGGACCGACGGGACCGGCCAAGGGACCGGCCAAGGGACCGGCCACGGCAGCGGGAGTGGGACGGCCTGATGAACCAGATTCGCCCGAAGGTCATCCTGCAGGCCCACGCGACCCGGTCGCTGACGGCGCTCGCGCTGCTGCTGCACGCCCGGGATCGCGGACCGCGGGACATGCGCAAGCCGCTGAACACGCTCATCGCGTCACTTGTCGTCGCGATCGTCATCGTGGTGGCCGTCGCGGTCGGTGGGCGGATCGGCTCCCTGATCGGCCAGCACTGACCCGTCGGCACTTCCCAGCCTTACGTCCTGCACAGCGATCGCTATAGCGATCGCTGTGCAGGACGTCCGGGTGCCGCAATCAGCACAGACCGGCCATCACAGCAGGTACACAGCTTCTGCACCGACACCCGGCCGGAAGTCGCCCTATCCTTGGAAGGGTGCTGACACGGATCCGCGACCGACCCCGGGCATGGGGATCAGTCCTGATGTTCTGCGGACTGCTCCTCGTCCCGTGGCTGCTGTACCTCTCGTTCAAGCTGCCCGACACGACCCGGGCGCGGAACTGGTCGCTGATGTGGACCGGAGTGGACCTCGCCGAGGCAGTCGGGCTCGTCGTCACCGGGGTCCTGCTCTGGCGCCGCAGCCCGCACCGCGCGTTGCCGGCGGCTTTCACCTCGGCGTTGTTGGCGCTCGACGCCTGGGTCGACGTCACGACCTCGGCACCCGGACATGCCAGAACTCTCGCTCTCGTGATGGCGTTGCTCATCGAGGTGCCCGCCGCAGTCGGCTGCCTGGTGCTGGCCGTCTCGGCCTTCCCGACCCGGCAGCCCCACGATCGTCGGTCCGACGCGCCGACAATCCCGTCGACGGATTCGAAGGACCTACCGCAGATCGATTCTCCGGCCGGAGAGCGTGCGCACGTGGATGTCCGGGAGGACGTCCCTGAACCCACCGGACAATTCCGGTAGCAATTTCGTATTTCACCCCCGGTCCGGCGCTCCGTCTAGCAATTGGCGTGGAGAAACCCGCCATTCGCTACCGGGGAAGGACCCCTCATGGAACGACCGAGTTGCAGTATCAAGGTGTTGCCGTCGGACCAGTGGATCGACGCGGCGGCCGCTGCCGTGGAGATCAACCCCACCAATGCCCCTGCCACGCAGGCACTTCGACTGAGCATGCCGGACACCGTCATCGAACCGGCCCATCTCGCACTGCTGACCTCGAAGTACTGGGGTAGCGGCGGCGTCCGGTTGACGGTCGGGTTCATGGACGGCCCGGCCGCCGATCTCCGCGCCCGCATCCTGTCCCACATGAACGCCTGGGGCAGCTACTCCAACGTCCAGTTCCTCGAGACGGCAACGGATCCGCAGGTTCGGATCAACCGCGCGGCCGACGGGTACTGGTCGTATCTCGGCACGGATGTGCTGCACATCGCCGCCGACCAGCCGACGATGAATCTGCAGGGGTTCTCGATGGCGACCGCCGATTCGGAGTTCTACCGGGTCATCCGACACGAAACCGGTCACACGCTCGGGTTCCCGCACGAACACACCAGGGACGACATCGTCAATCGAATCGACCGGGCCAAAGCGCTCGAATACTTCGAACGGACGCAGGGTTGGTCGGAGGCTCAGGTCATCGCCCAGGTCCTGACGCCGATGGACAACTCCGCCCTGATCGCCACCGCGAAAGCCGATCCGGTTTCCATCATGTGTTATTGGTTGCCGGCCTCGATCATGAAGGACTCCGTCGCGGTCGACGGCGGCACCGACATCGATCCCCTGGACCAGCAGTTCGCCGGACAGGTCTACCCGCGGGGAAATCCGTTCCCGCAGTGGCTGGAGCTGGACGACAACCCGGCCACCGTCGACATCGTCGCGTCCGGCGGAAACCTCTACCAGCTGCACAACTCCGGACGCATCTGGATCTACACGGGCACCCCGCACACCGGGTGGATGGAGCTCGACAACAACCCCGCAACGGCCCAGATCGCCGCCGACGGGGGCAACCTCTACCAGCGCCACCAGGACGGCCGGATCTGGATCTACACCGGCACCCCGCACACCGGCTGGCTGGAACTCGACAACAACCCGGCCACCGTCGGCATCGTCGCCGCCGGCGGAAACCTGTACCAGCTGCACAACTCCGGACGGATCTGGATCTACACCGGCACCCCGCACACCGGCTGGCTCGAGCTCGACAACAACCCGCTGACCGTCGAGATCGCGGCCGACGGCGGAGCGCTGTACCAGCGACACGACAATGGCAACATCTGGATCTACACCGGTACCCCCCACACCGGCTGGCTCCAGGTCGACGGCAACAGCCAGACCGTGGACATCATCGCCGGCAGCGGTCACCTGTACCAGCGCCACAGCTCCGGACGGATCTGGATCTACACCGGCTGATCCGTTCGCTCGGCCCACCCCGGCTGCGCAGACGGAATCGCCCGTTTCGCCCCCATTTCGGGCCGAAACGGGCGATTCTGTCTGCGCCGGGCAGTTCGGTATGCGCGGAAACCGGGGAGCGGGGGGCGGCGACCTAGCGCAGGATGGGGTCCATGATCGAAGTTTCCGGACTCACCAAGATCTTCGGGCCTACTCGAGCCGTCGACACGCTGTCCTTCACAGTCCGACCCGGCACCGTGACTGGTTTCCTCGGGCCCAACGGCGCGGGGAAGTCCACCACCATGCGGATGATCCTGGGTCTGGACAACCCGACCGCCGGTCAGGCCCTGATCCAGGGCAAGCCCTACGCCTCGCTCACCAGGCCGCTGACCAAGGTCGGCGCCCTGCTGGACGCGAACTGGGTGCACCCGAACCGGAGTGCGCGGTCACACCTGCGGTGGATGGCCGCGTCCAACGGACTCTCCGTCAAGCGCGTCGACGAGGTGCTGGAGACCGTCGGACTCAGCTCCGTCGCGAAGAAGGCGGTCGGGAAGTTCTCCCTCGGCATGAAGCAACGACTCGGGCTGGCCGGCGCCATCCTCGGCGATCCCGAAGTCCTGCTCTTCGATGAACCGGTCAACGGGCTCGACCCGGAAGGCATTCTCTGGATTCGACAGTTCATGCACAGCCTCGCCTCCGCCGGCCGGACCGTCTTCGTCTCCTCCCATCTGCTGTCCGAGATGTCCGTCACAGCACAGCATCTGATCGTCATCGGCAAGGGGCGACTGATCGCCGATGCTGCTACGGCCGACTTCATCGCCCAGTCAACCGAATCCACCGTCCGGGTGCGGTCACCCCAGCTGCCCGCACTCGCCGACCTGTTGGACCGCAACGGTATTCAGACCAGCCCGGCCGAGGGTGCGCTGATCGTGCACGCCACCCCGATCGAACGGGTCGGTGATCTGGCCGGGACGGCGGGCATCACGTTGCACGAGTTGGCCGGCGTCCAGGGCTCGCTGGAAGAGGCCTTCATGCAGCTCACCGGCGATTCGGTCGAGTACGGAGGGCACCAGTTCACCGCCGGCATCGACCCGATGCTCACCCCATCCGGCGTCCCCGCCTTCGCAGCGACCGGCGCGGTCCAACCCGGCGCATTCCAACCCGGCGCATTCCAACCCGGCGCGGCCCCCCCGCCCCGCGCAGCGCCCGCTGACCAGACCCCAGAAGCGAAGAGGCAGGATCAGACATGAGCGAGCATCGCCGCGAGGTACGAGCAAGGAGCGGAGCTCATGAACTGATGAGCGCCCGCGCGAAGAGGCAGGATCAGACATGAGTTTGCTTGCTGTGGAACGGATCAAGCTGTTCTCCACCCGCTCGCCGTACTGGTGCCTCGGCGCAATCCTGGTGGCCGCGTTGGCCTTCGGGCTGCTCATCGGCCTCGGCGACAGCGGCAGGCAGGCCATCCCCTTCTTCGCCCTGCGCGGAGTAGCCCTGGGGCAGAGCATCTTCATGATCATGGCGGCCCTGGCCATCACCACCGAGTACCGCTTCTCGACGATCCGCAGCACTTTCCTGGCCGCACCCAAGCGAACCACGGTGCTGCTGGCCAAGACCCTCCTGCTTGCCGGACTCGGGGCCGTCGTCGGCTTCGTCTCTGCCATCGGCGCCTTCTTCCTGACGAAGGCGTTGGCCAAGCAGCCACCGGAACCGTTGGTGCTGCAGGGCGAAGTCTGGCGTGAGGTCGCCGGATACTCGGCACTGTTCGCGATCGCCGCCGTCATCGCGGTCTCCGTCGGCACTCTGCTGCGGCAGTCGGCCGGAGCGATCACGCTGCTACTGCTGTGGCCGCTGCTGGTGGAGACGTTGTTCACGCTGATCCCGACGGTGGGACCGAAGGTGGGCCCCTGGCTGCCGTTCGCCGCGGGCAGCGAGTTCGTCACGCCGACCAGCAACATCGCCGGATTGCAGGATTTCCTGTCCAACCGGAGCGCTCCGAGTCCGGTGCAGGGCGTACTGGTGTTCCTGGCCACCGCCGTCGTGCTGTGGATCCTGGCCGCTTTCGTGCTCAACAAGCGCGACGCCTGAACAGTTTTGCGAAGTGATCAGGCACCGCAACCGATCGGCGACCCGGCCCGTCAGAGCGGCGTACGAAACCGCTCGTCCGTCGTCGCTCTGCGAGCGCGCCACCCACCACTACCCCGGTGCCGCCCGGCACCCGCACCCGCCGGTAGCCCTGACCGGGCCCACGGCGGGCGCAAAGCCGATGTTCTGGACGACCCGTCAGCCCGAGCTACTACTGCCCCACCAAGGGAACGTCCGTCCCGACCCTGATCGTCTACGACGACGGCTCTGTGCTGGTGTCGAAGTACTTCGGCGCCTACTGGAACCAGATCCCGACGTTCACCGCAGGCTGGATCGACCCGGATGTCCTGGCCGCGCTGGCGGAGAACTATCTCGACTCGCCGGAGGCCGAGGTCGACTTGAGGGACCTCGACGTCACCGACGGGCCGATCGACCACATCGCCTACCGAGCCGCCGGCACCACGACGACCCGTGGCGTCTCCGCCTATCTCGCGGACTTCGATGTGTCGCAGATCGACCTCCCGGCCGAACAGGTGCCGGCCCGGCAGGCGTTCAACGATCTACGGGCGACCGTGTTCGGCCGGGCTGACGCGACCCAGGACTGGACCCCCAGTGCCTGCCATTGACCGGATCCGCGGCCGAGGCCGTGCTGGACGCCCAGCGGAACCGTCACGTCGAGGCCCCCTGGACCTGGCACGGCAAGAAGCTCACCTGGCGGTCAGCGCGATTCCGCCGTGCTGGACACCCTGTCAGACGCCCGAATGACCGGGGGCCGGTCGAGCCCGTCCGGCACCGTATCGGCTGCCGGACGGCGTCGCCGGCGGGCCATCACCACGCCGACCACGGTGAGCAGCACCAGGGCACCAACGGCAGCCAGGAACGGCCACGACCCGGGCTCGGCGCCGTACGCACCGACCGTGACATAGGCCGTGGTGGCCGGGATCATGCCCAGCACCGTGCCGGCCACGAAGTCGCGGAGCCGGACGACGGTGAGTCCGGCCAGGTAGTTGACGGCGGTGAACGGGACAACGGGGATCAGCCGGGCCGTCAGGATCGCGAAGAAGCCCCGCCGTTCGAGCAGGGCGTCGAAGCGCTCGAACCGCACGCCGACGATCCGGCGCACCGTCTCCCGGCCCAGCACCCGGCCGATGCCGAAGCCCGCGATAGCCCCGATGTTCGCGCCGACCACCACCAGGAGCAGGCCGATTGGCACCCCGAAGAGCGCACCCGCGGCGAGCGTCAACACGGTCTTGGGCAGCGGGGAAAGGGTGGCCGCGGCGTAGAGACCGGCGAAAACCACACCAGCCCACCAACCCATCCGGGCGAGGTCGGCGCGCAGCCCATCCAGGTCGGGCAGGCCGACCGTGAGGGCGACGATCACGATCGCCGCCATCAACAGCACCAGGCCGGTCGCCTGCCAGATCACCCGCTGCCGCATCCGCATGGGCCCATCGTCCCAGGCCGGCCGGTGAGAGTTCTCCGGATCCGCCCTGACAGCCGGGTCAGCCATCGTGATCACCGGGAACCGGCTCGCCGGCGACCCAGCCCGCGGCCCGGGCGGCCATCAGCGACAGCACCATCACCTCCTGCTGGCTGCGGCCGAGTTCGGCCGCCCTCGCGGCGACCGTGTCGAACTCCGCACTGACCTGGCTGACCACCCCGCCCCGAAGGGCGACCTTGATCGTGACCGGGCCGCCTTCGACGTCGAGATCGGTCGTCAGCCGGGGCAGCGCGAACTTCCCGACCTCGAGGTGGCGGACGCCGATGGTGCTGGTCAGGTCGAAGATCCGGTTCCGCAGGAGGTCGGCTCGGCCCGGATCGCACAGCACGTTCAGCGTGTGTGCCGGACGGCCCTTCTTCATCAGGATCGGGGTCAGCCAGGCGTCGTCGGCGCCCGATACCAGCAGCTGGTGCAGGACGTCGGGCCAGAGCCTCGGGTCCAGATCGTCGACGTTCGCCTGCAGGATCAGTGCCGCACTGCCCACCGCCCCGTCGGTCGGACGACGCTCCACCAGTTCGCCCACCATCACCCTCGTGACGTTGGCACGGCCGACCACCTCGCGCGTCCCGGCCCCGATCCCGACGTGGGCGATGACCATCGGTGGCAGGTCCTCGCAGCGATCGGCCAGCGCGGCGAGCAGGGCCATCCCGGTGGGGGTGGTGAGTTCGCCTTCGCCGCCGGCACTGACCCGCCAGCCGAGGGCCAGTTCGGCCACGGCCGGCACCGGAACGGGCATGGTCCCGTGGGCCGCGCGGACCCGGCCGGATCCGAGGGCGACCGGTCCGGCCGACACCGAGGTCACCCCGAGGTCGTCCAGCGCCGCACAGACGCCGACCACGTCGGCGATCGAATCCAGGGCACCGACCTCGTGGAAGTGCACCTGACCGGGATCAATCCCGTGCACGCGCCCCTCGGCGGCGGCCAGCTTCGCGAACACCGCAAGCGCACGATCGCGGATCGGCTCCCGCAGTCCGTCGAGCATTCCCCGGACGGCGCTCCAGGTGCGGTGCGGTGGATCGGGCGCCAGGAGTTCGACGTGGGCCTTCGTGGCCCGTTGCCCGGCTCGGGTCACACTCTCCACTCGCAGCGAGATCGATTGCGCCACCACGGTATCGATCGCCGATTGGACCAGGGACAGCTCGGCCCCGGCGTCCAGCAGCGCCCCCAGCAGCATGTCTCCCGCCACCCCGGCCGACGGGTCGATCCAGAGGTGCTTCATGCCGGGGCGGCGATCTGGGCCGCCAGGTAGCCTGCGCCGTAACCATTGTCGATGTTGACCACACTCACCCCGGGCGAACAGGAGTTGAGCATCGTCAGCAGAGCGGCCAGGCCGCCGAAGGAGGCGCCGTACCCGACCGACGTGGGCAGCGCGATCACCGGAGCCTCGACGAGGCCGGCCACCACACTTGGCAACGCGCCGTCCATCCCGGCCGCGACCACGAGAACACCGGCCCGCCGGAGGGTCTCGAGCCGCGCCAGAATCCGGTGCAGTCCGGCGACGCCGACGTCCACGATCAGTTCCACGGCACGGCCCAGGTACCGGGCGGTCAGGTAGGCCTCCCGGGCGACCGGGAGGTCGGAGGTACCGGCCGCGATGACGACGACCGGCCGCCCGGTCGGCTCGGGTGGTTCGGGCGGCCAGGCCAGCAATCGGGCAGTCGTGCTGTACCGGGCGTCGGGGAGATGCGCCAGCACCGCCGAGGCATGGTCCGGGCTCGCGCGGGTGAACAGGGTGGTGATGCCCCGATGCTGCAACATGTTCGCGGCGATCAGGCCGACCTGCTCGGGTGATTTGCCCTCGCAGTAGATCGCCTCCGGGTATCCACGACGGCGGGTGCGGTCCAGGTCGAGGTCGGCGATGTCGGCCAAGCTGTCGGCGAGATTTTCTGGGAGGCTGTCGTCAGGCATGGTGGTCCAGCACGGTCAGGGTGAAGGCGCCCGACATCATGCCACCGAGATCAACGACGGCGTAACGGAATCCGGCAGCGAGAACGGCCTGCCGGATGTACCGACGCAGCGGGTCGCTGGCGGCGCGCACCAGATCGTCGGCCGGCAGTTCGATCCGGGCGATGTCGCCGTGGTGCCGGACCCGAAGGTCCACCAGACCCAGTCGACGGAGCGCACTCTCGGCCTGATCGATCTGGGCCAGCTTCTCCGGGGTCACCTCCTCGAAGTGTGGGATTCGCGATGCCAGGCAGGGTGCGGCCGGCTTGTCGGCGCAGGGCAGTCGCCAGGAACGGGCCAGTCGACGGACCGCAGCCTTGTCGAGGCCCGCGTCGGCCAGTGGATGGAGCACATGATGGGCTACCGCGGCTTTCGATCCCGGTCGGTCGGGACGCTTCACGTCGTCCGCATTCTCGCCGTACGCGACCGCATCAAGTCCGTGTCGCTCGAGGATCTCGTGGTCGATGCGGGTGAACAGTTCGTCCTTGCAGTGGAAGCACCGATCCGGGCCGTTGCGGCGGTAGGCGTCGTTGTCACCCTCGGCGGTCATCACCTCGATGATCTCTGCGCCGATGAAGGACGCGGTGCTCAGCGCGCCGGCGTACTCGTCGGCGGCCAGGCTGGGCGAGACGCCGATGATGGCGAGCACCCGGTCCGGCCCGAGCGAGCGAACCGCGGCCGCCAGCAGCACTGACGAGTCGACGCCGCCGGAGAACGCCACGCCCAACCGGTGAACTCCCTGCCACGTCGCCGACATCCGCTCCGGGACGGGAAGTTCCTCTGCGATCGAGGTCGGGTGGGCGCTCATCCGGGCAACGCCGCCGAGGGTGCCGGCATCCCCGAGGGCGGCCGCAGCCGGTACAGCACCTCGCCGGCGTGCGCCTCGACGAAGGTATGGGGATCGGCCTCACAGGCGGCGATGTCGATCGACGCGGGATCGAGGTAGTCGAGGTTCACCGACCGGACGATGTCCTCCGGGATGCCGGTGGCCAGCGTGACGGTGACCCGGTTGCGCTCGCCGTCGGCCACGCTCCAGGTGCCCTGCCCGCGTAGGTGCGTCGAGTGCGCCAGGTCGCCCCACGGCACCTTTTCGAACCGCTCCCACTGGCCGAGGAAGTAGTCACGGTTGTGATAACCGATCTCGGCGATGTGCGGGTGCATGACGGAGATCTGGGTGATGTGCGGCGCGTAGATGATCACCTCGCCGCCGTCGGCGACGATGGGTTCCAGCTTGTAGAAACCCTTGGCCGCCGTCCAGATGTCCTCGTACTTGCTCGGCATGATCGAGAGCACCCGGCGGACCGGTGCGTCGCGATAGGTGACATGGGTCTGCGCCGACACCGCCGCGCAGGCCGCCCAGGAGTCCTCCGGCACACCGAAAGCGATGGCGTGCAACGTATCGGTCCCGGAAGCCACCACCATGCACAACGCCAGCCGCTGGGTCGGGATCATGGCGGCGGCCTCGTTGATCAGCGCCCGGACCGGTGTGATCCCACTGGTTCCGATCATATCGGCGCTGGTGATGAGCGCACCGACCCAGTGCGACAGGTCGATGAGTTCCTGGCCGGACACGCCGGGAAAGAAGTACTTGTTGCCGCCGGAGAAGCCGACCACCTCGTGCGGGAAGACCGGCCCGACCACCAGCGCGATGTCTGCGTCTGCGACGTGCCGGTTGATCCGGACGTCGACCGCCGGCCCGTTCAGCAGACCGCCGGTCAACTCGCTCAGCCGGGCTGCGGTGATGGTGCCGAGCGTCACGAACGTCTCCGGGAGCCACGACTCGTGGTTGACCACCGTCCAGCCCGGATATACCTGCTCCGCTTCACCTATCGGATATCCGAGATGCCGCGCCAGGTGCTCGTTGCTCATCCCCTGGTGGGTGCCGAGTGCGATGACAACTGTGACCGAGAAGGCCTTGTCGCCGACCGTGTCATGGATCGCCCCCAGCAGCAACGGAAGTGGGCAGGTGCGCGTCCCGTCCGGGACGACGAGGGCGACACGCTTGCCGGTGAAGTCGATCTCGGCCAGCGCGGTACCGATGAACGCCGTCACCTCCGCCGGCGTCAGCTCCACACCGGGGGCGCCGATCATCGTCAGGGGTGGTGCGTTCGATGCAGTGGAGACCAAGGTCACGTTCAGTCCTTCCGGTCACGGGCCGGACCGGCCGACCCGCGTTCGATCAAGTGTGTCGGAACCATCAGTGCGGTGCCGGCAATGGGTTTGGCTCCCCTGATCACGGCCAGCAGATTGCGGACCGCGATGATCCCCATCTGGCGCAGCGGCGCCGCGACGGTGGTCAGCGCCGGGGTGGTCAGACTGGAGGCGAAGATGTCGTCGAAGCCGATGACGCTGACCCGCCCCGGCACGTCGATGCCGGCCGCGGCCAGCCTCTTGATGACCCCGATGGCGACCTGGTCGTTGTAGGCCAGCACCGCGGTCGGCAGGTGCTGGGACAGTTTGATCGCAGCCTCCTGACCGCCGCGGACCGTGGGTGGGAACGGGCCGATGCGACGGGCCGCGACCTTCAGTTTCGCTCCGACCTCCACCAGCGCCCGCCACCTCGCCCCGTCCGCCCAGGATGCTTCGGGGCCGGCCACGTAGGTGATCGAGCGGTGACCGAGCGGGACGAGATATTCCACCACCTGACGGACGCCGGACAGATTGTCGGTGGTCAGGCTCGGCAACTCGGGGATCGAGCGATTGAGCACCACCATCGGCTTCTGCCGCGCGGTCATCTTGATCGCAGCGTCGGACATCCGACTGGTCGCCAGCACCAGACCCTCGACGATCGGGATGACCCGTTCGAGCGCTTCACGTTCCAGCACCTCGGATTCCTGACCGTCGGCCAAGACCATCGTGAAGTTGGCCGCTGCCGCGGCGGACTGTGCCCCCTGGATGATCTCGGTGTAGAACGGGTTCGTCACATCGGAGATGGTCAGCGCGATGATCGACGTCTTTCCGGTCGGCAGGGCCCTGGCCAACGGATTGACCCGGTAGCCAAGGCTCTCGGCTGCTACCCGGACACGTTCGGCGGTAACGGTGTTGACACGCCCTGGCCGGGCGAAGGCGCGGGAAACCGTGGACGCTGCGACGCCGGCCTCGCGGGCGACGTCATAGATGGTGGGTGATCTCGGCACGTCGGCGTCGTCTCCCATGTCAACCTCGTTGGTCTCACCCGCATCAGCAACATCCGCTCCCACTGTAAGGCCCGCTCCGGCCAGTGGCAGCGGACACCATGGGCAGCGACACTCGATCGGGCGAGGGCGGACAGTCCGACTGCCGGTACACGCTCGTCACGATGCGGAGCGTCTTCAGGGCCTCTTCGGCGTCGATCCAGAACGGCCGCCGCTGCTCGACGTGGCGGTAGAAGTCCTCGATCAGCAGAGCGTGCGAGAGGCCCCAATAGGCCTTGGCGCCGGTGGCGGTCCCCTCCTCCGGAATCACCCTGGTGGTGCCGTCGACCGAGGTGACGATCAGATCCTTCTCCAGCCGCACCCGGGCGTGCTCGGTCAGCACCTCGACCATCACCGACGCATCGTCGACATAGGCGTTGGTGGCGTGGAAGATCGAGCCGACACCACCGTGATGCCGCAGCACGATGTTGGCCGTGTCCTCGACCTCGACCGGGTCGTCCAGCGCCAACCGGTCCGCCCGGCCCCTGATCTCGACGACGTCGCCGAGGAACCACTGCAGCAGATCCAGGGTGTGGATGGACTGGTTGATCAGCACCCCGCCACCGCCCCGGGCCCAGGTCCCGCGCCACGGGCTCCGCGAGTAGTAGCCGTTGTCGCGGAACCAGTTCACCGTTGCCCGGCCGCCCCGTGGCCGGCCAAGAGTGCCGCCGTCGATCAGGTCGCGCATCGCTCTCGCGGTGTTGTTGTAACGGTTCTGGTAGCAGACCCCGAGGATGGCCGGGCTGGTCCGGGCCGCCCTGGCCACCGCCTCCCCATCGGCAACCGTGGTGGCCAGGGGCTTCTCGAGCAGGACGTTGACATTCCGGCCGAGCGCAGCGATCGCCATCGGCGCGTGCCGGAAGTGCGGTGTGCAGACGTGCACGACGTCGGGCCGCTCGACGTCCAGCATCTGCTCGAAGTCACCGTACTCGCGGCACCGGTGCTGCAGCGCAGTGGTTCTCGCCCGCTCCGGGTCGGTGTCGCAGACGGCCACCAGCTCCGCCCCCGGCGCTGCAGTGATGGCCTCGAGATGTTGGACGGAGATGACGCCGCACCCGGCCAGCGCAACCCGCAGCGTCACGCGGGTGAGCCACTAGACGTCGAACCACCCGGCATCGACTCACCCGACATCGATCCGTCGACGAGGGAGGCGGGCGGAAGAGTGGCCATCGCCCAGTCGTACGCCATCTGATGGCACTGGCGCAACGGAAGCGACGGTACGTCGACCTCGATCATGTAGTCGCCGGTGAACCCGGACCCGAGGGCCTCGACACAGGCCGCCAGATCGACCTGGCCGAGTCCCGGTTCGGCCCAGATGCGGCCGGCCCTGGTGGCCTCGCGGTAGTCCAGGTCGTCGCGCGCGGCACGTTCGATGCCGGCACGGAACGTGTCCTTGAGGTGGATCCCGACGATCCGGTCGGCGTACTGCTGCAGCACCGACGGCACATCCATGCCGGCCCAGGACATGTGGCCGGTGTCCGGACCGAACGCCAGCAGGTCCGGACCGAGTTCGTCGAGCACCGTCCTGACCTCGACCTCGGTCTCGACCCAGCCGCCGACGTGCGGATGCAGTGCGGGACGGACGCCCTCGGCGAGCATGGCCCGGCACGAGGCGCCGATCCCGTCGACCACCGCTGCCAGCCGGGCCGCGTCGAAGCCGGACCCGACGGCCGGATGCGACATACGCGGCGATCCCGGCGGTTCGACGGTCGAGATCATGCAGACCGACTGGCCGAGCGAGGCCTGCACAGCAGCGAATCTGCCTGCTGTGGTTGCCATCTCGCGGTGCGTATTCCGGTCTGCGAAGGATCCGCTGAACAGGCTGAGCGCCGGCACCAGTCCGAACGTGTCCAGCCAGGGCCGGTAGTCCTGCGCGGCCATGTCGGTGGGGACGTCGGCTTTCACGGCCTGGTAACCGATCTCGGCGAGTTCGGTGAAGGCCCGGCCAAGGGTGGCGGTGGATCGGTCGGGTGTCCCGCCGGCCAGCCAGTAGGCGATCGGGTTGACGGCCAAGCGGCCTCGGGTACTCATGTCTGCCTCTTCCTCAAGGTGTCGATCGAACGGGATGGGGCGGTTACAGGGCGACGGGCAACCCGGTCCGCGCGGATTGGTAGAGGGCCAGGATGACAGCCAGCGACGTGCGGGCGTCACCGGTGCCGACCCGTGGCCGCCCGCCGGTCTGCACCGCCTCGATGAAGTCGGCCAGCTGCCGTTGGTGCGCATCCCCCAGCCCGGCGTCGCTCGGATCCAGAGCGAAGTCCGCCGTCACCTGGTTGCTGCCGGTGCCCGACGAGAGCTTGATCTCCGGCGCCGGGCCCACGTTCTCGTGGAAGAACGTCAGCTCGTCATTCGAGATCACCGCAGATCCCTTGGATCCGAAGAGGCGCAGGCTGGCATCCAGCCCGGGGTAGGCCGCGGTCGTCCCATGGATGATGCCCAGTGCCCCGGACGCGAACTTCACCACGGCTGCCGCGGTGTCCTCCACCTCGATCCGCTCGTGGGCCAGACACGCGGTGTGGGCAAACACCTCGACCGGCGTGCCGACCGCGGTGACCAGCAGGTTGATGGTGTGCACCGTCTGGTTCATGATGGCGCCGCCACCGTCGAGGGCCCACGTACCGCGCCAGTCACCCGAGTCGTAGTAGGTCTGGCCCCGCCACCACGCGTGCGAGGCGATCGCCGAGGTGATGGTGCCCAGGTTCCCGGCGCGGACCGCCTCCAACACCTTCTCGGTCGACTTGTCGAACCGGTGCTGGCTGATCACCGTCACCGTCCGGCCCGACCGCTTCTCGGCATCGATGATGCGATCCGCCGCGGCCAGCGAGATGTCGATCGGTTTCTCGATCACCACGTGCTTGCCGGCGTCCAGCGCAGCGACGGCGAGATCGGCGTGCAGACCGCTCGGGGTGCAGATCGTCACCGCGTCGATGTCGGATCGCGCAAGCAGCGCGGTGACATCGTCGGTGTGGTGGGTGATTCCGAAGTCCTGTGCCAGCGTCGCGGCCCGGTCCGGGTGGCTGTCGGCAATGGCAACCAGTTCGGCCGCCCCGGTGAGATTGGTCAGGGCGCGGCAGTGCACCCGGCCGATCACGCCCGCGCCGATGACGGCGAACCTGATCGGCGTTCCGGCTGTATTCGTGTCAAGGGCTGTGCTGTTGTCGGGGACGGTGCTCATGCGTAGCTGATCCCTTCGCTGTCGAGGATGGCGGTGAAAGCCTTGGTGGCTCTGACGAACTCGTCCGTGCCGGAGAAGCCGCCGAGCGGGTTGACGGCCGCCAGGTGCGGTTCCATGGAGAAGAAGCCGTCATACCCGTCGGCGAGCAGCGCGCGGATGGTCTCCCGTACCTCGCCGTCGCCCTCGCCGGCCGGGACCACCTCGGCGTTGGCCGCGAGCGCGTCCTTGACCTGGATGTACACGGTGTGCGGTCGGAGCCGCTCGTACCCCTGCGTGAACGGGCGGACCCCGACCTGCACGTAGTTGGCGGCATCCCAGGCCAGCTTGAGGCTCGGCAGGTTCACCGATTCGACGATGTCCAGTACCCGCTCCGGGATGTCACCGAAGATCTCCTTCTCGTTCTCGTGCAGCAGCACCACCCCCGTCGGCCGAGCACGCTCCGCCATCACCGTCATCCTGCGGATCACCTCGTCCCGATGATCGACCGGGCGCTGGTCGGTGCGCAGGAAGAAGGAGAAGATCCGAATGTACGGAGCGCCGAGTCGGGTCGCCACCTGCAGCGCCCGGTCGAAGCGGACGAGGTGCTCGTCGAAGTCGTCCTCGATGTTGATCTTGCCGATCGGCGACCCGATGGACGAGACCGCGATCGAGTGAGCGGCCAGGATCTCCTCCACCTCGGCCAGCTGCTCGTCGGCCAGGTCGAGAACGTTGGTGTCCCAGGCGGAACGGAGTTCGAGGAAGGTGATGCCGAGTTGGTCCAGGACCCGGCACTGGGTCTCCAGGTCCGGGTCGATCTCGTCGGCGAATCCCGACAGTGTCCACATGGTGGTGTGTACTCCTTGGTGTGATTGCGTTCCCGATGAATGGTGGGTAGTGCTGTCCTGCAGTTTTCAGCTCAGCTCGCGGCAGGCGGTCGCGACAGCGGCCAGCAGTTCACCATCGGCGGCGAGGCTCGGGTCGAGGAACTCCAGGACCCCGGTGACGGCCTCGTCCAAGGACCCGGCGGCCAGGTCGGCGACGTCGACCTTCGAGTCCTTGACCGGCGCCCCGGCCCCGCGCAGGTGATTGATCCAGGCGGCGACGGCCCGAACCGCACCGGGTGGCATCCGACCGGCCTTCCGCTCCAGCCGCAGGACCGGCAGGATCCGGACGGCGATCTTCTGCGAACCGTCCCCGGCGATCTGGGCCAGCAGATGCCGGATCGCCTGATTGGTGAACCGGGCGACGAGAGCATCGCGATAGTCGGCGTTCTCGGATGCGGGCAACGTCAGGTGGGGCGTTGCCTCCTGCCACCACTCGTCGAGCCAGCCGCGGCAGACCGGGTCGGCCATCGCCTCGGCGATGGTGAGATGTCCTCGCGCACTGCCGGCGTAGGCCAGCAGGCTGTGACCACCGTTGAGCAGCCACAGCTTTCGCTCCTCGAACGGGACGACGTCCGGGACGAACCTGGCCCCGGCGCTGTCCCATCCCGGCCGGCCGGCCGGGAAGTCACCGCACAGCACCCACTCGCTGAACGGTTCGGTGACGACCGGTGCGGCATCGGTCCTGCCGGTCAGTTCCGCGGCCGTGGCACGGTCCCCGTCGATGGTCGCCGGGGTGATCCGGTCGACCATCGTCGTCACGAAGCTGACGTGCACGTCGATCCACTGCCGCAGCCCAGCATCGAGTTGATCGGCGAGATCTCCGACCACCAGGGCGATCACGTGTCCGTTGTCCGGCAAATTGTCACAGGAGACGACGGCCAACGGGCCGGCGCCGGAAGCCCGCCGGGCGGCCAGCCCTGCGACAAGCCGGGCCGGGGCCGTCTGCAGGACGAGCGGCGACAGTCCCTCCTGCAGCGCGCGGAGATCGGCCACCACCTCCGGCCTGGACAGGTCGAGGTGGCCATCGGCCCCCCGGACGTATCCGGCCTCGGTCACCGTCAACGTCACCACGGCGACCGCTGGATCGGCCAGATAGCGGACCAGCGGATGGATATCGGTTCCCGCGTGGGCTCTCACGAGGCTGCCGAGGATCTCGGCCGAGTCGCCCGTGGCGCTACGGGTGATCAGTGTGTAGAGCCCGTCCTGCGCGGTGAGCTCGTCCGCCAGTCGTGTCGAGCGACCGGTGAACGCCGCGATGCCCCAGTCGGCGGCGTCCGGCGCGTTGGCGGTGTACCAGGCCTGGTGCGCACGGAAGAAGTTGCCCAACCCCAGGTGCACGAGGCGAACCGGCGGGACCCGATCGGCCGGCCCACGGGTGAGATCGGGGACGGGATCGCCGGCAGCAGAGCCACTCGCGGTCCCGTTCACAGCTTGAACACCTTCCGCGGCTGCGCCGTCACCAGGTCGGACAGGCTGTCGATCGCCTCGTCCAGGTCCAGCCGGTGCTCGGCCACCAGCTCGGCCAGGAACCCGGCGTCGAGCCGGCGGGACATGTCGTGCCGCGCCGGGATCGAACAGAAGGCCCTGGTGTCGTCGATGAATCCGGAAAGCCTTGACAGACCGGCGATCTCCGAGACCGATCGTTGGAAGCTGCGAATCTCGGTCGGGTTGTCGAGGAACCACCACGGCGCCCCGATGTACACCGACGGATAGAAGCCGGCCAGCGGTGCGATCTCCCGGTTGAACGCATCGGCGTCGACGGTGAACAGCACCAGATGCAGATTCGGGTGGGTGCCGTAGCGTTCCAGCAAGGGCTGCAACGCATTCGTATATTCCGTGGCGACCGGGATGTCGTGCCCGGTGTCGCCCCCGAAAGCCGCGAACGTCGCCGGGTGGTGGTTGCGATGCACCCCGGGGTGCACCGTCATCACCAACCCGTCGTCGCAGGACATCCGGGCCATCTCCAGCAGCATGTGCCGCCGGAATGCGGTGCTCTCGGCGTCGGTGGCCTCTCCCACCCGGGCACTCGAGTAGATCCGCGCAGCCTCGGACGGTTCCAGCGGTGTGGTCCGCAGATCGAAATGACTGTGGTCGGCAGACACCGCACCGTTGGCGATGAAGAACCGTCGCCGTTCCTCCAAGGCCGCGATGTACCCGGTGAAGTCGCCGACCTCCGTTCCGGCCGAGCGCCCCAGCCGGTCGACGTCGCCGACCCAACCGGCCCCCGCCGGTTCGAGGTAGCGGTCGGGCCGGAAGGTCGGGATCACGCGGGTCGGGAAGGTCGGGTCGGCCGCGATGGCCTGGTGGGCCAGCAGGCCGTCCGACGGGTCGTCGGTGGTGGCCAGCACCTCGATGCCGAACTGCGCCAGCAACGCCCGCGGCCGGAAGGCGGTCTCGGCCAGCTTGGCCGCGATCTGGTCGTAGAGACGGTCGGCGTTCTGCGCACTCGGACGTTCCGTGACGCCGAAGATGCCGCCGAGCTCGGAGTCGAACCAGTACCGCATCGGGGTGCCGCGGAAGAGATCCCAGTTGCCGCAGAGCATTCGCCAGGCCTGACGTGCCTTGTCCTCGGGCAGTGGTCCCCGACCGACCCCGAGTTCGGCCAGGGAGATCCCGCTGGCGTGCAACATCCGCGTGACGTAGTGATCCGGTTGCACCAGCAGGCTGGTCGGATCGGCGAAGGGCTCGTCGGCGAGCAGCATGCCGGGATCGACATGACCGTGCGGCGAGATGATCGGGCGGTCGCGCACTGCGGCGTACAACTCGCGCGCGATCCCCCTGGTGCGGGGTTCGCTGGGCAGCAGGCGATCCTCGTGCAGGTTCAGCGGTGCGGCGCGCACGGGAACTGCGGCCCGCTCGGGATTCTCGCTGGTCTTCGGTTCGGTCATCGTCATGGTCAGCCCTTTTCCCCGCCGGCGGTCAGGCCACCCACGAGTTGACGCTGGAAGATCATGTACAGGATCACCACGGGCGCCGCGGAGATCAACGAGGCCGCCATCAGCTGGCCGTACAACGGGAGCGCGCCACCCTCCGTCGTCGACGCGAACGCCGACAACTGGATGGCCACCGTCTGCGTGTCGGGGGTCGTCAGCACACTGGCGAACAGTACGTCGTTCCAGCCGACCAGCAGCGAGAACACCAGCGTGACCACCATTCCCGGGATCATCAACGGGAAGATGATCTTCCGCAGCGCACCGAACCGGGTCAGACCGTCGATCATCGCGGCCTCTTCGAACGCCACCGGAATCTGCTGCAGGTTGGTGACCAACAACCAGGTGGCGAACGGGATGGCGAACGTCAGGTAGGTCAGGATCAGTGCCGGGCGAGAACCGACGATCGGGATGCCGAGCGCAGATCCGAGCGAGGAGAACACCACGAAGAGCGGCAGGATGATCATCACGCCCGGGATCGACTGCAAGCCGACCAGGGAACTCAGGAAGGGTGCGCGTCCGCGGAAGCTGAAACGGGTCAGGCAGTAGGCGGCGCCCAGCCCGAAGAAGGTGGCGATGACGGCAGCCGACAACGAGGCAATCAGGCTGTTGACCAGACCTTTGGCCAGGTCAACGGTCGACCACACATCCAGGTAGTTCCGGAAGAGGAACGTACTCGGCCAGATCTTCCCGGCCGCGGCGTCGAGATCAGGACTGACCGAGATCAGCAGCATGTAGACGACCGGGAGCAGGAACAGCAGCAGGACGGCGATCGTCACGAACTGCAGCCAACGGGGCAGCAGACGCTGCGGATCGCGATCCCGGCGGAGGTTGGTGCGGGTCTTCCCGCTACTCCGCGGTTCGATGCCGGAAACGGTGGTCATGTCAGTCCTCCCCGGGTGCGGCGGTCAACTTGGAGGCCCGCAGGTAGAACACCGCGGGCACGATCATCAGGATCAGCGAGACGACAGACATGGCACTGCCCAGCCCGAACCGGAAAGTCTGGAAGGAGGTCTGGTAGATGTTCACCGGAAGGGTCAGTGCGGGATCAGGGGAAGGCGTGCCGAAAAGGACGAACGGCAGGGTGAAGTTGTTGAAATGGCTGAGCGTCGACAGCAGCAGGCCCAGCGCCAATTGATGACGGATCTGCGGGATCACCACGTACCGGATCTTCTGCATCCAGGTGATGCCGTCCATGTCGGCCGCTTCGTACAATTCGTTGGGGATGCTCTGCAGGCCGGCGATCGTCATCATGTAGACGAACGGCCAGGCAGCCCAGATGTCTACGATGACCAGGGCCCAGAAGGCCTTGTCACCGATCAGCCATTGACCGCCGTCGATTCCGAACTTGGCCAGTACCTCGTTGAAAACACCGTCCGGCCGAAGAATGAACCGCCAGACCGTGGCCGTCACGAACGACGGAAGCACGAAGGGGATCAGAAATGCCGAGCGCACCAGGAAACGGCCACGGAACCTTGTGTTCACCGCCAATGCTGCCAGCAATCCGATCGGCGCGCAGACCAAGGTGGTCAGGACGGAGAACGACAGGCTGACCCAGATGGAATGCAGAAGGCCCGACGAGCGGAACGACTCGAAGTAGTTGTCGAGCCCGAGGAAGGGTGCGCCGAACCACGAGCGGAGACTGTACTGATCGAGGTCGAGAAAGCTGATGACGACAGCGATCAGGAACGGCACCACGATGACGAGCGTCAGGAGGACGAGGGTCGGCGACATCAACCACAGCGGCCGCCCGCCGACCGTTCGGGCCTTCCTCGGCTTTTCGGGCCGTGGCCGCGGCTCGGTCGTTACCGTCCAGGGCACCTTGGTGTCGGTACTCATTTGTTGGCTCGGTCCAAGCTCGACTGGGCCTTGGCGTTGGCACTGCTCAGCAGCGCGGCGAGTGCACTCGTGTCGTAGCTGCCCTTGGCCAGTGATGGCTGCGACTGGACGACGACATTGGTGATCCCGTTCTGGAAGTCGGCCCAGGCGCCGGTGAAAGCCGTTGGTGTCGAACCTTTCTCGGCCTCGGTAAAGGGAGCCAGCAGCGGGTTGGCCGCGGCGACCTTTGCGCTGGCCTCGACACTGGTCGGCAGGTTGCCGAAGTAGGTGAACTGCGAGACCTGCATATCGGTGCTGGTGATCAGGTTGACGTAGGCCAAGGCGAGGTCCTTGTTCTTGGAATACGCGGCAATGGCCACGTTGTCGCCCGAGACGATGCTCTGGGCGGCCGGCGCACCGGCCGGACGGGCCGTCAGTCCGAAGGGCACGGATGGCAGTGGGGCGAAGGCGTACTTGCCCTTGACGACCGACTTGTCCAGCGTGGGCACCGAGGTACCGGTGGCCATCGGGAAGATCGCAGCCTTTCCGGTTGCGAAGGCGGAAAGGGCATCGGCGTCCTTCCAACCCGGACTGGACGAGCTGACCACCTTGTCCTTCACCAGAAGATCGAAGTAGCTCGTGATGGCGGCGGAGACCTGCGGCGAGTCGAGCTGGGCCTTCTTCATGTCCGCGCTCAGGAACGAACCACCGGACTGCTCGGTGAGCGACCAGATGAACTTCCACGGGTCATAGGTGTCGCCGTAGGCGATGGCAAGCCCGTAGACGTCACCACTGGTCAGCTTCTTGGCGTCCGCGACGAGCTGGTCCCAGGTGGTCGCCGGGGAGGTGATCCCCGCGGCCTTGAACATCTCGGTGTTGTAGACCATGCCGAACGGGCGGGTGGCCACGGGAATGCCGATCTGCGTCTTCGCGTCCGGCCCGGACATCCCGAGCGACTCGGGACTGAACCGCGCACGACCGCCGACTTTCGCCCAGTCCGCATCCGACAGAGTCACGAAACCCTTGGTGCCATAGGCGACCGGCGTGAAGGTAGTGCCCAGCTGGTAGACGTCCGGGCCGCTCCCGCTGACGATCGACGCCTGGATCTTGGTCGTCTCGTCCGAGGCGCTCGCGTAGGTCTCGATCGTCAGGTCGGCCCCGGTCGCCGCCTTGAACTTCGCGGTGACCTCCTTGGACCAGGCGGCGAACTGTGTCGGGTAGTTGGGCTGGGCCCCGACGAAGACGTCCAGGCTTCCCCCGCTCCCCGATCCGGCACTGGTGCTGCTGCTGCCGCAGCCGGTGAGCAAGAGCGAGGCGCTGGCCAGAATGGCCACCGCGGTGGTGGTGGGACGCGATCGACGCATGATCCACTCCTCTCGGCGAACCCGTCCACGTTGGCGGGTTCGTGTGGAGCGACCGTAGGAGAGACGAACGTCATACGGGAACCGGTTGCCATAAGTTGCCACGGACCCGTGTTCTGCGGCGATTCGCTTTCACCCTGCCCACCCACCTAACCTCGCGGGCATGCAGGACTCACGGATCCGGACCGTCAACCCGGCGGACGGACTCCCCGCACACTTCCGGCGGGTGGTCAGCTTCCATCCCCGCGGCGGCCGGCTGAACGATGTGCAGCGGCGCGCCTGGAACGAGCACGCCGACCACTGGTACCTCGATCCGGAGTCCTTCTCCCCCCAGAACCCGTTCGACGGGGACGCGATCTTCGGGCGGTCTGCGCCGCTGGTCATCGAGATCGGTTCCGGCATGGGCGAGTCGACAGCCGCGATGGGTCTGGCCCGCAAGGACATCAACCTGCTGGCCATCGAGGTCTACAAACCCGGTGTGGCGCAGACCTTCCACCACCTGGCGCGGGCCGGTGTCGAGAACGTCCGGGTGATGCGCGGCGACGGCGTGCAGATCCTCACCGACCTCATCGGGCCCGGTGCGCTGGCCGAGGCCTGGCTCTTCTTCCCGGACCCATGGCCGAAGACCAAGCACCTGAAGCGACGGCTGGTGAACCCGGCGTTCACCGAGCTCGTCGCCTCGCGCCTTCGACGCGGCGGGGTCTTCCGGCTGGCCACCGATTGGGAGCCGTACGCCGAGCAGATGCTCGCCGTCTGCGCCACCACCAAAGGGCTGCGCAATGCCTATCCCGGCTGGGCCGCGCGGCCGGAGTTCCGCCCCCGCACCCGCTTCGAGCGCCGTGGCCTGGCCGCCGGCCGCGAGATCTTCGACCTCGAGTTCGCCCGCCGCTGACGGGTGTGGCGTCGCGGTGTGCCGTGGGGGGTGGTCGCCCTGGAGTCGCTCCGCGCGCCATCCTGCCCGCGCTGCGCACCCAGGATGGGACCAAGAGCTGCGCGCACCCGACATCGAGCCTTTTGCGGGGGAATGCGGTTCTGCCATCCTGCACCGTCATAGGTCGGTCTTCGCGGCCACTCCCACCCGGCATGAACAGGTCGTTTAGTTGCGACGATCGTCCGTTGTGACCGACTGTCGGTTCTGTCTGTGCCATCGGCGTGGTGGGTCGGTCTTCGCAGCCCCTCCCACCCGGCCTGACCAGGTCCGACAGCCCCGACCGGTGTCCGTTTCGGGGGACTGTCGGTTCTACCTGTGCCACCGGCGCGGTGGGTCGGCCCTGCGAGCCACCCTCGCCCAGCAGCACCATCCTGACGACGCCCCCGACCCCGCCGATTCCTACTGGGAACCCGGCCCGGCGCAGACCGCGATCAACGCCGTCGCCACCGCGGTGGACGGCCTGCTCGAAGTGGACCCGACCGCCCCCGGCACCGGCGCCACCCTGGACCTGCTGCGCGCCGTCGAAATGCAGACCCGCCGGCTCTACGGCATGTCGGTGTCCGTCATCTCCCAGATGGACCACCGCGGCCTCGCCGCCGCCGCCGGGCAACTGTCCACCACCTCCCTGGTCCGGCAGATCATCAACATCAGCCGCACCGACGCCGCCGCCCGCGTCCGCCTCTCCGCAGCGACCAGCGTCGGCACCGGGATGTCCGGCGCCCCCATCCCCGCGCGGCTACCGCTGCTGGCCGCCGCCGTCCACGCCGGAACCATCGGACCCAGACACGCCGACCTGGTCACCGGGGTGTTCAAAACCTTCGACGCGTCGGTGCCGCAGGAGCTGCGGGAATCGGTGGAGACATTCCTGGTCGCCGAAGCCACCGTGGCGGATCCGTCGACGTTCGATCAGGTGTGCCGCAGCATCATCCTCGCCGCCAACCCCGACGGGCCGCAGGAGGAGAAGGACGCCCACGACAAGCAGGAATTTCACATCGGCGCGCGCCGACCCGACGGACTGACCAAAGTGTGGGGGCTGCTGGATGATTTGACCGTGGAATCGCTGCGGGTGGTGTTCGGCGCGATGTGCGCACCCGCCGCCGACCGCAACAAATGCGACGCCCCCGACCCCGCCCCCGCACCCGACCCTGGCCCGGCCGACGGGACAACCAGCGATCCGAAGCCCACCGCGGATGCCGACGAGACCGGCGGCCCCACCGCGGATGCCGACGAGACCAGCGGCGCCACCGCGGACGCCGATGCCGACGTCGACCTCGGCCTCGGCCTCGGCCTTCCAGACAGCTCCGACTCCACCACCCAGGAACCAACCGGCGAGCACCCCGCCGGTAAACCGGATATCGACCTGACATCCGAGCAAGCGACAGGAACCCCGGACGACGTCGACAACCGAGTCGAAGCCACAGACATCCATGACCCCGTGAACCGCAGCAACCCCGACAATAGCGAAAATGATTCAGCAGCAACCGATGTCGGCCCGCTGCCGATCTGGCGGGCACCACGCGTGCCCTACCAGTGGGCGCCGCTGGGCACCCTGCCCGGCGACTACCTCCACCT
>NZ_JBEPNO010000007.1:0-249547 GCF_040546275.1 Nakamurella sp. UYEF19 | reverse complement strand
GCCCCCGCCCCGCCCGGGCCCCCCCCCCCGCCCCCCCCCCGCCCCCCCCCGCCCCCCCCCCCCCCCCCCCCCCCCCCCCCCCCCCCCCCCCCCCCCCCCCCCCCCCGGCCGGGTGATCAGGTCGGACACGTGCTCACTTCCCGGCCTTCTGGAGCAAGTTCTGCGCACCGCTCTGCATATCCGCCGCGGCCTGCGTGGCGCTCTTCTGCCCGGTGAACATGGCGTTGACCTGGGGGGCCATCACGTTCAGGAGTAGGTCACCGAACGAGGTGACGGCAGGGAGGGCGTGATACAGCTGGACCGATGCACCGACTGCGGCCAGCACCGGCTGCTTGGCGACAATGGCGGGATCGGTGAGCACCGAGAACCGCCCCGAAGAACCCATTCCCGACGACACCATGGCCTTGGCGATTTCCGGACTGGTGTACCAGGCCGCGAATTCGAAGGCCGCCTTCTGGTTCTGGCTCTTGGCGCTGATACCCAGCGAGTGCGTGGTGGGAAATATGCGTGCCGTGGTGGCGGGCAGGCCCTGAGCGTAGGGAAGCAGCGCGTAACCGAGTTTGCCGGCCGAAATCGGGGACAGTTTGGGGTCGGCCAAGGTACTGGCAGCGGCGTTCCACTCCACGGCCATCGCTGTCTTGCCCTGCTGCAGCGACGTGAGCAACTCGTTGTAGGCGTAGGTCGGGGAGCCGGGGTTGGCCACCTTGAGCGTGTTCAGCAGGCCATTCCAGTGGGTGAGGCCCTCGACCGCCTTGGCATCGGTGAAGTTCGGGTCGTTGCCGTTGAACGGTGATCCGCCGTACCCCCACATCGCCGTGGTGGCGAACATCGACGCTCCTGCGTCCTGCGTTCCGGAGATCGCAATCGGCGACATCTGCATGTTGGCGGCCTTGATCTTTGACTGCACGGTTTGCAAGGCGGCTTCGAGTTGCTCCCAGGTCCAGGCGGCCGGCGGCGAGGGCACGGTGATACCCCACTGCGCCATCAGATCCTTGCGGTAGTAGAGCATCTGCACATCTGATCCGTAAGTCAGCGACATCAAACCGTTCTTCGCGTCGGAGGAAACCGTCTGCACCGCCTTCGGGAAGTCGTTCAGATTGTAGGCCGCGGCGTTGAACAGGGTGGAGTCGTTCATGAACGTGCTCAGCGGCATCAGATACGGGTTGAGGTCCGCAGCCTGCTGAGCGCCGGCATCCACCAGGTCACAGGTGGAACTCGTGCGGATCTGGTTGATCGTCACAGGCAGGTTCTGGTTGATGGGGATCGACACCATCTTGATCTTGATCTTGCCGCCGGTCATGGCGGTGAACTGGGTACCGAAGTGCTGGATGGCATCATATTCCGGCCCCGCGAACTGACAGACCGTGACCGTGGCGTCCGGGGCCTTGCCGGATGCAGCCATCGGCACCACGGCGCTTGCGCCGGCGGCATTGCCACCGGCAGACCCCGACACGGGCATCGAGGACATCGAGCCCGACCCGGTCGAGGCATTCGTGGAACCAGGCGATGCGCCTGTTCCGGTGGAACCACCGCAGGCCGCCAAGGTCACACCAGCTGCGAGAACCGCCATGGGCAAACGGAAACGACGAAGCAAGGAACAGGTACGCATGTGTCCTCCTCGACACAATTGGATCGAGCAGGTCGACCCCACCGCCGTTGATAGTTGTCGGACAACCGACGTCTGTCAAGTAGTCTTCGGTGGCTTGACAGGCTGCAGTCGTCGGACCACTGTCTAATCTCTGAGCCCATGCCCACGCAGTCTCAGTCCTCCAACTCCATTCCCCGAAACGAGGGATCCACCCATGGTGCAGCGGCCCAATCTTCGCCTCGATACGTCCAGACCCTGGCTGGGCCTGAACTTCTGGTCACGCAAGGGCGGACCGTTCATGTGGCGCACCTACGACGACCAGCTCGTCCGTGAGGAGCTGCAGGTTCTTGTCGATCACGGTATGACGGTGACCCGGTCCTTCTTCCTCTGGCCGGATTTCCACCCGGCTCCGGACGTCATCGATGAGCAGATGGTGCAGAACTACCGCCAGTTCCTGGTGGCGTCGGAGGACCTGGGGATCCCGACCATTCCTACGTTCATCGTGGGACACATGTCCGGCTCGAACTGGGATCCGGCCTGGCGCAACGGTCGAGACCTCTACCGCGACGGCTTCATGCTGGGGCAGCAGGCCTTCTTCATCAAGGAGATGGTGCGCCGAATCGGCTCGTCCCCGGCGATCGCCGCCTGGCTGATCTCCAACGAGATGCCCTGGTACACCGGGCCCACCGACCGGGAGAGCGCCAGGGCGTGGTCCATCATCTGCACCAACGCCGTCCGAGCCGGTGGCTCTCAACTACCGGTCTCACTCGGCGACGGGGTATGGGCGCAGGAGGTCATCGGAACGGACAACGGGTTCCGACTCCGCGACCAGCACGACACCACCGACTTCTTCGGACCCCACTCCTACCCGATGGGCACCGACCAAACCCGACAACTCCAACGCGCCGCGTTCATCTGCGAGATGTCCCACCTGGGCAAACCGGTAATTCTCGAAGAATTCGGCGTGACGGACACGTTCGCTTCCGAGATCAACGCCGCCCACTACTACCGGCAGACCCTGCACACGTCCTTGCTGGCCGGCGCCACCGGGTGGATCGGCTGGAACAACACCGATTTCGACATGCGTGGGCTCGAGCCGTACAACAGTCACTTGTATGAGTTGACCTTCGGCGTCACCAGGATCGACGGGACACCGAAACAGGCGCTACTGGAATTGCAGGAATTCGGCAGGATCCTCGACGCCGTCGATGTCGCAGGCCTGACCCGGACGGAGACCCGTACGGCCATCGTGTTCCCCGCGCACATCGATCTCGATCTACCGGTAGTGGACCTTTCTCACCAAGCCGATCGTGAGGCGATGTCCGAGATCAGTTGGCACGCCTCCATCTCCGCCAAGCTCGCGGGTCTGACACCCGCTATTGTGCGTGAGTCCGAGGGTATCCCCGATGCACAGCTGCTGATCGTGCCGTCGAACAAGGCCGTCCTCGGGGCGACTTTTCCGACGCTGGTGGAGCGCGCACGCGCCGGGGCACACGTCTACGTTTCGTGGTTTGCCGGCACGACTCCCAGCCAACGTGGAGCTTGGTGGCCTGACATCGAACCGGTCTTCGGGGCGCGGCATCGGTTGCGCTACGGGATCGCGGACGCGACGGCCGACAGGTTTGCGCTGACCTTCCGAGTCGCATGGGGTGGCCTCACGGAAGGGGAGGTGCTCGAGTTTCGGGCCGCAGGTCCCGAGTACGCACGCTCCCACCTGCCGCTGGCTGTGACCGACGCCGATATCATCGCGGTAGATGAGGCCGGTGAGCCGGCGCTCATCCGTCGATCAGTCGGTGCCGGATTCATCTATCTCTGCGCTTATCCGCTGGAATACATGGGCGCCGTCCGCCGCGATGCTCATCAGGACGACAACGTGCATCGGCTCTACGCAGCGCTGGCCGCAGAGGCCCAGATCGACCCGGATGTCAAGGTTCCGCAGCCCCGGATCTACGTCGACCAGATGCAGCACGCCGACGGCACCCGCTACACGTGGTTTGTGAGCACCGACCCAGAATCGGTACAGGTCACTCCGCAGCCAATGCCCGGGCGCAGCCTGGTCGACGTGCGCAACGGAGAGGACCTGAGCGCACGGTTCGACTTGCCGCCGTTTGGCGTACGGGTGGCCAGACACTCCTGGGCTGAAGTCGAGACCCCGTCCGCAGCTCCGGGCCAGGTCCCCACGAGAGCCGATGCGGGGAGCATGCCCTAGTCTTGCGCCGCAGACACCACCCGCCATCGGACCCGCGGAGGATCGAAAGTGCAAACCCGTCATCTCGTTGATCCACAGCTTCGAGACCTGCTCGACGTGTGGCCCCCCTTGGAGCTGACCGTCGAATCCCTGCCGTTGGTCAGGGAACAGTCGCGCCTGGAATTCCTGGCCGCCATGCCCGCGGAGTCGCCGTTTTCCGACGTCGAGGTCTCGGAACTCTCGATCGACGGTCCGGCCGGGGCCGGGGCGCTGCGGATCCTGGTGATCCGTCCCGGTTCGAGGTCAGCGTCAGCAGCCCCTGGCCTGCTGTGGGTGCATGGCGGCGGTTACGTGCTGGGCAGCGCCGATCAGGATTCGCTCCAGGTCCAGCAGTTGGTGCACGAGATCGGTTGCATTGGCGTGGTTGTCGACTACCGGTTGGCACCGGAGACGCCCCATCCCGGCCCCGTGGAGGACTGCTACGCGGCTCTGCGGTGGCTGTTCGCCCAGGCCGAGGACCTGGGCGTGGACGCTCGGCGGATAGCCGTGGCCGGCGCGAGCGCCGGCGGTGGGCTGGCTGCGGCCCTCTGCCTGCTGGCACGGGATCGCGCCGAGGTGTCGGTCGCGTTCCAGCTGCTGATCTATCCGATGCTCGACGACCGCACCGTCGTGCATGCAGACCCGCACCCTTTCGCCGGTGAGTTCGTGTGGACGGCGGATTCGAACCGTTTCGGCTGGGCGGCGTTGCTCGGGCAGGAACCGGGAGGTCCCGGGGTGTCGCCCTACGCCTCCCCGGCCAGGGCGGAGACGCTGGCCGGGCTCCCGCCGACCTACCTCGACGTCGGCACGCTCGACCTGTTCGTCGAGGAGGACCTGGAATATGCCCGCCGGCTGGTCCGGTCGGGCGTCCCGGTCGAGTTGCACGTCTACCCGGGTGCGTTCCACGGGTATCAACAGGCGGTGGAGTCCGATGCTGCCGGGACTCACCACCGCAATGTGGTGTCGGCCCTGCTGCGGGCACTGTCGGTGGCCTGAGGTCGACGGCCCGACGATAGGGTCGGCGCACAGTGGCCGCCCGCGGCCGGTGCAGGAGGGAGCGCACCTGATGGTGATCGAGTGGGCGGGACCGGCGTCATCGCCCGCCGTCCCCCGACCTCTCACGCCCGGGGCGCACTGAATGGCCGGGCGACCCGAGCTTCCGGTGCAGAGCACGATCAAGGACGTCGCGGCGCGGGCCCACGTCAGCGTGGGCACCGTGTCCAATGTCCTCAATCGACCGGCCAGCGTGGCACCGGGCACCCGGCAGCAGGTGCTGGATGCCATGAAGGCGCTCGGCTTCGTCCGGCATGCCGGGGCTGCCATGCTGCGGCGCAGCCACCGCACCTCGATGATCGGCGTGGTGGTCCTCAACGCCGCCAGCCCGTTCTTCGCCGAGGTCGCCGCCGGGGCGGAAGACGTTGCCAGGGAGGATGATCGCCTGATCGTCATCTGCAGTTCCGCGGGTGACCGTGAGCAGGAGGGGCGATACTTCACCGCTCTGGAGGCGCAGCGGGTGGCCGGTGTCATCGTGTCCCCGGTCGGCCTGCAGATTCCGGAGGTCGACAGTCTGCGGGCTCGCGGGGTGTCGGTGGTGCTGCTGGAGACGCAGCATCCGGACTTCTGCTCGGTGGAGGTGGACGGGCGGGACGGGGCGAGACAGGCCGTCGCCCACCTGATGTCACTCGGCCACCGCGAGATCGCCTTCGTCAGCCCGCCGCTGGCGATCCCGCAGTACCGGCAGCGGTGGCAGGGCGCGAAACAGGCGGCGGCCGAAGACCCTGGTGTGCGCCTCGTCCGCAGCGAGGTCGGCGAGCTGGGTGGCACCGAGACCGGCAGCACCGCGGCCCGCGACCTGGTGGCCCGGCATCCCGAGGTCACCGGATTCTTCTGCGCCAACGACCTCCTGGCGCTCGGCTTGATGTCCGGTCTGGCGCGCCTGGGAACGCATGTGCCGGAGGATGTCTCCGTGGTCGGGTTCGACGACGTCGAAGGTGCCCTGTATGGGGTGGTCCCGTTGACGACCGTCCGGCAACCCGCCCGCGAGCTGGGCCGCCGCGCCACCGAACTCATGCTCGCCGAGACCGTCGCCGACACCGATCACCAGCATCAGCACGTGGTCTTCGCCGCGGAGCTGGTGGTCCGGGAGTCCACCGGAGCACCGCGGAAAACCGTTCGCCCGGGGCGCTGATCAGGGTCGGGGGCGGGCTCACAACGGCGCCCCCAGTGAGATATTGGCCTTCACAGATGTGAAGTCAGATTCCGGACATTCGCGACAGGGAACGGACCGCGCCTGGGTAGAGCGAGCCACCTCTGATGTCTTCGGCATGTGGAGCGAAGGCACCCGTCGGGCAAGGGTTGGGCTGGACGAGCATGAAGAATGTTGCGACACAGCCTGATCCACCGTCCGGAGCAGCCAGTCGCGCGTGACCGGAACGGACCGGCACCGCGGCCGGGCCGGCGGCGATCAAGACTTCGTACTTTCTGGGCTGTGACCCTTGACACGCACTGGTGGCCGATCCTAAAGTCTGGGTAGTAAGTGAAACGGTTCAATGTCGAGGCTCGGGATCGGTTTTCGTTCACCCGGGCACGTTCCAAGTCCAGCAAGGAGCGGTATGTCCCTCGAACCAGCAACGTCGCCGGCCACGGACAGTGCAGGGGCCCCGTCGGTGCCGCAGCCGACCATGGTGGCCACTCACATCACCAAGAAGTTCGGCGCGGTCGTGGCCCTGGCCGACGCCTCGGTGCACATCTCCCAGGGCGAGGTCCTCGGCCTCGTCGGAGACAACGGAGCAGGCAAGTCCACCCTGCTCAAGATCCTGTCCGGCGCGATCACGCCGGACAGCGGCACGATCACCCTGGAGGGCAGCGAGGTGGTGCTCCGGCGCCCGAGCGACGCTCTGCAGGTCGGTATCGAGACGGTCTACCAGGACCTGGCTCTGGTCGACACGATGAGCGCGGTGCAGAACATCTTCCTGGGTCGCGAGGAGCTCTCCGGACGGCGTGCGTTGCGCGCGTTCAACCTCGTCGGCGACCGATCGATGCGCAAACAGGCACGCCAGGTGCTGACCGAACTCGGGGTCAAGGTGCCGTCGGTCAACGTCAGCGTGAAGGGCATGTCCGGCGGTCAGCGCCAATGCCTGGCCATCGCCCGAGCCGTCCTGTGGGGACGGAAGATCGTCATCCTCGACGAACCGACTGCGGCACTAGGTGTTCGCGAATCGGCGCAGGTGCTGGATCTCATCACCAAACTCCGCGAGCGTGGTGTCGGCGTCATCGTCGTCAGCCACAACATGCAGCAGCTGATGCAGGTCGCCGACCGGATCACGGTGATGCGGCTCGGCCGTTCGATCGCGACCAGGACGGTCAAGGAAACCTCGGCCCAGGAGATCGTCGGCCTCATCACCGGGGCCATGTCACCGGACGAGGAGGCCGTGCCGGAAACCTCTTCCTCCTCAGCAACCAATTCCTTCTCCCGCTAGTAGACCGTCGCGTCTAAAGTGTCGGGTATAGGTGACGGAGTTTGATTCGGGCGTCTTTGGTGGTGAACCGCCAGTCGACTTGGCGTTCGTCGGCGTTGGTGGCGCTTGTCCAGGCGTCGAGCTCGGTGTTGAGGACGTCGAGTTCGGCGATGCGCCGGCCGAGGCACTGCTTGGTCAGGCAGGACAGTTCGATCTCGGCGATGTTGAGCCAGGAGCCGTGTTTGGGGGTGTGGTGGATCTCCAGCCGTTCGGCCAACGCGAAGGCTTTCCGGGGTGGGAACGCTTGGTAGAGCGAGGCGATCGAGTGGGTGTTGAGGTTGTCCATCACGAGCACAACCTTGGTTGCGTCGGGGTAGTCGACGGTGAGCAGCTGCTCCACGCCCTTTGCCCAGTCCAGGCGGGTGCGGGTGGTCTCGGCGTAGGCGCGGCGCCACCCGCGCAGGGGTTCGGCCCACACGAAGATCGAGCAGGTGCCGCAGCGGACGTACTCAGAATCTTCCCGAGCGGGCCGCCCCGGCGCGACCGGCGTGCCCTCTCGGGCATCAGCCAGCAGTTGCAGCGGTTTCTCATCCATCACGATCACCGGGTAGGCCGGATCGTAAGGGCGTGCGTAGACGGCCAGCACGTCTTCCATCGCGGCCACGAACGCCGCGTTGTGCTGCGGCGGGATCGTCCAGCAGGCCTTCAGATGAGGTTTCAGTGCCCCCTTTTTAGGACCCGCCCAATCGTGGAGTGATCCATCGGCGGTATCCCCTCGGTCACGGCCACCTGTTTCTCCAACAGCCGCAGAGTCCAGCGCGCCCGCCCGGCCGGTGGCGCACTGCACGCCAACGCGATCACCCGGGCCTCCACGTCGCCAGTCACCTTCGCCTCCACCGGCGGCGTCTCGCGCTTCTTGCGCCCGATCACGTCTTCGACCCGACCACCATGCTGGGTAAACGCCTTCGCGACCAGGTACACCGTGCCTTCCGACGTGCCCACACGTTCGGCCACCACCCGACGATCCGGCGCCGGCCCCTGCGTCTCGTCCAAGGACAGCAGCACCCTGGCCCGGATGATCATCCGGGCAGGATGCCGCCCGGATGAGACCACCTTCGTCAGCTTCACGCGGTCCCCAGCACTCAACGACACCGTGAACTCTTTCGGACGCGGCATACCGTCAGCTCCCTCTGGTCAAGTATCAACCAGGCGAGCCGACCACACATACCCGTCAGATTAGAGGCGACACGCTACTAGGCCGATCTCTCTGCTTGGACATAGCTCCATCGCCATTCAACGATGAAAGGTATCGACGCGACCCATGCGTATCCAGCGAACAACCTCCCTCCTCCGCTCCCGACGGGCCGCCGTCGCCACCGCGGCGGCGGTCCTGCTGCTGTCGGCCGCGTGCAGCTCGGCCTCGACCACCGCGACGCCGGCCGCAAGTACGCCGGCGACCACCGCCGCAGCCGCTGCGGCACCACCGTCCTCGGCGCCGTCCGCCGCGTCGTCTGCGGCACCGTCCGCCGCGTCGTCGATGGCCCCGCCCGCGGGGAGTTCCTCCAGCGCTCCGGCGACCGGTAAGAAGCTCAAGATCGGTATCGCGGTGGGTGGTCAGCCCGCCGATTGGCAGCCGGCCCAGGGCGAGGTCGCGCAGGCCCTGGCGAAGGCCCGCGGCTGGGAAAGTGTGTTGCTGAGCAACAACAACGATGCACCGACGGCTCTCAAGAACGCCACCACCTTCATCAACCAGAAGGTCGACGCCGTGCTGGAGTTCAACGGCCAGCCGTCCACCAACCCGGTGATGGCGGCCAAGCTGGCGGCGGCCAAGATTCCGGTCATCACCTACGACATCGCCCAGCAGGGCTGGTATTTCGTCGGAGTCGACAACGCCAAGGCCGGCGACCAGGCCGGGCAGGCACTCGGCGCCATCGCCAAGACCAAGTGGAACTGCCAGGTCGACCTGGTGCTGTCCGCCGAGGGTGCCGCGGCCGGTCCGGTCAACACTGCGCGCACCGGCGGAGCCCGCGACGGGCTGAAGAAGATCTGCCCGGACATTCCGGCCGCGAACTACGTCTCGTTCGAAAGTGGCGGTGCCATCGCGGTTTCGACGCCGGCCGCCCGAGATGCGCTCGCCGCCCATCCGGACGCCAAGAAGATCCTCGTGGTCGGCATCAACGACTTCGGCGTGGTCGGAGCACTGCAGGCGGCCGAACAGCTGGGCCGGGCCGACAACATCATGGGGTGGGGCCAGGACGGTAGCGCCATCAGCGGCAGCAGCGTCGACCCGCACCTGGTGGGCAGCGTCGAGTACTTCCTCGAGGGCTACCCGGTGTATGCGTTCCAGCAGATCCTGGACAAGATCTCGGCGGGTCAGGCACCGCCCATGGCGGACTCCGGAACGAATCCGGCAGCACTGGTGCAGCCCTGCCCGGTAACGGCCGAACAGGCCAAGACCGTGCCTGCGCTGGCTGACCGCGTGGCCAAGGTGCTCGCCTCCGGCGGTGCCAAGACCGAGTTCGAGATGTTCTGCCCGAAGTCGGCTGGATGACCGCACAGCTCACAGAGGCCGGCCCTCGGGCCGGCGGACCTCGGGTCCGCTGGTTCGAGGCCGGCACACCGATCGCCCTGGCCGGCACCTGGCTGGTCCTGATCGTCGCATCTGCACTGCACCGCAACGACTTCCTGTCCCACGGGACTCTGCTGTCGATCGCTTTCACGATGGCCGTGACCGGAGTACTGGCAGTGGGCCAGTCGGTGGTCGCCATCAGCGGCGGAATTCTCGACCTGTCGGTTCCGGCCGCGTTGATCATTCCGGCGTTCGCGATCGCCGACCTGCTCGATGATGGATTCTCCAGCGGGTTCGCCGTCACGATCGGCGTCCTGGCCGGCGCCGGCTGGGGTCTGATCAACGGGTTGATCATCGTGGCGGGCAAGATCAACCCGATCATCGTCACGCTGGGATCGAACTTCGTCGGCGTCGGTGTGCTGTACGTCCTGCAGAAGCAGGCGGCGGTGCCGACGGCCTCGGGACTGCGCACCTGGGGACAGGACTATCTGTTCGGACTGCCCAACATCTGGTGGCCGATGCTGATCCTGATCGTCGTGGTCGGAGTGCTGTTGCCCCGCACCAGGATCGGTCGCCGGACCGTCGCCGTCGGCGGGAATCCCGTTGCCGCGAAGGCCAGGGGCATCTCGCTGCGGAAAACCCGGCTGGCCGTGTTCACCTTCTCCGGAACGTGCGGAGGCATTGCCGCGGTGCTCTTCTCGGCGTCGACACCGCAGTTCGTTCCCACCGATAGCTCGACCTTCCTGCTCCCGGTGATCGCAGCCGTGATCGTGGCCGGCATCTCGCTCTCTGGTGGTCGGGGATCCGTGCTGACCCTGCTGCTCAGTGTCGGCCTGCTCTCGACCGTTCCGACGGCGTTGGTGTTCTTCGGGCTCAACTCGAACTGGCAGATCGTGTTCCAGGGTCTGATCCTGATCATCGCCGTCTCCATCGACGGTCGATCGCAGAAGAAGGCGAAGTGATGACGACCAACGCCCCGGTGCGGCCGACCAGTCCTGAGGTCCTGCCTGATTTCGACATCGACCGGAAGAAGTCCGGTGGTCGACGCGTGCTGGAGGCGGTGAACACGCCGACCGGGACCATCGGCATCGCTCTCGTCATCGTCGTCGTGGTCGGCTTGGTCTGGGAGGGTGGCGGTTTCACCTCCAGCGACAACCTGGCCAATGTCGGTACCTTCCTGGCGATTCCGCTGATCATCGCCACCCTGTCCTCCATTGCACTACTGGCCGGGGTGGTCGACCTCTCCGTCGGATCGATGGTCGGGTTTGCGGCCGCCCTGTTCGTCCAATTCGTGAACAAGGGGTATTCACCCTGGATCGCCGCGGCGATCACGCTGCTGTGCGCGGTGATCGCAGGCAGCATCAATGGTCTGGCGATCGTGGGGTTCGGCGCCGAACCCGTCGCGGCCACGCTGGGCATGCTCACCGCGCTTCGCGGCCTGTGCCAGGTCATCGTCGGTCCGACGGGGTTGTCGACGGCGCTGGTGCTGGGGCTTCTCGAGTTCACCTCGAAGGCCTACGGGCCGCTGCCGCTGCTCTTCCTCCTCGGCCTGGCCCTGGTTGCCGTCGTGTCGATCCTGGTCGGCTACACCAGGGTCGGGAGGCACATCAGAGCGTCCGGAGGGGACGCGAGAGCTGCCGGACGGGCCGGGATCGGTGCGTCCCGGATCCGTTTCTTCGCACTGATCCTCAGTGCCTTCGGAGCCGGGCTCGGCGGAATCCTCTACGCCGGTCAGCTCGGTGGCGCCTCGAACGTCCTGGGTACCGGGCTGGAATTCCAGGTGTACGCGGCATTGATGATCGGTGGTTACTCGATCCTGCGGGGTGGCATCGGAGCCCCGATCGGTGGACTCTTCGGCCTGCTCGTGGTGGCCGGCGTGCAGAACATCTTCGACGTCAAAGCCATCAACCCGTATTACCTCAATGTCGTCATCGGTCTCCTGCTGCTGCTCACGGTGTATGGCGACCGTCTCCGCGGCGGAGACCGCTATGAGTGACGCGCCCAGCTGAATTTCTCTCCGGCGAATGCTCGGCGGGCCACAAGATCAAGATGATGGGAATTCCTGTGCAGGCTCTGGTTCTGAAGAAGTGGTGGGATCTTTCGGTCGAGGACGTCCCCGATCCGGTGATGGGCAGTGCCGAGGTGCTCATCGATGTCCTCGCGACCGGCATCTGTGGCTCCGACATCCACGGATTCACCGGTGAGAACGGTCGACGGGTGCCCGGCCAGGTGATGGGGCACGAGACGGTCGGCACCATCACCCGGATCGGCGCCGACGCCGGCATGTTCGGACTGTCGATCGGTGATCTGGTGACCGTCAACCCGGTGATCGGTTGCGGGCACTGCGAGAACTGCCTCGAGGAGCAGGATCAGAATTGCCCCGACAAGGTGGTGATCGGCGTCGCGGCCTCCTACAGCTCGGCCTTCGCCGCGCAGATGGCCGTGCCCGCCGCCAATGTGGTCGTACTGCCGGCCACGATGCCGGTCGCCTACGGCGCGCTCGTCGAACCGCTGGCAGTGGGTTACCACGCCCTGCGACGCGGCGGCTGCTCGGCCTCGGATCGAGTGCTGGTGGTCGGCGGTGGGCCCATCGGTCAGGCGTGCGTCCTGGCCGCGCAACGGCTGGGTGCGGCGGCGGTGGTGGTGTCCGAACCCGACAGGCACCGTCGCGACCTGATCGAACTACTGGGAGCGGCAGCCATCGATCCAGGCATCGGTGACCCGTCGGAACTCCCGGGTCGGGTGGCCACGGCCCTCGGGCGCCGACCGACCATCATCGTCGACGCCGTCGGCGTTGGCGCCACTCTGGAGACCGCGTTCGCCTGTGCACCCATCGGTGCCGTCATCGTGCTGGTGGGCATGGGATCGATCCGACTCGACCTGGCCGCCTACGAAATCTCGGTCAAGGAGCGATCGGTGGTCGGGAGCTTCTGCTACGACCCCGAGGAGTTCCGGCAGACCGCCGACTGGGTCGGCACCTCGCCACCGGCGCTGGCCCACCTCATCGACCAGCACGTACCGATGGATTCTGCGGCAACAAGTTTCACCGCTCTGGCCAGGGGCGAGAGCCGGGCCAGCAAGATCCTGGTGTACCCGAACGTCGCGACCGGCCCGGTGCCGGGGGACCTCCGGTGACCGCCTCCGACAGCCGAGTGGCCGGGGTGGTCCCGATTCTGGTCACCCCGTTCGCCCCCGACGGGACCATCGACACGGCAGACCTGAAGGCGGAGTTGGACTTCCTGGTCGACGCCGGGATCCACTGGGTCGGTATCGGCTACGGAAGCGAGGTCAACAAGTTCGATGCCACGGAAGTGGCCGAGCTGGTGTCCACGACGGTCGAGCTCGCCGCCGGCCGGCTGAAGGTGCTGGGCAATGCCGACGTGCCGAGCACCCGCGGCGGTATCGCGGCCGTTCGGCGGGCGATGGACGCCGGCGCCGACGCCGTCATGGTGCGGCCGTCGGGGCTGGCCGGTGTGCCGCAGTCGGAGATCGCGACCGCCTTCGTCACCGTTGCGCGAGAGACCGGTGCTCCGTTGGTGATCCAGGATGCCCCGCAGAACACCGGGGTGGAACTCAGCTCGGCCACCTTGGTCTCGATCGCACGGCAGGCCCCGACGGTGGTGGCGCTGAAGATCGAGCCGCCGGCGCCGGCGCCGAAGATGACGGAGATCCTTGAATTGGCCGGGGCGGACCGGATCACCGTGATGGGAGGTCTGGGCGGCGCGGGGTTCGTCCAGGAACTCAGTCGCGGATCGGTGGGAACGATGCCGGGGCCGGCCTTCCCGGAGATTTTCCGCCGGGTCCAGGAGGCGTTCGCGACCGGCGATCGGGCGACGGCCACCACTCTGCTGTGGCGCGTCGCCCCCTTCACGATCCTCGGCTCGCGGGACATGGAATCGTTCCTGTTCATCCAGAAGTACCTGCTGCTGCGTCGGGGTGTCCTCACGTCGACGTCCCTGCGAGCACCGCATCGCTTCATCGACAGCCGGCTCCAGCAGGAGATCGACGACCTGCTCACCGATCTGGACACCTTCGCGCTGCTCGCCCAGGCAGTGTCATGAGCGCTCCGAGAATTGCCAGGGTGGCGGTGGTCGGTGTCGGCTGGTGGGCCTGCCGGCTCCATCTGGTCGCGCTGAAGGAGAATCCCGACGCGCTGGTCGTGGCGCTGTGCGATCGTGACCGGGCCAGGGCCGACGAGGCCGCGCGAATCTTCGACGTGCCCCTGGCCGTCACCGATGTCGGGGCCGTGATCGACGCGGGCGTCGACTGCGCGATCGTGGCGACCCCGCACGACGCGCACTGGGAGCCGGCCGCGGCGCTGCTGGATGCCGGCATCGACGTGCTCGTCGAAAAGCCGATGACCCTCGATCCCGGTCAGGCCTGGGATCTCGTCGCCAGGGCCAGGCGGACCGGTGCGCGGTTGCACGTCGGCTATCCCTTTCTCCATTCACCCCACGTGGCCCGGTTGCGGCAGGTGCTGCGGGGCGGTGAGCTGGGCACCCCGGTGTTGAGCCAGGGACTGTTCGCCACCGGCGTCCACCGACTGCTGGCCGGCGACGTGAGCGCTCAGCTCGAGCACGGCGGACTGTTCGCCTCGGCCCCCTCGACGTACTCCGACCCGCTGCGGGGTGGCGGCCAGATGAACAGCCAGATGACCCATGCGGTCGCAGTGCTGTTGTCGGCCACCGGGCTCCATCCGGCGTCGGTGAGCGCCTATTCGAACTTCTCCGGCCTCCGGGTGGACCTGGCCGACTCGCTGGCCATCGAGATGAACGACGGTTCGGTCGCCACCATCGCCACCACCGGCAGTGTGCACTCGCATGCGTCGCGGATCGAGGAGTATCGCTTCTTCGCCTCCGACGGACACGCCTGTCTCGACACCGTGCGCGGTCGTCTCGAGATCGCCCGGGGTGGGCAGGCGCTGACGGCCGAGCCGGCCCTGACGGAGGCGGAGGCCAATCCGGAGAAGGCCACCTCCGTCGCACTGGTGGCGGCGGCCATCGATCCGGACCGCACCAGCCCCCTGGCGGCTCCGGGCGAGCTCGGCGCCGATGTGGTGGCTCTGCTGGCAGCCGCGAGTGAGTCCGCAGCTGCCGGTAGACCGGTGGGAGCTTATCGACCCCCGCTCCACGCATGACGGACCTGGCGCTGGCGGTCGTCGATGCCCACCATCACTGTTACGCAACGGATCTGCCCGGCGCGCCGTCGATGGAGCCGTACAGTCCGGCCGACCTCGCCGCCGATGCCCGGACGGCCGGCGTCGACCTGGTCGGGTCGGTGCACGTCGAGGCCGGTCGGCCCCCGGAGCTGTCGGTGCCGGAGACCCGCCGGTGGCAGCTGGAATCGGTTACCGCTCCGCACCGCGTCGTCCTGGTGGCTGCGGTACAGCTCGAGAAGCGCGGCCTGCCGGCCAGACTCGCGGAACTGCAACAGTCGGCCGGCGTGGTCGGCGTGCGGCAGATGCTGGACTGGCATGGTGGTCTCAAGCAGGCCAGCCCGCTGCTCCGGGACGGGCAGTGGAGGCGAGGTCTGGCGACGCTGGCCGGTCGCGCGCTGTCTTTCGACCTGCAGGTGCTGCCCGCCCAGCTCCCGGAGGCTGCCGCACTGGTCGGGGAGTTTCCGGAGGTGGAGTTCGTCCTGAACCACGGGGGACTGCACATCCCCTGGCAGCAGGCTGATCTCGGCCGTTGGGCGGCGGATCTGCAGGTGCTCGCGAAATGGCCGAATGTGGCCGTCAAGACGTCCGGATTCGACACGGTGGACCCGGCCTGGGATAGCGGGAGGGTGAGCGGCTACCTCCGGACCCTGCTCGACTGCTTCGGTCCCGACCGGACGCTGTTCGCGAGCAACTTCCCGATCGACAGAGCCACCATCGGCTACCACGCGCTGGTCGCTCACCACCTGGACGTGCTGGCCGGCTACTCGGCGGCGGAACGCTCGAACGTATTCCGCGGCAACGCATCCCGCATCTACCGAATTGAAGGAGTGACAGGTGTCTGATCTGCGCATCACCGACGTCAGGGTCCGTTCGCTGGCGCCCCGGCCTTCCACCGAGGTCCGGGCGCCGGACGTGCCCTGGCTGTGCACCCCGACCACCCAGTTCCCCGATGTCGCGGAGCGCGACTACTGGGGCCCGGTGAACATGGTGCTGGTCGAGATCGACACCAACGCCGGGATCACCGGCGTCGGCACCTGTGGCGCGGGCAATGCCGGCATCGCGCCCATCATCGAGCACCAGTTCCGGGCACTCGTCCTCGGCGAAGATCCGTTCCGCACCGAGTACCTCTGGGCCAAGATGTACCGGTCGTCCAGCCGCTATGGCCGACGGGGCGCACCCATGTCCGCGATCAGCGGTGTCGACATCGCGTTGTACGACATCATCGGGAAGTCCCTGGGCGTCCCGGTCTACGACCTCTTGGGTGGGCTCGTTCGCACCGAGGCGACGGCCTACGCCAGCCGTCTCTACGCGCTCAAGGACCTGGACGAACTGGCCGCCGAAGCCAAGGGCTACCTGGCCCAGGGGTATCGCATGATGAAGCAGCGCTTCGGTTTCGGCCCGAAGGACGGTGTCGCCGGGATGCGCCGGAACGTCGACCTGATCCGCACCGTCCGCGAGACCATCGGCGACGACGTCGAACTCGCGGCCGATGCCTACATGGGGTGGGACCTGGACTACGCGGTCCGGATGGAACGCATGCTGCGCCCGTACAACCTGAAGTGGATCGAAGAACCGCTGATGCCGCATGACGTGCACGGTTACGTCGAGCTACGCCGACGGTCCGAGACACCGATCTCCCACGGCGAGCACTACTACACCCGATGGGAGTTCGCCGAGGCCATCGCCCTCGGCGCCGCCGACATCCTGCAGCCCGACGTGAATCGATTGGGTGGGATCACCGAGGCTCGCAAGGTTTTCGCTCTCGGTGCCGCCCGGGACATCCCGATGATCCCGCACTCCAACGAGCTGCACAATCTCCATTTCGTCTTCTCGCAGTGGAACTGTCCGTTCGCCGAATACTTCCCGGACGTTCTGCCGGAGGACTCGAATTCGATGTTCTGGCAGCTGTTCTCGGGAAACCCGGTGCTCGATAGCGGCACGATTGCACCACCGACCGCACCGGGCTTGGGATATACGCTCGACGAGGACGTCGCAGAACAGATGACGGTGCGTCTGTGATGGCCAGAGCGATGTGGCGGAAGAAACTGGACCCGGCCGGGGTGCAGGAGTACATCCGGGCGCATGCCGAGCCGTGGCCCGAGTTGATCGCTCAGATCAAGGCCCAGGGCATCCGCAACTACTCGATCTTCCTCGACGGGGACGAGGTGTTCGGCTATTTCGAGCACGACGATCTGGAGGCACTCGACGCGATGAACGCCAACCCCGACGAGTTGGGCGAGCGGTGGGAGGCCGGAATGAGACCACTGTCCGCGGACAAGATCTCGCCCGACCAGGGCATGGTGCAGATGCGACACCAGGTCTGCTACGTCGAATGAGCACGCTTGATCGGGCTGACCCTTTCGATCACCTCAGGACGCTGTTCGGCCACCCAATCGACGCTCCACCTCGGCCACCGTCCTGGTCAGCGCCAGGCGCACGTCACGGGCGATGGTGCGGTTGAAGCGGGGCGTGGGGATCGACACGGACATCGCTGCCACCGCAACGCCGTTGCCCCCGCGTACGGCCATCGCGACGCAGCGGCAGCCGACGACGTACTCCTCGTTGTCCTCGCCGTAACCCTGTTTGCGGATGCGTCGGAGCTCCACGAGCAGGTCGGGGATCGAGGTGAGGGTGTTGCGGGTGAACCGTTCGAGGGTGGCGCCCTCCAGCCTCGTCCCCAGTTGCTCTTCGGTCAGTCCGGACAGCAGCACCTTGCCGACTCCGGTGGTGTGTGCCGGCAGTCTTGCCCCCACCGTCGACACCAGTTTCATCGGCTGCTTGGATTCGGCGATCGCGAGGTACACGTTCTCCAGCCCGTCGAGTCGCGCCAGCTGGACGGTTTCGCCGGTCTCGTCCGACAGGGCGGTCATCAGAGGCTGCGCGGTACCGGGAAGGTCGAGGTTGCCGGCAAACGACTGGGCCACCTCCCACAGGCGGAGCCCCAATCGGTAGGTGCGGGTGCTCTCGTCGAATTCGACAAAGCCGCGGCGGTGAGCGGTGCGCAGGAGCTGGTGGGCAGACGAGTTGGGCATTTTCAGCGCGGCGGCGATGGCGCTGAAGGTGGCTTCCCCGGTGTCCGCGAGATGTTCCAGCAGGGTCATCAGCCGGTCGGCGGATTTGACGGCGCCACCGCTCGAGGTCAGCTCTCCTTCAGGTCCTTCCGCTCTGCTGCTCATCGACGGATGCTAGCAATCGCCGCGTCGGAGCTTCACACCTGTGGGCCATCGTTCAGATGAGTGGAACCGTAGCGGCAGCGTCGTGGCCCTGCACGGAACAGCTGTCGCTGTCGGATCGCTGCTCGCGGGTCTGGTGACGTTCGCTCCTGTCCGGCGGTGAGGCCGAGAATAGGGGCTTGACCTTGACGCTGGGTCAGGGTTCGACACTTGAATCATGACCACCACACCAGCCATCGAGATCGTGGGGCTCACCAAGTCCTACGGCGACCAAGCGGTCCTCCGGGGCGTTGATCTGAGCGTTCCTCCCGGCACCATCTTCGCCCTGCTCGGCTCCAACGGAGCCGGCAAGACGACCGTCGTGAAGATCCTCTCCACGCTGCTCAAACCCGACGGCGGAACCGCAGCCGTCAATGGGTACGACGTCGGCGCCCGGCCCGAGGAGGTGCGCGAGTCGATCAGCCTGACCGGGCAGTTCGCCGCCGTCGACGAGATCCTCACCGGGCGCGAGAATCTCATCCTGATCGCGCAATTGCGACACCTCAAGAATCACCGCGGAATCGCCGACGACCTCCTGGTCAAGTTCGACCTGACGGCCGCGGCCGGGAAGAGGGTGGCGACCTACTCCGGCGGCATGCGCCGTCGACTCGACATCGCCATGAGCCTGATCGGCGATCCGCCGGTGCTGTTCCTCGACGAGCCGACGACGGGCCTCGATCCACAGTCGCGCCTCGAGGTCTGGCGGACGGTCAAGGAACTCGCCGGCCAGGGCACCACGGTGCTGCTCACCACGCAGTACCTCGACGAGGCCGAACATCTCGCCGACCGGATCGCGATCCTCCACGAGGGGCGCATCATCGCCAACGGCACCCTGGCCGAACTGAAGCGGCTACTCCCGCCGGCCAAGGTCGAATACGTCGAGAAGCAACCGAGCCTCGAAGACATCTTCCTCGCGATCGTCGGCCACGGCGATCACCGACCTGTGGGGGCCCAACGATGACCACCTCTGTTTCCCGTGACACCACTGTCCTGCTGAAGCGCTCCCTGCGCCACATCCTGCGCAGCCCGGACACGATCATCACCACTGCCATCACCCCGATCGCCATGCTGCTGCTGTTCGTCTACGTCTTCGGTGGCGCGATCCAGGTCGGCGGCGGCCGGTACGTCAACTACCTGCTGCCCGGAGTCCTGCTCATCACCGTGGCTTCCGGCATCGCCTACACCGCTTTCCGGCTCTTCACCGACGTCTCCGGCGGTATCTTCGAACGGTTCCAGTCGATGCCGATCGCCCGGTCGGCCCTGCTGTGGGGCCATGTGCTGACTTCGGTGGTGGCGAACCTGATCTCGCTCGTCCTGGTCGTCCTCGTCGCGCTGGCCATGGGTTTTCGTTCCGGCGCCGGAGTACTCGCCTGGCTCGCGGTCCTCGGAATCCTGTTGCTGTTCACCCTGGCGCTGACCTGGCTGGCCGTCATCCCCGGGCTGACCGCGAAGTCCGTCGACGGGGTCAGCGGATTCTCCTACCCGCTGATCTTCCTGCCGTTCATCAGCTCGGCATTCGTGCCCACCGCCGGCATGCCCGGCCCGGTGCGCTGGTTCGCCCAGCATCAGCCGGTCACCCCGATCGTGAACACCCTCCGCAATCTGTACGCCGAACAACCGGTCGGAAACGACGGCTGGATCGCTATCGTCTGGTGCGTCGGCCTGCTGGTGGTGGCCTATGCACTGGCGATGAGGACCTATCGCCGCAAGATGGCTTGACGCTCGGAGATCCTTTCAGCCGAAAAGGGAATTCATGACCGATATCCTGACGACATGCTGACCATCAGCCAGCTCGCGTCGTATGCCGGCGTCACCGTCCGCGCAGTGCGGCATTATCACGCGAAAGGTCTGCTGCCCGAACCGGACCGGGATCACTCCGGCTACCGGCGTTATGGCGCAGCGGCCGTGGTGGAGCTGATCAAGATCCGCATCCTGGCCGATGCCGGTGTACCGCTGTCCCAGGTGCACGAACTACTCGCGGCAAGTGACGAGGAATTCCACGCTTCCATCGCCAATATCGACCGGCGCCTGCGCGGGGAGATCAGAGAGCGGCAGCAGCACCGGGAGCGGATCGCACAACTGGCGGCCGGGGACAGCCTGGCCCTGCCACCGGAGGCGGTGGCCTATCTCGAGAGGCTGAGCGAGTTCGGGCTGCCGCCCCTGTTGATCGAGGCCGAGCGGGACGCCTGGATCCTGGTCGCAGCCAAGCTTCCGGAGCAGATGCCGATGTACATGAAGTCGAAAGAGCACCAGCTGGACGACCCGGCAACCATCGGGCTCTACCGCGATCTCGCGTCAGCGATCGATTGGGAGGCAGACGATCCGCGGGTGACGGCGGTCGCAGACCGGCTCGTCGGCCTGCTCGAGGCTGCCGATGCAGCGGGCTGGGACCCCTACGACGACGAGATGACCGACGCGCTCGCCCAGCTTCTCGACTCTGTCTTCCTGGACTCGCTGCCCATCGCGCGGCGGCTCATCAGCCTTCTCGAGGCCCGCGGCTGGACCGGCTGGACCACCATTAGGCGCACTCAACCGCGGTCTTGAGGAGGCTCCTCTCCGGCGGACCGCAGTCTACGTTCGGCACTTCGTCAGGACTTGCGATAGGCGGCGACCAACTCGGCCATCCGGTCCGCAAAGCTCTCGGGTGCGCCGCATTTCACCGCGACAGCGTCTGCGCCGGCCGCCTCGAACCCGCGGACCTCGGCCACCACCTGGTCGAGTTGCGCGGTGCCGTCCCACTCGATCCTGGTGCCGACCCGGATGGGCCGGTCGGTCGAGGACCGGATCGTCGCGACGTGGGCCGCGAACTTCTCCGGGGACAGGCCGAGTCCCTGCCACTCGTCGGCGTAGGACGCGACCCGGCGCAGGGCCCGCGGGGTGACGCCGCCGATCATGATCGGGATCGGGTGTCGGGGGACCGGTGCGAAGACGCCGGACTCGTTGCGATGGAACCGACCCACGAACGGTCCAGCACCCTCGAACAGGTGCCGCAGCAGGGTGATTGCCTCGTCGGTGCGGGCTCCGCGCTCGGTGAAGTCGACCCCGACGGCGGCGAACTCGCTTGCCTCCCAGCCGATGCCGACCCCGAGCGTGAGCCGGTCACCCGACAGGTGCGCCAGGGTCGCGGCTTGTTTGGCCAGCAGGAAGGGATCCCGGAGCGGGAGGATCAGCACCGACGTCCCGAGCCGGATCGTCGTGGTCGCCGCGGCCAGGTAGGTGAGCGTCACGACGGGTTCGTAGACCCCGCCGTAGACATCGCCGTAGGCACTCGGAGGCAGCAGATGATCGGGTAGCCAGACTCCCTGGAAACCCAGCCGCTCGGCGGTGACCGCCAGCTCGACGATCTGCGCGACCGGCATCGCCGGGTCTTCATCGGGCAGCACCACTTGGAGGTCCATGACCTCGAACATAAGGCACGCTGCAATTCGTCGACGTGGGGATGCGGCTTACCGAGTTGCGTGCAGCGGCAACGGGTGTCCGGCGGGAACGCCCAGCCAGCCGCGTACCCCGATCATCACGTCGCGGCCGGCGTCCTCGTTCACGTCACGCGCGAGGTCAGCGATGGTGCTGGCGCGCAGGGCTTCCCGCCAGGCCCGATCGGCCGCTGCCATCGCCCGGGCGATCGCACAGGGCTTGACGCACTTCTCCACCGGCGTCGCCAGCGGTCCGCGCTGACGGATCTCGGTGCAGTGGAACGCCGGCTCGCCGCCGTCCACGGCGTCCACGACGTCGAGCACGGTGATGCTGTCGGCGGAGCGGGTGAGGACATACCCGCCCGCCTGGCCCTGCACCGAGCGCACCAGCCCCGCGCGGGACATGCTCTGCAGCTGCTTGGCCAGGTAGGTCGGTGAAACATCGTGGAACTCGGCCAGTTTGGCTGCGGGCACCGGCACCGTGACTCCGCTCAGCACGACGCAGCAGTGCAGCGCCCACTCGACACCGCCGGACAGCTTCACCCTTCGATCGTACTTGACTCGGACACTCCATATCCGAGTAGTATTCCGGACAAGAGTTATCCGAGTTGAGGGAGACGCAGATGTCCATCGCCGTTGCCGGTGCCACCGGTCTGGTCGGGAAGGCGCTGACCCGCGCACTCCAAGAACACGGTCACGCGGTGATCCCGCTGTCCCGGTCCTCCGGCATCGATCTGCTGTCGGGCGAAGGCCTGGAGTCCCGACTGCGAGGCGTGACCACGATCATCGACGTCACCAACTCGCCGGACCAGGAGGAGGGGCCGGCCACGCACTTCTTCACGACCGTGGCCCGGAATCTCGGCGAGGCGGCGGGCCGCTCCGGGGTTCAACACCTGATCGTCCTGTCGATCATCGGTGTCGACCTGTTGCCCGGTGGCTACTTCGTTGCCAAGCACGCGCAGGAAGTGGCTGCCCGGCAGGCGTTTCCGGGCACGGTCGTGCTCCGCGCGGCGCAGTTCCACGAGTTCGCGGAGCAGTCGTTGGGCTGGGGGCGGGACGGCGACCGTTGCTCGGTGCAGGACATGCCGGTGCAGTCGGTCGCCTTGTCGTCGGTGGTGGACGAACTGGTGGCCAGGGTCGGGTCGCCGGGAATCGACGGCGAGATCGCCGGTCCGCAACGAGAGGCCCTGCCGGACATGGTCCACCGACTGACCGTCAGGCTCGGGGAAACGCTCGAGATCGTGCCCGTGGCGGTCGACCGGCCGACGCACGATGGCGGCCTGCTGCCCGGCCCGGACGCCAAACTTGTCGGACCGACCTTCGACGAGTGGCTCGCGAGGCGATAGCCCCTTCGCCGTTGATCACCCGACCGGTGGGTGATATGTCTGAAAAGCCGCTTTCGCAGCATCGTTTTTTCTGGGGTGGCTGAACGTCCGTGCATGATGGGCGACATGGATGAGGCGCTGGCGCGAGCCATGGAACCGGTGCTGCGGGACATCGCGGGCACGGGCGCTCCTCGGCCGACGATTCGGGACGGCAACTGGCAGATCAGCTCTGAATACCCCTGCGCGATGCTGTGGGGCCGGGACGGCAGTGGAATGGGGGTGAGCGTGTACCTCGGCGATGCGGAGTCCGTCCGGATCGTCGCCGCCGCCGAGAATGTGCAGCAGTGGGTGATCGACGAACTGTGGGCCGCGTCCCGGACGAATTGGCCGGTGTGCCCGGGGCACCCTTCCACCCACCCGCTCACGCCGACTGAGAGCAACGGTGTCGCAACGTGGGTGTGCCCGCTGGACCGAGCGGTCGTTGCGGAGATTGGATCGCTCTGATCGCATCCCTGCATCCGCCGGCGAGGCAGAAAGCATTTGTCGCCGGTATCGACCGCACGACAACCCGACAGGTGACCCACGCGTGCGACTACAGCGCAAGCGTCGCCGCCGCGACCTGATCGGCGGCTGCGTCGGGGATCGCGGTCGAGGCGTCGAGGACAAGGAGCCGGGCGTCGGGGATCTCTCTCGCGATCGCTTCGCCGTTGCCGAGCGGGAAGAACGGATCGCGTCGGCCGTGCACCACCAGTGTCGGGATCGTCAGGTGGGGTAGCCGCTCGCGCCAGCGCGGCGTGCAGTCCAATTTCGAGAACACCGTTCTCATCTGGTTGGCCATCTGCACTGCGGGCTCCGTACTCGGCGTGCGGTCCCAGATGCGTCCGGCGGTGACGTGCGCGGCGGCGGGGTCGTCTCCCAGGATCCCGGCGCTGGTGGCGATGAACTCCTGGACGGCAGCACGGTCGGACCAGTCCGGCATCGGGCGCGAGAACATCCGTTGCATGGTTGCCGCGTCGTGCTCGGGCAGATCAGCGTCGACCGGGCCCGGAGCGACGGGTCTGGTCCCGATGAGGGTGAGCGCTCCGAACGCGGAGGGGTGGTCGAGCGCCGCGACCTGGGCGACCATCCCGCCGACACCGATTCCCGCCAGGTGCGCCGGCCGGTCGTCGAATTCGTGGGCGAGCGTCGCGGCGTCGGCTGCCAGATCGCGCAGCGTGTAGGCCGGGGCCTGGGGGTCGACGGTGCTCGATTTCCCGGAGTCACGCAGGTCGTACCGGACGACATGGCGCCCACCGCGGGCCAGTGCTGCGCAGAGCGCGTCCGGCCACGAGAGCATGGTGGTTCCGCCGACGAGCAGAATCAGCGGCGCCGCCGCATCCCCGAAGTGCTCGACCCCGTAGGTGATATCGGTGATGTCGATCGTTGTCATCCTGAAATCCTCTCTGCTGCATGCTGTCTCGTCGGAAAACGATGCCCAGCGCGGGGTCCGATCGCCGTAGGTGGACCGATCGGTTGCGAAGGTATCGAAGTCCTTTCACCTGTTCTACGTCCGCCGCGCCGACAATTCATCGGTGGGCCTCCCGCCGGGTGCCGTCAGGGTGGGCGGTAGGCCGAATTCGGTGAATCGGTCGGCGGTGCCCAGGAACGTCACCACGTGGGTGACGGCACCCTGGTAGATCTCCACCAGCACGATGCCGAACGGGCGGAGAACATCGTCCGCATCCGGTCGATACTGGCCGAAGCCTGGTGAACCGTTGATCGCAGTGGGCACGAGGCGGGCGCCGTCGCAGGCACCGTTCGTCATCAGCTCGGCCAGGACGCGAGCGCAGTGGACCCACCACAGGAACGGCGGCATGGAGCTACGCGCGTCGGCGCGAAGCACCGCCGTCAGCTCGTCGATGTCGTGCCGCTGGAAGGCATTCACATACCGCTCGAGCAGGGCGCGCTGGGTTTCGTCTGTCTCGTCGAGAGGATCCGTCATCTCCGGGCGGTGCCGCGCCATCGTCGCCTTGGCCCGCTGCAGAGCACTGTTCACCCCAGCGGTCGACGTGTCGAGAATTTCGGCGGTTTCACCTGCCGAATACTGCAGCACATCGCGCAGGATGAGAACGGCACGCTGCCTGGGTGGCAAATATTGCAGCGCAGCGATGAAGGCCAGCCGAACCGTTTCCCGTTCGACGACGACCGCTGCCGGATCCGACGCCGCGATGACCCGGCTGTCCGGCATGGGTTCGATCCACCGCTCCGGCGGAAGGGCAACACCCAAGGGTGAACCGGCCTCGGCGGCCGGCCCCAGATCCATCGCCAGTGCTCGACGGCCCCGGCTCCGCAGCATGTCGAGGCACACGTTCGCTGCGATGCGGAAGATCCACGGACCCACCGCTCCGCGCGCAGCGTCGTAGCGACCGGCATGCGCGATGACCCGGATCATGGTCTCCTGCACCGCGTCGTCGGTGTCGGCCGCCGAACCCAGCATGCGGTAGCACAACCCTGTCAGGGGCCGCCGCTGCTCCTCCAGCACGACCGAGAGGTGATCCATGCGGCCGATGCTGCCACGGTCGGTCGGCGGGGAGCGCAAGTTTCGCGGACGAACCCTCCACCCGGTGAAACATGATCAGAGGGCTGGGCTGATCCGATGGGTGGGATCGGGTGCTGCTGCGAGGAGCGTTTTGGTGTATTCGTGCTGCGGGTTGAGGATCACGTCGTCGCTGGGCCCGCGTTCGACGATCCGGCCCCGGTAGAGAACCAGGATCTCGGAGGAGAAATGCCGGGCGGTGGCCAGGTCGTGGGTGATGTAGAGAACCGCGAGGTTGTCCTCCCGCTTGAGGGTGTCCAGGAGGCTCAGCACCTCGAGACGGATCGACACGTCCAACATGGACACGGGCTCGTCGGCGAGCAGGACGCTGGGCCGCGAGGCCAGCGCCCGGGCGATGGCGACCCGTTGCCGTTGCCCGCCGGACAGCTCGTGCGGGCGCTTGCGCATCATCTCCTCGACGGGGGTGAGATTGACCCTCGTCAGCAGACGTCGGACCTCTGCCCGCTCCGCGTCGGATCCCTCGGCGATTCCGTGAATGCGGATCGGTCTCAGCAGGTGGTGTTCGACCGTGTGAAAGGGGTTCAGCGAGGCGAATGGATCCTGGAAGACCATCTGCACCTGGTTGCGGTAGTGCTGCAGTGCCTTCCCCCGCCGGCCGATCGGCGCGCCGTTGAGCGTGATCTCGCCGCTGCTGGGACGTTCCAGCTGAGACAGCATCCGTGCCAGGGTGGACTTTCCCGAGCCGCTCTCGCCCACGAGGGCCACCGTCCGGCCAGAGGTCAGTTCGAACGACACATCGTCCACGGCAACGATCTTGCCACTGCGGACCCGGAACTCCTTGGTCAGATTGCGCACCACGAGTGAACTGTCGGCGGTGTTCCGCTGCGCGAATCCGGTACCACCGGCCCGGGAGTAGTCGCGGCGCGGTCCGGTCAGGCTGGGGAACGAACCCAGCAGCTTGCGGGTGTAGGCGTGCTGTGGTCGGAGGTAGAGATCCTGCGCCGCAGCCAGTTCGACGATCTGTCCACGCAGCATCACCGCGATGCGGTCGCTGATCTCCAGCAGCAGGGCGAGATCGTGGGTGATGAAGATGACCGCAAACCCGTATTGATCCCGGAGTCGCAGCACCTCGGCCAGGATCTCCCGCTGGACCACCACGTCCAGGGCCGTGGTGGGCTCGTCCATGATCAGCACGTCAGGCCGCAGGGCCAGCGCCATGGCGATCATCACCCGCTGCCTCATCCCACCGGACAGTTCGTGGGGGTAACTCGAGAGGCGGGACGGATCGACGTTCACCGTTCGCATCAATTCGATGCACCGGGCGGCCCGGTCACGCCTCGACATGTCCGGTTGGTGGGCGGTGAGGACGTCTTCGAGTTGCGCTTTGATGCACAGCACCGGATTCAGAGCATTCATCGCGCCCTGGAAGACCATGGCCATCTTCTGCCACCGGAAGGTGCGCAGGCCCTCCCCGGACAGGGCAAGGACATCGGTGGTGGTGCCGTCCTTCTCACGCAGCAGCACCGAACCGGCGGTGATCAGGGCCGGCGGACGGGTCAGCCGGTTGATCGCGTAGGCCAGGGTCGACTTGCCGCAGCCGCTCTCGCCGGCCAGGCCGAGGATCTCACCTCGACGTAGGCTCAGATCCACGTCGACGACGGCATGGGTATCGCCGAATTCCCCCTGGTAGTCCACCGACAGCCCGGAGATGGTCAGCACCGGTTCGTGATCCTCCGCCGGGGCCCGGACACCGGACATCGGAGGGGCTGATTGATTCGCGGGAGCGTTCATCTGACGGATTTCCTTCGTTTCATCCGACCGGCGACCTTCAGCTGTGGATTGATCACCTCGTCGATCGAGAAATTGATCAGGGAGAGGCCGCAGCCGAAGAGCGCGATCGCCAGTCCGGGTGGTACGAACCACCACCAGGCCCCTACCGTCAGGGCTTGGCCGTTCTGCGCGAAATAGAGCATGGTGCCCCAGGTGATGGAGTTGATGTTGCCCAGGCCGAGGTAGGACAGGCCGGCCTCGGAGAGGATGCCGAGAATGACGGCGAAGACGAACTGCGAAGCGATGATGGGGAGCAGATTGGGCAGGATCTCCACGCTGATGGTGCGGGGAGTGCGCTCCCCGATGGTGCGGGAGGCGTTGACGTAGTCCCGGCTGCGCAGTGACAAAGTCTGCGCCCGCAGCACTCTCGAGGATGCGGCCCAACTGGTGATGGCGATGATCAGGGCGATCACCACTTCGCCGCTGTTCTTGAGGTAGGCGGTGATCATGATCAGCAACGGCAGCCCGGGAATGACCAGCACCACGTTGGAGAAGAGGGACAGGGCCTCGTCCCACCTCCCCCCGAGGAAACCGCCGACCACCCCCACCAGCACCGAGAGGATGGTTGCGGTCACTCCGACGATCAGTCCGACGAGCAGCGATGATCTCGTCGCCACCATCATCTGCGTGAAGACGTCCTGGCCGGTCTGCGTGGTACCGAGCCAGTGGGCGGCACCGGGGGAGGCCAGCAGATCGTCCGTCTGGTTCTGCGGGTCCCCGGTGAAGATCGGCCCGAGCACGGCGATCAGCAGGAAGAACCCCACGATGATGCAACCGATGGTGAGCTTGACGCCCGGGCGCCACACCTTTGCGGACTTCGTCTCAGCCGACATTGCGCGTCCTCGGGTCGATGAATCCGTACAGCAGATCGACGATCAGGTTCGCCCCGAGCACGGCCAGCGTGATGATCAGGAAGATTCCCTGCATCAGCGCGTAGTCGTTGTTCTGGACGGCCTGCAGCAGTGCGAATCCGATTCCTGGATAGGAGAAGACCGTCTCGGCGACGATCGAGCCACTCACCACGAATCCCAGCGAGATGGCGAACCCGGCCACCGACGGCAGCACCGCGTTACGGGCGGCGTAGCTGACCAGGATCCGGCCGCTGCGCAGACCCTTGGCCTCCGCGGTGACGACATAGTCCTCGGACAGCGTCGTCACCATCATGTTTCGCATGCCGAGCAGCCATCCCCCGACCGAGGAGATGACGATGGTGATGGCCGGTAGAACAGCGTGGTAGAGAGCGCTGCTGATGAAATCCGAATAGAAGCCGATCTCGGTGTTGTCGACGTCGTAGCCGCCGGCCAGCGGGAACCAGCCCAGCTTCAGAGCGAAGAAGTAGATCAGGACCAGCGCGAGCCAGAAGTACGGCACGGAGGCGAGGAATGTGGTCGAGGGCACGAGGGAATCGAGCCAGCTACCCCGCTTCCACCCGACGAACGTCCCGAGCACCACCCCCAGGACAGAGGAGATGACGGTGGCGACACCGATCAGGACCACCGTCCAGGGCAGGGAATCCTTGATCACCGAGCCGACTGACGACGGGTAGAAGGTGACCGAGGTGCCGAAGTCGCCACGGACCAGATGTGCCCAGTACGAGAAGTACTGGCTCACGATGTTCTGGTTCCCACTGACACCCAACATGGCCTCGATGGCCTCGCGCTGAGCCGGCCCGGTGGCACCGCCTGTTTTCTGCAGGCGGGCCAGCAGGGCATCGACCGGGCTACCCGGCATCAACCGCGGGAGGGCGAAGTTCAACGTGATCGCGGCCCAGGCCGCCACCGCGTAGAACGCGACCTTTCGCAGGACGTATCGCATCGGCGGCTATTTTGCCGTCAGGTTGGCGGCCACGATGCCGAGGTCCGGATGGGCCCACGGTGCCGGAATGGCGAAGAGATTCTGCGCAGTCGGCCACCCGCCGGTGCTTCCGTCGCGGAACTCGGTGAGCGAACTGGACTGCCCGATCGGAATGTACGGCAGGTCCTTCACCACCTGGGTCTGGATCACGCCGTACGCCTTCTGCTGCACTGCCGCATCATTGGTGCCGGCAATGGTCGCCAGTGCCTTGTCGACCTCGGGGTTGGAGTAGCGCGCCGAATTGTTGCCGTTCGGCGCCTGACTCGCGGTGTTGAGCCACGTGTTGTAGAGGTAGTAGGGGGTCGGTCCACCGAAGAGGTTCTGCAGCGCGAAGGTGAAGTTGCCGCTGGTCAGATCGGCGTTCCAGGCCGTGTTGGAGACGCCGGTCGGGCGCAGGTCGATACCGACGGCCTTCAATTGCTGCTGCATGACCTGCAGGGCCGCAACCCAATCCGAGTATCCGGAGGGAATCTCCACGGGGAAGGACAGCTTCTTCCCGGCCTTGGCGTAGATGCCGTCCGATCCCTTGACCCATCCGGCGGATTCGAGCGTGCTCTGTGCCTTCGCGGTGTCGGTGGCGATCTTGGCGCTCGCGGCGACCGACGGGTCGAGGTACTTGCTGTCGCGGGGGGACAGCAGCAGAGCCGTGTTGGCCTCGGTGTCCAGGCCGGAGAACGCCTTCTTGTTGATGCCGTCCCGGTTGAGCGCCAGGTTGAGTGCCTGCCTGACCACCGGGTCGTTGCCGGGGAACTTGGTCAGGTTCGGGAGCAGCACGGTGGTGAACAGGGGCGTGTTGATGTACTTGTTGTTCGGTCCCTTGGTCGCGTAGACCTTGTCGATGTCGGCGATGAAACCGCCCTCCCAGTCGATCTGGCCACCGATCAGGCTGGTCAACGACGAGTCGTTGCCCGAGAACGCCTTGAACCGCAGTCCGGAGATCTGGGGCTTGCCGGCCTGCCAGTAGCCGGGGTTCTTGTTCAGCACGTAGACCTGAGGAGCGAATGACTGCAGCATGAACGGGCCGGTGCCCACCGGCTTCGAGTTGAGATCGGTCACCACGTCGGACATCTTCGAGAAGATGTGCTGGGGAACCATGTACGTCTGTCCGGCGATGTACCAGAGGTTCGAGTACGACGGAGCGGTGAAGGTGAGCTTGACGTGGCTCGCGTCGGTGGCGGTGATGCTGCCGAACGGAATCCCGTTGCCGTTCAACGCCTTGTGGTCCTTGAGGACCTGGAAGGAGTAGGCCACGTCGGCGGCGGTGAACGGCTGGCCATCCGTCCACTTGACGCCGTCGCGGATGGTGAAGGTCAACGTCTTCCCGCCGTCCGACCACGCATAGGCCGTGGCCAGGACCGGTTTGGGTGGATCCGCCCGTAGCTGGTTGAAGAAGTACAGGGTCTCGTAGATCGGCCCGGGAGCACCCGAGTTGACGCTGGTCGCCTGCAGAGGATTGAAGTTGGCGGTGTACGAGCCGCTGCGGCCGTCGTTCACGTTCAGGATCGTCGAGCTTCCGGCTGCTGCGGGAGCGCCCGACGCCGGTGTACCCGCGCCGCCGGCGGCGGACGAGCTCTGAGATTTGGGACTGCTGGTGCAACTGCTCATCACCAGTGCGGCAGAGACTACGACTGCAAACACCGTCGCACGACCGCGACGCCGTGACCATCCGATGGTCGCCATTGATCCTCCTTGATCGGGTGCGCCGGCCAGCACGACGGAAGGACCGAACCCGACCCCGACGTCAAAGAAGCAAGCACAGAAGCTAGACCTTTCTTTCTTAACCGATTTGGTGAACTAAGTCAATGTCGACGGCCGGACGAAGCCGTTCAGGGACCCGTGCGGGTGACGAGGGCTGCCGAATCAGACTTCTCGGTGGCCGGCGTTCCACGTCGGGCCGACGACAGGGCATCATCAGCATCGACAGTCACGAGAATCGGAGATGCGATGGCGGGCGGCGCGAACCTTCCTCTGGTCAGCAGCTACAACCGAAGTGTCGTGCTCGACGCGATCCGCTCCGCGCACGACCTGAGCCGCGTCGAACTGGCGACGATGACCGGACTGACCGGGGCGACCGTGTCCAACATCGTCCGTCGCCTGATCGCCGAGCAGTACGTGATCGAGAGGGGTCAGAGTGTGTCGACCGGCGGCAAACCCAGAACCCTGCTGAGGATCAATCCCACCGGTGGCTATGCGGTGGGTGTGCAGATCGACGTGGATACGACGACGTCGGTGTTGACCGATCTGCTGGGAGCGCCGTTGGGTCGGCTGCGGACAGCGGCCGGGCAGACCAGCCGCCCGGCCACGGTGATCGCCCATGTCGCCCGCGATGTCCGTCGTCTGGTCCAGGACGCGGGAATCGATCCTGCGCGGGTCGTCGGCGTCGGCGTGGCCACTCCGGGTCCGATCGACCAGGCCACGGGGATGGTGCTCAACCCACCGAACATGGGGCGGTGGCAGCACGTCCCGCTGCGTGATGAACTCGAGCGGCTGCTGCCGTGGTCGGTGACGGTCGACAATGACGCGACGGTGGCGGCGATGGGAGAGCGCTGGGCGGGTGGAGCATCGTCGAGCAACAACTTTGCGTGCATCTACATGGGGACCGGTATCGGGGCCGGGATCTTCGTCGGGGGGCAGGTCTGCCGCGGTAGCTCCTCGAACTCGGGCGAGATCGGCCACATCTCGTTGGACCCACGGGGCGAACTGTGTTTCTGCGGCAATCGGGGCTGCGTGGAGCTCTTCTCCGCTCCTCCCGCGGTGGTCGCCGCAGCCCGGGCCAGGGTGGCCGGTGGCGAGGGTGCCGAACTGCGGCTGACGGGGACCAGCGTCCGACAGGACTACGCCCGCATCGGTCAGGCCGTCAACCGTGGTGATCCGCTTGCCATCGAACTGATCTCGCGTGCTGCCGACTATCTGGGTTACGCCGTCGTGACGCTGACGAACCTGTTCGACCTGGACCTGGTCGTACTGGCCGGACCGGCATTCGCACGGGTCGGGCAGCTGTACCTGAACGCGGTCAGGCGCGAAGTCGCGGCCACAGCGTTGGCCAGGGACAGTCATGCGGTCGAGGTCCGGCTGTCGGAGATCGCCGAAGACGTCGGGTCGATCGGCGCCGCGTCGCTGGTCCTGCACAGTGAGTTCGCACCCAGGCTGATCAGCCTGAAGGATAGAGCCGGTTGAGGCCCGGCGCCTCCCGGAAATCACATGCAGCACCATGACAGGAAGAGGAAAGACGGATGCCGCTGTTCGACCTGCCCGATGCCCAGCTTCGTTCCTACCGCACCAGCACCGTCGAACCGCACGGTCTCGACGCCTGGTGGTCCGGTCGGCTGACCACGGCCCGCGAGCTGGCCCGTCCAGTTCGGATGACGAGGTACCGACCGGAGATCTATGGTCCGACACCGGTCTGGGACGTCGAATTCAGCGGCGCGGGCGGTGATCCGATACGGGCCTGGTATCTCCGTCCCGCGGGCAGCGGGGAACGCCGGCTCCCGGCGGTGGTGACCTTCATCGGCTACGGGGGAGGGCGGGGGGTTCCGACCGAGCACATGGTGCTGCCGGGTGCCGGGTTCGCCCACCTGGTGATGGATACGAGAGGTCAGGGTGGCCGGTGGACGGTCGGGGCGACCGGCGATCGGACTCGCGGCGTCGACGGCCCGGAGTTCCCGGGATTCATGACGAGGGGTATCACCGATCCCGAGAATTACTACTACACCAGGCTTTTTGTCGATGCGGTGCGGGCCGTCGAAGTCGCCGCCGAGTTGCCGGGCGTTGATCCCGACCGGATTGCGGTGAACGGTGGCAGCCAGGGCGGCGGCCTGGCGCTGGCCGCCGCCGCTCTGGCCGGGTCGATGGTGCGTGTCTGTCACGCAGATGTCCCCTTTCTCTGCGACATCCAGCGCGGGGTCACGGTGGCCGGGACCGCGCCCTACAACGAGGTGGCCGACTTCCTTGCCCAGCACGTGGATCTGGTGCCGGCCGCGCTCGACACACTCCGCTACGTCGACTGTGCCCTGCTGGCCCGCCGCATCACCGCGGACTGCCTGCTGTCGGTCGGGCTGATGGACACCATCTGCCCGCCGTCCACGGTGTTCGCCGCGTACAACGAGATCACTTCGCCCAAGGAGTTGGCGGTCTTCGACTTCGGGGTGCACGCGACACCGCAGCTCCATGCCGAACGGAAGTTGGCGCACCTTCGCGCCCGACTGCTCGACTGAGACGTTCAGACGTTGACTTAGCTCAACAAATGAATTAAGAAAGAACCCAGCAACCGCTCCCGCCGCGATCCGGCCTGTACCGGTCGCGGCTTCGCTCCGCAACGCCGGACTCCCCGGCGGTGCGCCAGGCCCACATCGACGTGGAGGCAAACCATGACCAGAATTTCCCGGCCGGCTCGAGACGGCGATCATGTCGAGGAGCCCGAGGTACGAGGTGATCCGGGGGCCCTGGCGGGTCCGTCAAGGCGAAAGTTGTTGGCCGGGGCGGGAGTTCTGACCCTGGCCGGACTGGCCGGGACCGTACTCGACGGCGGGGTGGCGTCGGCAGCCGTGCCCGCAGCGCCGGTCGTCCCCTCGGTACGGAACCCGGCGCCGGCCGGTGCGTGGCCGAAGCTGGGCTTCGTCGGTGTCCGCAACGGCCAGTTCCAGCTCGCCGGCAAGCCGTGGCACTGGGGCGGGACCAACTGCTACTACCTGCATGCCCAGTCGCACTACATGATCGACAGCATGCTGAACGACGCGAAGGCCATGTCCATGCAGGTGGTGAGGGCGTGGGCGTTCTTCGACGGCAACACCACCGGCGCGCTGCAGACCGGGCCCTACGAATACGACGAAGCGAACTTCGATTCCCTGGATTACGCGGTGTACAAAGCCGGTCAGCTGGGGATTCGCCTGGTTCTGCCACTGGTGAACAACTGGCCCGACTACGGTGGCATGCAGCAGTACGTGAAGTGGTTCCTCGACCTCCCTGACGACAGCTACGGCGCGGCGGTCAACCACGACCGCTTCTACACCGACACCCAGATCCGGCGCTGCTATCTGGCCTATGCACGTCACGTGATCAATCGACGGAACCGCTACACCGGTCTCCGCTACCGGGACGATCCGACCATCATGACGTGGGAGCTCGCGAACGAACCCCGGAACCGCTCCGATTCCACCGGCCGGAGCATTCTGAAGTGGGCGGACGAGATGAGCCGCGCCATCAAGCATCTCGCGCCGCGGCAGTTGGTGGCAGTGGGAGACGAGGGCATGGGTCTGCAGGTCGGGAGTGCCGACTACCCCTACAGCACCTACGAGGGGAACCGCTGGCCGGCCCTGAGTTCGCTGAAGGCGGTGGACTACGCGACCGTGCACCTCTACCCACAGGGTTGGGGTCGCAATGCCTCGAACGGTGTCGACGCGATCGCGTGGGGGAGCAAATGGATCAGCGACCACATCGCCCTCGGTCGTACCACCCTGCACAAGCCGGTCGTCATCGAGGAGTTCGGGCTGAAGATCGAGGCGGCGACCGGCATCGCAGACGGAGCCACCCGCGATCGGGGTTACGACGCCTGGTTGACCGCGGTGGAGACCTCGGGCGGAGCAGCCACCCAATTCTGGATCCTGACCGCGTTGACGGATGCCGGTGTCCCCTATGGCGACTACGACGGATTTCGGGTCCTCTATCCCAGTGACACTGCGACTCTGCTGACGAGCCACGCTCGGACCCTGGGTGCCACCGCGCACTGAGTCCGACGTCGGGGCGACGGGGGCATCCCACCGGGCGGGGACCGGTCTTCACCAGGGCGCGATGGTGCCGTCCCAGGAGAAGAACCCGCCGGTGGGGCCGTCGTCCGGCAGCAGGGCCAGCCGAACGGCTTCGGCGGCCGCCTCGGCCGGGTCTCCACCGCTCCCGGCGGCGCGGCTGTTGAGATTGGTCGACCGCAGTCCGGGGGCAAAAGCGTTGACCTTGAACGCTTTCTCCTCGGCCAGTGCCTGCGCGTAGTAGACGGTGAGTGCATTCACCGCAGTCTTCGACGACCGGTAGGCCGCGGCGACGCCGGGCCCGCGGTGGTCGAACTGCGGGTTGGGCGACGTGCTCCAGGTGAGGGACCCGGTGCCGCTGGACACGTTGACGATGCGCGGGTGCGGCGAATGACGTAGGACGGGCAGGAAAGCGTTGGTGACGGCGAGGACTCCGAACACGTTGGTCTCGTAGACCCGTCGAAACGTGTCGACGTCTGATTGGGGCGCCGGTCGCCCGTCGTCGCTGATGCCGGCGTTGTTGATCAGGACGTCCAACTGGTCGATGCGGGTGACGGCGGCAGCGATCGACTGCTCGTCGGTGACATCGAGCACCAGCAGGCGAGCGCCTGCACCCAGTTCTTCGACCGCGGCCTGACCGCGAAGCGCATCCCGGGAACCGACATACACGGTGAAACCCGAGCCGAGAAGCTGTCGGGCGATCTCCTTCCCGATGCCGCTGTTCGCGCCGGTCACCACGGCGACCTTCGATGAATCGTTCATCGCTACCTCCTGAGGCAATCTCCAACGAAGCCGTTGGAGTTACCACGTTACGACTCGCGGTGAGAATCTGCAACGCTGGCGTTGGAATCCTCTACCGTGAGCAGATGGCCTGGGACACCGAAGGAACGCGGCGCCGGCTCAAGGAGGCCGCGACCGCGGAGTTCGCCGAGCGCGGGCTCGATGGCACCACCATGACGCGGATCGCCGGTCGGGCGGGCATCAACAAGGAGCGGCTCTACAGCTACTACGGCGACAAGAACGCGCTGTGGGAAGTGGTACTCACCGACGAACTCGACCGACTGGCCACCGCGGTCGGACTGACCGGGGCGGGGCTGGGCGACATCGGCGACTTCGCGGGTGCGACCTACGACTACCACGCGGCTCACCCGGAATTGGGGCGCCTGCTGCAGTGGGAGGGGCTGAGTCGCGGTCCCGCAGCCGATGTCGTCCGGCGCTCGGCGCACTACCGGGAGAAGGTCGAGCGGTTCGAGAAAGCCCAGCGTGAGTGCGTTCTCGATGCCGGACTCGATCCGGCACATCTGGTGTTCGCGCTGATCGCCCTGGCCGCCTGGTGGCAGGCCGTGCCCCAACTCGCCGAGATGATCACCGGCGTCGCCGGCGACGAACCGGTGGAACGTGATCGTCGGCGGGCGTTCGTCGTCGAGGCCGCCCGCCGTCTGGCCGCCGCCCGGTGACCCACGCCGACCGTCTGGATCACGGTGACGGTGGCCGTCCGGGCTGAAAGAACCACACCGATTGCCGTGAGCCGGAAATCGACTTACGTTCTATGCCATGAGTACATCCGGGTTGAGCATCGACGGCTATCGGATCGAGACGCTGGGTCCTCCGACTTGGGACGCGTACGCGGGCCTGGCCGAGCGTCACAACGGCGTGTGGGGCGGATGTTGGTGCGTCTACTTCCACGCGTTTCCGGATCCGCCCGAGCGGAAGGAACTCGGCAATCGCGAGTTCAAGCATCAGCTGGTCCTGCGGGACGGAACCCATGCGGCCCTGGTGTTCGACGGCGACCTCGCCATCGCCTGGGCGCAGTACGGGCCGGTGGCGGAGCTGCCGAACATCCATCATCGCAAGGAGTGGGAGAAGGGTGTCGTCGACGTGCCCGACTTTCGGATCACCTGCCTGTTCGTGGACCGGAAGTACCGGCGCCAGGGGATGGCCGCGGTCGTCGTGCGGGGCGCGCTGGCCCTGATCGCAGCGGCCGGCGGCGGTCTCGTCGAGGCGTACCCGCACGATCTCCCGCCGGGCAAGAAGACTTCGGCCTCGTTCCTCTACAACGCCACCCGCACCATGTACGAGCAGCTCGGGTTCACCTACCAACGCCCGAAGGGCAAGGGCAACTGCGTCATGACGACAGTCATCGGGCCGAGTTGACCACCGGTCCACGGCTGGAAACCGCAATCTCGATCGCCTCTGCCGTTCCCTCGATTGCCTAAATCAGGTGCGCAATCCGGCTCGCAGGAGGATCGTCATCCCAGGCGGCAGGCCTGCCCCAGAGATCCGATGCGACGGAGCAATCGTGACGACCACGCGCACCTTCACCATCTCGCCGGTGCAGATCCCGACATCCATCGAATCCGCTGACGCTGCAGACTTCATCGCGGCCATCGAAGTGCGGAACCTGGTCGAGGCGCACAGCTACGGCACCGACGAGCTCAGCTACTCGCCGGCGGAGATCCTGCCGCGGTGGCTCGATCCCCACAAGAAGCATTGGATGTTCGTCGCGTGGCTGGACGGCCGCATCGTGGGTCGCGGCTGCATCGACGCATTGCTGGACGAGCCGGACACCTGCTGGCTGGACCTCCGGGTGTTGCCGGAATACCGACGGCTCGGCATCGGCACGGCGCTGGCCCAAAGGGTCGAGGATGCCGCCCGCGAGGACGGCCGCACGAAGCTGATCGTCTACGCGGTGTCTGCCGGGAGCTCGGGTGAGAAGCTCCCTTCGCCGACCGGCTTCGGATCGGTGCCGCGGCAGAACCCGGAGGTGCGTTTCCTGCTGGGTCGCGGCTACAGCCTCGAGCAGGTCGAACGGGGCAGCCGGCTGGCCCTTCCCGTCGACAATGTCGAGCTGGCAGAGCGTCTCGCTGCATCCGCCGCGGCAGCCGGCCCTGACTACCGGCTCCACGAGTGGTCCGGCCGCGTCCCAGCCCGCTGGCTCGCCGACATGGCGGCGCTGTACACCGCGATGAGCACGGAGGAGCCGTCGGCCGGTCTGGAGGAACCGGAGAGCGTGTGGACGCCCGAGCGGATCACCCAGACGGAAGAGTTGCAGGCCGGCGACGGGCGGATCAGTCTGTTCGCCGTTGTCGAACACCTGCCCACCGGGAGGCTTTGTGGTCTGACGGTCCTGTCGGTGCCGGCGGAGAGCAGCCGCGTGGTCTCGCAGGAGGACACCCTCGTCATGCCCGCGCACCGCGGACACCGACTCGGCACCTGGATGAAGATCGCCAACCTCCGGCAGCTCCAGCGGGACCACCCCGGGCACTCCGCGATCACCACCTTCAACGCCGAGGAGAACCGCCCGATGCTCGACGTCAACGAGGCGGTCGGGTTCCTGCCGATGGGCTACGAGGGTGCCTGGAAGAAGCTGCTGGGGGTCCCGGAGAGCTGAGCACCCGCACCTGGGCCTGCGAACTTTCCGGTGACGGACCATACTGGGCAATCCACCGCCGGAAAATCGTGGAGGTGTTCAGCGAATGTCGCACATCTTGTGCATCGGAACCGAGAAGGGTTTGTTCACGGCGCGGAGCGAGGATGACCGCAAGACCTGGGAGATCGGCCCGCCGCAGTTCCAGATGACCAACGTCTACGCGGTCGGCGTCGACAAGCGTTCCAGCACAACCCGATTGCTGGCCAGCGTGACGAGCTCGCATTTCGGACCGAGCGTGGCGGTCAGCGACGACCTCGGCGCGACGTGGAGCGAGCCGGACGAGCCGCCGTTGGCTTTCCCGGACTCGGCCGGTGTTGCGCTGGTAAGAGTCTGGCAGTTCGCGGCCAGCCCGACAGCGGCCGGCGTCGTCTACGCCGGTACCCAGCCGTCGGCCCTGTTCAAGTCCACCGACGGTGGGGAGAGCTACGACCTGGTGCCCGGTCTGTGGAACCACCCGCACCGTCCGGAGTGGGGTGCCGGGTTCGGTGGGCAGGCGATCCACACCGTCCTTCCACATCCCAGCGACCCGGACCGGTTGCTGGTGGCCATGTCCACGGGTGGTGTCTATCGCTCGACGGATGCAGGCGAGAGTTGGAGCCCCGCCAACAAGGGCATCAAGGCCTACTTCTTCCCCGATCCCTGGCCCGAGTTCGGCCAGTGCGTGCACAAGGTCGCCCGCGACGCCGGCGACCCCGAGAGGCTCTACGCGCAGAACCACCACGGCGTCTACCGTTCCGACAACGGCGGGGACAGCTGGGAGAGCATCGCGGACGGGCTGCCCACCGACTTCGGTTTCACCATGGTGGCCCACCCCTCGAAACCCGGTGTGGTGTATACCTTTCCGATCGAGGCAGATGGTAGTCGCTACCCTCCCGACTTTCGTTGCCGTGTCTATCGTTCCACCGACGCCGGAGCCGCCTGGGAAGTCCTGCAGAACGGGCTGCCGCCGAACGACTTCTATCCCGTGGTGCTGCGGGATGCGATGTGCACCGACGACGCAGCCGTCACGGGCGTGTACTTCGGGACCCGGTCCGGCGAGGTGTTCGGCAGCGCCGACGAGGGCGATTCCTGGTCGATGATCGCCGAGCACCTCCCGGATGTGCTGTGCGTGCGGGCCTTCCAGGTGTGAGCATGGCCGACGATGCCTCGACCGTCCCGGTCACAGTGTTGGTCCCGGGCGTGCTGCGCGCCGAATGTGGGGGAGAGTCGACGCTCACCCTGCGGTCCGGGCCGACACTTGGTGCACTGCTGGATCAACTGGGCGCGACCCATCCGCGACTGCACCGCCGGATCCGGTCCGAGCGGTCGGAGATCCGTCGGTACGTCAACGTCTACGTCGACGGTGAGGACTGCCGCCTGACGGGCGTGCTCACCACGCCGCTGCGCGCAGGTGCGGAGGTCCAGATCCTTCCGTCGGTGGCCGGCGGCTGACAGCGAAGCCGTCCACCTCGGCCGCTGTTCGGATGATCCGCTGTGCGGGTGCTGGTCGGAGATCGGTCAGGCGGCGGGGCTCAGGCGGCGGTTGCGCGGCGGAACTTTGCCATGAGATGTGGTCCGGCCACAACTGATTCGTACTTCGCTGTTTCCCCCGGTGCCAGACAGGAGGGCAGACAGACGACTTCGGCGTCCCAGTTGGCGTTGTAGAAGAAGGGGATGCTCTGACGGCGGACGGCTGCGGCTGCCCCTTCGACAGGATTGACCACGCGGTGCAGGGTCGACCGCCAGCGGTCGTTCGTCCAGCGGGCCATCAGATCGCCGATGTTGATGACGTAGGCGTTCGGGACACTCGGCACCCCAACCCAGTTCTCGTCCTTGTCGACGACCTGCAGTCCGCCCACCGCGTCCTGCTTGAGGATCGTCAGGAGGCCGTAGTCGGTGTGGGCTCCGGCCCGGAGTTGTCCGATGGCAAGGGGTTCGGTGGTGGCCGGGTAGTTGACTCCACGGAGCGCGCTGGGCGCGTGGTCGATCATCGAATCGAAGTGGTCGGGGGACAGCCGTAGTGCCCGGGCGAACAGAGTCATGATCCGCTCGCTCAAGGTCGTGAGTTCTTCGTAGTAGGCGCCGCAGATGCTCTTGAGCTCCGGCATCGAGGCCGGCCACCGGTTCGGCGTGTAGATGATGGCCTCGTCCGGTCCCGACAGGGTGTGGTCCGGGCGTTCCAAGGGGCCGATGTTGATGCTCTCCTTCACATCTCCCGGTGCCTGCATGCCCAGCGACTTCGACAGCGACTCGGCGCTGACCGGGATGTAGCCGTACGGATCGCCGGCGTGCTCGGCCTGCAACGCGCGCTTCTCCTCCAGAGGGACGTCGAAGAATTGCTGCAGCGCATGCCAGGTGCGTTCCTCCACCCCTGAGTTCACGCCGTGCTCGACCACCTGGAAGAAGCCCACCTCGGTGCAGACCTGGTCCACCGCGGGCGCCAAGACCTCGTCGTCCTGGGACAGGTCGAGAATCGGAACGTAGGTCATCGTGTTCCTTCCGGTGTCGGTCAACGGGTCAGCAACCGGCTCTCCACGGGCCGCGAGCATCCCCGTCGCAGCCGTTCGTCTAGCGTGAGGATAGTCAATTCGTCGGAAGCGGTCCTGACCTTGCCCGTTCCTGATGCCGTCCTGATCTGACCACCACCACTACCCCGAGGACCAGACGATGCCACGCAAGATCATCCTGGACTGCGATCCGGGCCACGACGATGCACTGGCGATCCTGGCGGCCTACGGCAGTCCGGCGATTGAACTGCTGGCCGTCACGACGGTCTGTGGCAATCAGACTGTCGATCTGGTGACCCACAACGCACTGGTGATCGGAACAGTCGCGGGTATGCGCACGGTCAAGTTCGCCAGGGGCGCGGAGAGTCCGCTGCGCCGCGAGCACAAAGCTGCGCCGGACATCCACGGCGACAGCGGCATGGACGGGCCGGCGCCGCGGGAGGCCGACATCCAGTTGGATCCACGCGCCGCCACCCAACTGATCGTCGAGACGGTGATGACGTCGGATCCTGGTGAGATCACCTTGGTGGCAACGGCTCCGCTGACGAATCTTGCGCTCGCACTGCGACTGGAGCCGGCCATCGCCGGACGGGTAGCCGAGGTGGCGATCATGGGCGGAGCCATCGGCCAGGGCAACATGACGGCGTCGGCCGAATTCAACATCCTGGTCGACCCGGAGGCGGCGAAGGAGGTGTTCGAGGCCGCGTGGCCGATCACCATGATGGGGCTGGAGGTCTCGCACCAGGCCCTGGCCACCCCTGACGTGCGCACTCGGATCCGCGCTCTGGGCAACGATCTCGGCACTTTCGTCGACGAATTGCTGGAGTTCTTCGAAGCGCGTTATCTTGAGCACCAGCACTTCGAGGCGGCGCCCGTGCACGATCTCTGCCCGGTCGTCTACCTGATCGACCCGACGGTGTTCGACCTTGTGCGAGCACCCATTGCGGTCGAGACGAAGGGCGAGCTCACCGACGGGCGGACAGTGGTCGACCTGCGACTGCCCGCCGGGCTGGACTGCCGTCACCAGGTCGGGACGGGCCTGGATCACGCCAGGTTCTGGGACATCGTGGTGGAGTCGATCGCCGCCATTGGGTGATTGGCGGCGAACTGGACGTGCGCCGGCGGTGAGATCGCCAAGGCTCTGCTCTGATCGGGGGTTTGTCGGGTCCGAATTGGCGGTCATCGCCCAGACGTCGCAATCCGGGCTTAAAGTGCCGGTCATGACTTCCCGTCGGCTGGTCTCGTTGTGCACTGCCACTCTCGTCCCGATGCTGGTCGCCTGCGGTGGTAGCTCGACGGGAGGGACGGCCGTAGTAGCCAGGCCAGGCCAGGCCGATACCACCGGGTCGCAGACGGACGCTCCGTCAGCTGCGGGAGGCGCTTCGAATCGGGCCGGATCCATCGACGTCTGCGCCTTGCTGAGCGAGGCGGATGCCGTTGCTGTCGCACGGGAGCAGATGGCGGCCTCCCAGAGGGCGGCCGGTGTGTACACCCTGCAGGCGACGCCGACGTCCGGCAGCGGTATCAAACCCAGCTCGGGCTGCAAGTTCAACATCTCCGGCCTCGGGGGCTCCGGCACGGTGGAGATCGACATCACCGAGGGCGACGACATCGGTCTCTACCGGAGCGGCAAGAAGGTTCCCGGGCTCGGCGACGAAGCCTACAGCGGAATCGGGCAGACCGTCGTCCGCGTCGGTGATCTCATGCTGCAGACATCCGAGAACTCGTTCACCGACGCGTTCGCTGTCGCGCTCTACAAGAAGATGATCCCGAAACTCAAGTAGCCGGCACCTCACCCGGTCTCGACAGTCCTCCGGTACTCGGCAGCAAGGCCGGAAAGACGTCGGTGGACGGAACTGGTGGCCGATTCCCCCGGCACCCAGTCCTTCCGGATTTTGGCCACCGACGTGTAGTTGGTGTCGCAGACGTTGGCCAGCGGCGACTCGACCGCCTGCGAGAGCAGTTGGTAGGCATCGAGTTCGGACAGTCCGCAGTCACTTGACACCCACCGGACGAGATCGAGCTGGGCGATCCGGAAGGCGTCCTCCAGCGGGCGGGCCGAGCCCAGCGACATCAGATGGGTGTCGGACTCGATCCGCGGCCATGGGGTGGATCGGCCCTTGATCAGGTCGATCACGATGACGGTGTCCATCGCCGCCTCGACGGCGACGCCGCAGGTCTCGCCCTCACCCTGCCGGGCGTGGCCGTCCCCGAGGCTGAACAGGGCGCCAGGCACCGACACCCCGAGGAAGACGGTGACCCCGGCTCGCATCTCGGGCGAATCGAGGTTCCCGCCGTGCGCATCCGGGACCAGCGCGGAACGGACCTCCAGATTGGCCGGCGCGACGCCGATCGTCCCGTGCATGGGATCCATCGGCAGTTCGACCTGGTGGTCGGAATCCTGCGCGGTGAACAGACAGGTGCCCTTCTCCCGATCGAGCTTCCAGATCCAGACCCGTTCCGGCAGTGGTGGTTGGAGGGACGCGGTGGTGGTCGTCGAGGTCAGCGCCCCGAAGAGCGGAACCGTGGTGGACGCCGCCCAGTCACGGGCCGGCTGGATGGAGACGAAATGGATCGCCAGCGTGTCACCCGGTTCCGCGCCCTCGACGTGGAACGGGCCGGTCTGCGGATTGAGGAACGGGAAATGGCAGACCTCCGACACGAGGTCGCTCTCCTGCTTGACGGCGCCGGCGAAGCAGTCCTCGGTGAAGAGTTCGAGAATCGTCCCGGGCCGGACGGTGGCCTTGCTCGCCGCTCCGCCGAAGGTCCACACGAAATCCTCGGGACCGGGCCGGTACGTGAAGATCTCGGGCGCCATGGCTGTGCCTTCCTCTGCCGATCAACGGTTTCAATCCGACCAGCGTGATTGAACCAGATCTTTCGAAGCCGCGACGATCTCGGCCAGCCGATCCGGCCGGCGATCCAGCGCCCAGCGTGGGAGATCCAGCGCCGACAGCAACAGGAGGTCTTCGACCGTGCCCATCACCGAGCCCAGCGCGATGCCCGCCCCGTCGGCGAAGGCCGCCAACTCGTCCGTCGACGGCGAGCCATCCGACCGGTGAGCCTTCACCAGGTGCAGGAGGTCACCGAAGGGCACCGGCCCGGCCGACGCGGAGCCCCAGTCGATCAGCACGGGCGCGACCCCGTCGGCCACCAGCAGATTCCGCGGAGCGAGATCGCCGTGGCAGAGCCCGAAGTGCAGATCGAGGTCGGTCAGTCCGCCCACGAACTCCCGCAGCAGCGGCTGCTGCGCAGAGGTGTAGACGCCGAGTTCGATCAGGGGGTCCGCCGGGACCAGCTGCCGCCGGTTGTAGTCCAGATGAGATGTCCAGGCGCCCATCAGGTCGCGACCGAAACGGGTGAACAGGCCGTCCGGCGCGGAGGTCAGTGCGATGGTGCTGATCGCGTTCGAATACTCGCCGAGCACCCGCCACAGCTCCACCGACGGCGCCGAGCTGCCGGGAACGCCATCGACGAAGGTCTGGATCAGGTAGGGCACCCCCCTCGTGGTACCCCATCCGACGGGAATCGGACTGGGTATTCCCTGCTCGGCGGCCCGGGCCAACGCCCACGCCTCCGTCTCGAAGCTGTTGTCCCGCAATGGGTCGATCGGGAACCGGACGACGTACCGCTGTCGATCGCCGTGCACCAGGAAGACGTGATTGGTGAAGCCGTTGCCGACGATCTCCTCGATCCGGCCAGGTCGTAGACCATGCATGCGGGTGACCTCGTCGGCCAGCGCGAGATCCCTCGCGATCGTGGGCATCTCAGATCAGGGACGGCGCCGGGATGACGGCGCCGTCGGCGGACGTCCAGGCCTGCTCGTAGTGGTTGAAGCAGATCGAGTTGTCGATGGCGGCCCGATCCACGGCGGAGGCCGAGACCAGCTTTCCCGGTCGCTCGGGGTCGGGGGCGGCCTGCCGCAGCAGCTGGGTATAGGGATGCCTGGCCCGCAGGATCACGTCGTCCGACGGACCGCGCTCGACGATCCGCCCCCGGTACATCACCAGGATCTCGTCGGAGAAATGCCGGGCGGTGGCCAGATCGTGGGTGATGTACAGGACCGCGAGGTTGTCCTCCCGCTGCAGGCGACCCAACAGGTTGAGGACCTCCAGGCGGATCGAGACGTCCAACATCGACACCGGCTCGTCGGCGATCAACACCTGCGCGCCGGGGGCGAGGGCCCGGGCGATGGCGACCCGCTGACGTTGCCCGCCGGAGAGTTCGTGCGGACGTCGGGCCGCGATGTCCTCCGCCGGATTCAGGTTGACCCGCTCCAGCATCTGCACCACCCGGTCATGGGTCGCCTTGGCGCCCTTCGTCCGCTTGTGCAGCAGCAGCGGCCGCGCGATGTGGTGCTCGATCGAGTGGAACGGGTTCAGCGAGGCGAACGGGTCCTGGAACACCATCTGTACGTGCCGCCGGTAGATCGCGCCGTGCACGCGGGTCCCCTCGTCGAGGGTCACGTTGATCTCGCCGGATGTCGGCTTCTCCAGCCGGGCCAGCATGCGGGCGATGGTGGACTTCCCCGAGCCGGACTCACCGACCAGGGCCACCGTCCGCCTGGGCACCAGATCGAACGAGACCCGATCGACAGCATGGAGTTTCGTCCGTTTCAGGCCGTCCCTGAGCAGGAAGGTCTTGCTGAGGTTCTTCACCTCGATGCTGGTCACGATGTACCCAACTTCTTCTCGGCGACGCCGGATCTGATGAAATCCCCGCGCTCGCCCGTCAGGCTGGGAAAGGACCGCAGGAGCTTTCGGGTGTATTCGTGTTGCGGGTCGGAATAGATCAGCTGCGCGTCCGCCAGTTCGACGATCTCGCCGGCCAGCATGACGGCGATGCGGTCGCTGATCTCCAGTAGCATCGGCAGGTCGTGGGTGATGAAGATGACCGCGAAGTTGAGATCGTCCCGCAGCCGGACGATCTCCCGCAGGATCTCCCGCTGCACCACCACGTCCAGCGCGGTGGTGGGTTCGTCCATGATCATCACCTGCGGTTGCAGCAGCAACGCCATCGCGATCATCACCCGCTGGCGCATCCCCCCGGACAGTTCGTGGGCGAAGGACCTGAGCCGGGAACGGTCAACGCCGACGAGTTCGAGGGCGTCGCCGGCCCGACGGCGACGTTCGGCCCGGCCCATCCCGGGGCGGTGCGTGGTGAGCACGTCCTCGAGTTGGGCGCGGATGTTGATGACCGGGTTGAGAGCGTTCATCGCGCCCTGGAAGACCATCGACAACTTGTCCCACCGAAAGGCTCTCAGTGCTTCCGGGGCCAGGTGCAGCAGATCGGTGTCGGTGCCGTCCCGGTCGTGCCAGGTCACCCGGCCGGCGGAGATCCGGGCCGGGGGACGGTGCAGCCGATTGACGGCGTACGCCAGGGTGGTCTTGCCGCAACCGGATTCGCCGGCAAGTCCGAGAATCTCGCCGGCCGCCAGCGTGAGGCTGACATCCTTCACCGCGGCCACCGGGTGCGCGACCTCGTAGATCACCGAGAGGTTCTCCACCGTCAGCACCGGGCGACCACGTCGACCCGAAACCGGTTGGGCCAGCTCTTCGGGTCGGATGAGGTTGTCGGACAACGAGTTCGTCATGCGGCGACCTTCCGACTTGCCTTGGCCAGCTTGCGGTAGCGACGGGCGTTCTTGAGCTTGGGGTTGATGATTTCGTCGATGCTGAAGTTGATCAACGCGAGGCCGGTGCCGAACAGCGCGATCACCGCTCCCGGCGGGATGAACCACCACCAGGCGCCCAGCGGCAGGGCAAACCCGTTCTGGGCGTAGAACAGCATGGTGCCCAGGGTCGAGGAGTTGGACGCGCCGAGGCCGAGGAAGGAGAGCCCGGCCTCGCCCAGGATCGCCGAGATCACCGCGAAGACGAATTGGGAGGCCAGCACCGGCAACAGGTTCGGCAGGATCTCGACCGAGATCACCCGCCAGGAGGGCTCACCGGCGACCCTCGCGGCCGCCACGTAGTCCCTGGTACGCAGGGAGAGCGTCTGGGCTCGCAGCACCCGCGCCGAACCGGCCCAACTGGTCAGCGCCAATACGATGGCGATCGTCCACAACCCGCGGTTCTCCGGTGGCACGAACCCCGAGATCACGATCACCAGCGGCAGTCCCGGGATCACCAGGATGACATTGGAGAACAGCGAGAACGCCTCGTCGACGAATCCGCCGATGTACGTACCGAAGATCCCGAAGAAGGCCGACAGGACGGTCGCAAGTACCCCGACAAGCAGGCCGATCTCCAACGATCCACGGGTGGCAAAAGCCAACTGGGCCAGCACATCCTGTCCGGTCTGGGTGGTCCCCAGCAGGAAGTCGCCGTCCGGTCCGGCCATGCCGAGGTTGCGGATCGTCGTCGGGTCGCCGACCAGGAACGGGCCGAGGATGCCGAACAGTCCGATGACGCAGACCAGCCCGAGACCGATCGCCAGCCAGGGGGTCATGGTGGGCAGCATCAATCGCCAACCGGCGCGTGGTCGACCACCGCTCGGGGAGGACTTCTCGGCGGCGGCGAGCTGTTCGGGGGCATCGGCCACCGAGGGTTCCGTGGTCGGGGTCAGGTTCGTCATGCCGGCCTCCTCAGCTTCTCGCCCGGGTACGGGGATCGATGATTCCGTAGAGCAGGTCCACCACCAGATTCGCACCCAGGACGGAGAGGGTGATGAACAGGAAGAGTCCCTGCATCAGGGCGTAGTCGTTGTTGGTGACCGCGGTCAGCAGCTTCGACCCGATGCCGGGGTAGGAGAACACCTGCTCGGTCACCACCGACCCGCCGACCACGAAACCGAGCGAGATGGCGAACCCTGCGACGGACGGCAGCACCGCGTTGCGTGCCGCGTAGGTGCGCAGGATGCGGCCTTCGTGCAGGCCTTTCGCCTGCGCGGTGAGGATGTAGTCCTCGGACAGGGTCGACACCATCATGTTTCGCATCCCGAGCAGCCAGCCACCGACCGACGCGATGACGATGGTCAGTGCCGGCAGGATCGCGTACTTGAGGGCGGAGGTGACGAAAGGCCAACTCCAGCCCGGATCCAGGGCGACGTCGTAGCCGCCCTGGACGGGCAACCAGTGCAGCTTCGTCCCGAAGAAATAGACCAGGATGAGAGCCAGCCAGAAATAGGGCACCGCCGAGAGCAGGGTGGTGGCCGGCACCAGGGAATCGAGCCAGGTACCGGGCTTCCACCCGACGAACGCGCCGAGAGTCACCCCGATGACGGTGGACAGCACGGTGGCCAACCCGATCAGCACGATCGTCCACGGCAGAGACGTGGCGATGACGTCGGTCACCCTGGCCGGGAAATAGCTGACCGATACCCCGAGATCGCCTCGAAACACGTTGCGCAGGTAGGAAACGTACTGCGAGATCAGTGAGGTATCGGTGTCACCGCCCAGTAGGAGCTGATAGGCCTTGCGGGTGGAGGCATCGACGATCCCACCGTGCTGCTGGAATTTGGCCAGCAGGATGTCGACCGGATTACCGGGCAGCAGGCGTGGAATGATGAAATTCAACGTCAGTGCCGCCCAGATCGCCACCAGGTAGAAGGCCAGTTTCCGGACGTAGTAGTTCATCTCGGCCGACCGGACGTCAGTTGGAGGTCGGGACGAGGTTCTTGTAGATCTGCGCGTTGTCGGGGGAGGCCCAGATGGCCGGGAAGGCGTAGAGATCTTCCTTGGTCGGCCAGCCGGTGAACTTCTTGGCGTTGTACTCACTGGTGGTGCCGCCCGTCATCACCGGGATGTAGGGCATGTTGGCGACGATGGCCTTCTGGATGATGTCGAACTGGGTCTGCCGGGCCGCCGCATCTGTCGGGGCCGTTGCGGCAAGGGTCTTGACGGCGGCGTCGACCGTCGGATCGGAGTACCGGGCGAAGTTGTTGCCGGCAGCGGTCTTTCCGTCGACCTTGGCGGTGCCCGCGGTGGTGAAGTAGTTGTTGTAGACCCAGTAGGGGTCGGAGTTGCGTCCCTGGCCGAGCGAGTCGATCGCCAGCTGGAAGCTGCCCTTGGCCTTCTTGTCCGTCCAGTCGTTCCAGGAGCTCTGCGAGGTGAGGACCGCGATGCCGGCGGCCTTGAGCTGCTGGGTCATCGTGTCCAGGGCGGTGATGTAGTCGGTCCAGCCACTGACGACGGCGACCGTGAGCGAGAGCTTCACGCCGCCCTTGGCGTAGATGCCGTCAGCCCCCTTGACGTAACCGGCGGCGGTGAGAATGCTGTCGGACTTGGCCACATCGGGAGTCATCGGCACCATCGGATCGGTGATGGCCTTGGAGATCTGGTCCTTCTGGCTGAAGGGGAGCGCAAAGGTCGACGACATCTCGCTGGAGGTGTTCTGGAAGGCGAGGGAATTGACCTGGGTCCGGTCCATCGCGTAGTAGATCGCCTGCCGGACGGCCGGGTCGGTCTGAGGTCCCTTGCAGCCCATGGCCACACTCGAGCAGGCTCCGAGAACCACCTGGTTCTGCGGAATGGTGATGGCCTGGTAACCCGGATAGATCTCGGCCACCTTGGCGATGTCGGGGACCGGGCCGGTCTGCCAGTCGACCGTTCCGGCCGCGAGTGCGTCGGCGCCGGCGGTATTACCGGACAGGGACAGGAAGCGAATGGCCTTCACCTTCGGCTCACCGCCCCAGTACTTCGGATTCGCGGTGATCGTATAGGCCTGCGGCTTGAAGTTGGACAGCACGAAAGGGCCGGTACCGACCGGGGTCTTGTTCAGTTCCGTGGTCGGGTCCAGCCCCTTCCAGATGTGCTCGGGAAGGATGTAGGTCGAACCAAGTACGGCGGGACCGCTGACGAAGGCGGGGTGGCTCCAGTTGATGACGATGTGGGTCGCGTCCGGCGCGGACACCTTCCCGTCGAAACCACTCGTGTTCAACGAGGCGGTCTTGAGCAGCAGGTTGAAGGTGAACAGGACGTCAGCAGAGGTGAAAGGTGTGCCGTCGGACCACGTGACGCCACTGCGGAGTGTCACCTTCAGTTCGGTACCGGCCGTGTTCCAGGTGTAGTCGGTGCCCAGCAGCGGCGTCGGCTTGTTGGAATTCACGTTGGTCACGAAGAACAACGATTCGTAGATGGTGCCGATACCGCCGATCGATGACGGAGAATACGGGTTGAAATTGATCTGGTAGTCACCGGATTGTCCGGTATAGGCGACCAGCGTGTTGGCTTTGGTGGCTACCACGGCAGCGGGTGCGGCCGACCCTGCCGACCCTGCCGAGCCTGCGACGCCGGAGGGAGCAGCCGCGGTCGGATCGGAGGTGACGGCGATCGCAGTGGTCGAGCTGCCGCCACTGCAGGCGGCGAGGGAGAGGGCGGCGACGGTGAGTGCAACGACGAGCGTCGGCCTGCGACGTCTGGCGAACGACGTCCGGGGTGGTGCCTGTGCGCGGAGCGGGAGACGGAGAAGGAACATCTTTGGCCCTTTCGTGCGCTGATCACCACGACGTGACCGGCGGCTTGTTGTCCGAGGTTGTCGGCTTCCGACTAGCGAATTTGATTCTTAACCAAGTATCCTAAGTAAGTCAAGGATGAGATTCGGTGGAGCGCCGGCGGGGTGATCCACGAACCGGTCAGAGGGCAGGAACACATGACAGCGCCACCGAGCAGGCCGCGGACCCGCGGCGTCGTCCTGGATCTGGTGCGCGCCGCCGGCACCATCAGTCGGGTCGAATTGGCGCAGGGATCGGGTCTCACCGCCGCCACGATCACGCACGTGGTGCGGGAACTGATGGTCGACGGTCTGCTCATCGAGGTCGGTCAGGGTGAGTCGACCGGCGGCAAGCGCCGCACCCTGATCGAACTCAACTCGGGGTCCCGGTATACGGTCGGTGTCCAGCTCGACCGGTCGACCTCGTCGATCGTCGTCGTCGACCTGGCCGGTCGGCCGGTGATCAGGTCCTCCATCGGAGGCGCCGGGAATCGCTCACCCGCAGCAACTCTCGAGGCGATCGCCGCCGAGGTCGACAGCCTGCTCGTGCGGGCCGGAGTCGATCGCGGGTCCGTGCTGGGCGTCGGGCTCGTCACCCACGGGCCACAGGACCGGGCCGCCGGAGTACTGCTCAATCCCCAGCCGACGCCGGAGTGGTACGGCTACCCGCTGGTGGCCACCTTGAGCAAGATGCTGGACCTGCCGGTGTTGCTGGACAACGACGCGTCGGCCGCGGCGATCGGCGAATACTGGGTCGGCGGGGTGGACCCGGCGAGCACCCACGGGTGCATCTACATGGCCGGTGGGATCGGCGGCGGAGTCGTGGTCGAGGGCGAACTCTACCGCGGCGGAACCTCCAATCCCGTGGAGATCGGCCACATCTCGCTCGATGCCGGCGGTATCGAGTGCAGTTGCGGCAACCGCGGCTGTCTCGAGAACTTCGCCGGGCCGTTGGCCGTCATCCAGGCCGCGCGCGCGGTTCCCGGACTGCCCGACCGCATCGGGCTGACGGAGGCGGCGCAGGACATCCTGGTGGACTTCGACAAGGTGGCCTCCGCGGCGATCGCCGGCGACGCCGACGCGCTGGCGATCATCGAGCACTCGGCGCGCTATCTCGGCATTGCTGCGCTGAATTTCGCGAACCTGTTCGACCTGGACCTGGTGGTGCTGGCCGGTCCGACGTTCGGCACCGCCGGCCCGATCTACCAGCCGATCATCCACGCCGCTCTGCAGCGGGGTGCGTTCAACCGGCCGGTGCGTCCGGTCCGCGCGGTCCTGTCGGCCAGTGGGGCCGATGCGGCTGCGGTGGGCGGGGCAGTGCTGGTGCTCCGGAGCGAGCTGACGCCCTTGCAGCGGCTCCGTCCCGACGGCAGATCCCTGACCTATCAACACTGGTGACCGCCGTCCGTCGGGCGTGGTCACTCGCTCCGGCGCACGGCCGCCCCTGCTCTCCGGGTCGCTTTCGCCGGTCCGGCGACGGTCGATCGGGCGGTTCGTTTCGTTGGTGGGACCGCTGGTGGTTTCGCGGTTGTTTCGGTGGGGACGAAGCCAGGGGCGACGGTGGTGCTGCCCCGCGCGATGATCCGGGACGGCGGGGCTGCCCTGCTCGCCGCCGGGCGGCCGGCGATCAGTTCCAGCAGGAGCGTCGCCACGATCTCGCCGAGTTGGTAGAGGTCCCGGTTCATCGCCGACAACGGCGGTGCCGTCATCCGGCAGGTGGTGGAATCGTCCCAGGCCAGGATGGACAGGTCGGCGGGCACCCTGACGCCGCGGGCGGTCGCGCAGTCCAGTCCCGCAGCCGCCATCACGTCGTTGTCGTAGAAGATGGCCGTCGGCCGGGTTTCCAGGTCCAGCAGTTCCGCGGTCGCCCGCGCACCCCCCTCGGCGGTGTAGTCGGCCGCGACGACGACCCCGGTATAGCCGGAAAGCTCGAGCGCATCGGTGAAAGCCTTGCTCCTGGAGCGGGTGTGAAGCAGTTCCGGCGGTCCGGAGACTCGGCCGATGTGCCGGTGCCCGAGCGTTCCGAGGTAGTTGACGGCGTCGATGGTGGCGCCGTAGTTGTCCACCCGCAGGGCGACCGCGGACTCCCCGGCGGCCGGTTCACCGAGAACGACGGCGGGTAGCTGCAACGACCGGAGGAACGCCGCACGATCGTCGCCCTCGACCAACTCGATGATCAGGACGCCGGCGACGTGGCCGCCGTTCCCCCATCTTCGGTAGGTCTCGCGTTCGGCCTCGAGGTCCGGTGCGATCTGCAGCAGGACCGAGCCTCGGTGGTGCTCGGCGACCTCCTCCATGCCCGCGATGAGGGATTCGAAGAAGGGCTCCAGCCCGAGGGTGCCGGCCGGCCGACGCAGCACCAGCCCGATGGTCGGGCCGCCGCGGGTGGAGAGCAGATCGGGATGAGGGGACACCAGGGCAGTATGGCGTCCCGGTTGGGCACTGGCCCGTCGACGTCACGGGGCCGACTTCTAGACTGATCTCCGAGTCGACCCCGGTGTCGGCTCCGTCGTCGGAAGAGGAGAGACCGTGCCGGCACGCAAGTCGCTGTTCACGGCCACCAATCGCGGCATGGTGCTCGACCTGATCCGATCCCGCGCGCCGATCAGTCGGGTGGAACTGGCCATCGAGACCGGGCTGACGTCAGCGACCATGTCCAATGTGGTGCGCCGGCTGCTGGCCGACGGTCTGGTCCTGGAGATGGGTCGCGGCGAATCGACCGGCGGTAAACCCCGCACCATGCTGGAGATCAACCCGGTGGCGCGTTTCGCCGTCGGCATCCAACTCGGGGCCGACTCCGTGACCTACGTCGTCAGCAATCTTGCCGGCGCGATGGTGGGCCGGCAGAGGACTCTCGGTGCCCGTGCGGTCGACCCGGACACCGCGACCGGCGCGATAGCCTGGCAGGTCAGAAGACTGCTCGACTCGTTGGGTGTCGATCCGGTGGCGGTGGTCGGTGTCGGCGTGGTCGCACCGGGTCCACTGGACCTGGTGAACGGGACCATCCTGGCCCCGCCGACCCTGGGCAACTGGGCCGACTTCCCGATCCGCGACCGGCTGCGGGCCGCGACGGGGCTGCCCGTGCTGCTCGACAACGACGCGACCGCAGCGGCTATCGGAGAATTCTGGACCGGCGCCCTGTCCGATTCAGTGGCGCACTGCAGCATCTACCTCGGGGCCGGACTCGGCGCCGGCATCGTGCTGGACGGCACCATCTACCGCGGTGCGAGTTCCAACAGCGGCGAACTCGGTCAGATGCGATTGATGGCCGGATCCGGGCGTCCCACCGTCGAGCAACTCGTCGCCCCGGCGGCGGTCGCGGCGAAGGCCAGAGAGGCACTGGCGGCCGGCCGGGTGGCCGGATTTGCGCTGACCGCCGAGTCGGACCCATTCGACGATTTCCGGATCATCGCCACCGAGGCCGCCCACGGCGAACCCTTTGCGGTCGAACTCATCACCGAGTCGGCCGGTCATCTGGCGATGGCGGTCGTGTCCCTGGCGAACCTGCTCGACCTGGACTCGATCACCCTGGCCGGGCCCTCGTTCGTCGTGGCCGGCTCGCTGTACGTCGAGGCCATCGTCGAGCAGCTGCGTACGGACTTCTTCGCCCGGCCCGTGCACGACGTCCGGGTCACGCTCTCCGCGCACGTCGCGGACGCCGCCGCAGTAGGGGCGGCGGCGCTCGTTCTGCAGCAGGAACTCTCGCCCCGGTCCTTCGGCGTGGCGCCGCAGGTTGACTTACTTCCCCAAAAGCGTTAAGAAAGTACCGAGGCTTCTGAGAATGCGTCGGGCATCGGTGATCGCCCGGCAAGTCGACCCCGACCCCGGCCACCACGACATGGCCGACACCGGTCGTCGGTGTTCGTCCTGCTGAGATCGATCCCCTCGTGCAGCGCCGGATTCGACGCGCGTGTGCACTCATCGACCCGAAGGAACTCCGTGAAAACATTCCTGTCCGAACGGTGGACCGTCCAGGCGCTGACGCCGGAGGCCCGCCAGATCCTGCCCGCCGACCCGGTGCCCGCCACCGTTCCGGGCTCCGTCCACACCGACCTGCTCACCGCCGGCCTGATCCCCGATCCCTATCTGGCCGACCACGAAGACAGCCTGCGATGGATCGGCCACACCGACTGGAAGTACGCCACCACCTTCGACGCCGAGCCGCCGGCGGTCGGTGAACGGGTCGACCTCGTCTTCGAAGGCCTTGACACCATCGCGCTGATCGAACTGAACGGGCACGAGGTGGCCCGGACGGTGAACATGCACCGCAGCTATCGCTTCGATGTGCGGGACCTGCTGGTGGTCGGCGAGAACCGTCTCGTCGTCTCCTTTTCCGCGCCGATCGAGGCCGCATTGCGGCTCAGCGCCGAACAGGGCGCCCGGCCCCATGTGAATTCCTACCCCTACAACGCCATTCGGAAGATGGCCTGCAACTACGGCTGGGACTGGGGTCCGGAGTTGGTCACCTCCGGCATCTGGAAGCCGGTCTACCTCGACCGCTGGAGTCACGTCCGGATCGCCGGAGTGCGCCCGTTGATCACCATGAGGAGTGCCGATGCCGAACTCGACGTACACGTCGACCTCGAGTGGGCCGGCCCGTCGAACGGGCTGTCGGCCGGTCTGTCAGCCGACGCACCGGTAGAGGTGGTGGTGACGGTGGCCGGCGAGGAGCGCCATGTGGTCGTCGCGCCGGGGCAGCCGGCCGCGGTGCTCGCCGTCGAGGTGGCGGCGCCTGACCTCTGGTGGCCCCGCGGATATGGACTGCAGCCGTTGTATCCGTTGATCGTGTGCTGTTCCTCGGGTGGGTCGGAGGTGGATCGATGGAAACAGGAGATCGGTTTCCGCACCGTCGCTCTCGACACCACCCCGGAACCGGACGGCTCCGCTTTCACCCTTGTCGTCAACGGTCGGCCGGTGTTCGCGCTGGGTGCCGACTGGATTCCGGATGATTGTTTCCCGCATCGTATCGACCGGGCGCGTTACGGCCGCCGGATCGACCAGGCGGTGGCCGCCGGGATGAATCTGCTCCGGGTGTGGGGCGGCGGCATCTACGAGTCCGAGGACTTCTACGCCCTCTGCGATCAGGCGGGACTGCTGGTGTGGCAGGACTTTCTCTTCGCCTGCGCGGCCTACCCGGAGGAGGAACCGATGCGCGGCGAGGTGATTGCGGAGGCCAGGGAAGCGGTGACCAGACTGTCGTCTCACCCGAGCCTGGCCGTCTGGAACGGCAACAACGAGAACTTCCCCGGCTATCACGACTGGGGTTGGAAGGAACGCCTCGGCGATCTGACCTGGGGGCTGGGCTACTACACCGACATACTGCCCGCCATCGTGGCTGAACTGGATCCGACCCGTCCCTATTCGGCCGGGAGCCCCTCGTCGCCATCACCGGACCTCGACCCGAATGACCAACACCATGGCACCATGCACATCTGGGACGTGTGGAACAAGTTGGACTACCGGGCGTATGCGAACTACGTGCCCCGTTTCCTCTCTGAATTCGGATTCCAGGGCCCGCCCACCTGGGCGACGCTGACCCGGGCCATCGACGCCGATCAGTTGAGCTTCGACTCCCCGCAGATGTTGCTGCACCAGAAGGCCGACGACGGCAATGCCAAACTGGCCGCCGGTCTTGCGGATCATCTCCCCGCGCCGGCGTCGTTCGAGGACTGGCACTGGGCCACGTCTCTCAACCAGGCCCGCGCCGTGCAGTTCGGGATCGAACACTTCCGGTCGAACGCCCCACGCTGCGCCGGGACCGTGGTGTGGCAACTCAACGACTGCTGGCCGGTGACCTCGTGGGCGGCCATCGACGGCGACGGGCGCCTCAAGCCGCTGTATTTCGCACTGCGGCACTCCTACGCCGATCGATTGCTGACCGTCCAGCCTCGGCCGGCCGGTCTGTCGCTGGTGGCCATCAACAACACCGACGCCGAATGGCAGAGCACCGCCCTGATCCGCCGCACCGATCTCGGGGGCGCGGTGTTGGCGGAGCAGAAGGAGACGCTGCAGGTGCCGGCGCGGGGGACGGCGACACTGCCCCTGGAGAACGCGGTTGCGGTGGCCGATCAGATTGCGCGGGAGCTGATCTCGGCGGACGTCGACGACCAGCGCGCCTCGTTCTTCTTCGCCGAGGACCGAGCGTCGGAGCTCGCGGTACCGGATCTGCAGGCCACCGCATCGGCCGTGCCCGGTGGCTACCGGGTGCAGGTCCGCGCCCTGAATCTGGTCAAGGACCTGGCCCTGCTGGTCGACAGGGTCGACCCCGACGCCGAGGTCGATGACCAGCTGGTCACGTTGCTGCCGGGGGAAACCGTCGTCTTCCGCGTGCGGTCGGCGGTCGCCTTCGACCCGGAGCTCCTGCTCTCTCCGGCGGTGCTGCGCTCGGCCAACCAGCTGCTGTCGCCCCGGCCGCGCGGATGAACTCGTTGACTCCTGTCCCCCACAGGTCCGTTTCGGGGCGAGTTGATCCGCGCAGGGTTGGTTGATCCGCGCGGGAGGGGGGCGGGGGCAGGGGTCGGTCAAGTGTCGTTCGGGGGCCGGTCGAACAACTAGCATGGTGAACCATGACTGCGACAAATGCGTCGAACACGCTGGGGTCCTCGCACCTGCCCCTGCGTGAAGTGGTCGCGGCAGAGATGCGACGAATGATCCTCGGCGGGGAACTGCTGCCCGGTGAGCGCCTGATCGAGGACCGCCTCGCCGAGAGGCTCGACGTGTCCCGCAATCCCATCCGCGAGGCGATGCGTGTCCTGAGCACGGAGGGCTTCCTGGAAGTAACCGCACGACGTGGCGCCTTCGTCGCGAGCATGTCGGCTCAGGAAGCCGAGAACCTCTTCGATGTGCGGCTGGCGTTGGAGCCACTCAGTGCCCGACTCGCCTCGGTGCAGATCACCAAGGTGGGAATCAAACGGCTGGAGGAGATCCAGTCCCGAGCCAAGAAGGCCTACGCCAAGACGGATCTGGACGCTCTCGCCGATCTCAACACCGAGTTCCACACCTGCGTGTTCGAATTGAGCGAGAACACCTACCTCGCTGGAATCGGTGCGCCGATGGTCAAGCGGAGCCAGTGGCTTTTCCGGCACAGCGCCTCTGATCGGGCTCCGCAGTCCTGGGCCGAGCATCAAGGATTGATCCACGCGATTGCGTCCGGCGACGGCGACCTCTCGGAAACAGAGGCGCGTCGCCACGTGTTGGCTGCACGTGCGTCGTACCGGCAGCGCGCCTGATCTTGTGGCCGCAGGGTGGCGTCGGCTGACCTTTTCTTGTATACATTAGCCGAGAAGCGAGGGTCGACGACGGGCTTCATCCGAAGACCGCAGGGTGCGCTCGACGAGTCGGTCGGAGGCAGCCCGTGATCTCCCTGCGACTGGTGCGGGACCAGCCATGAATGTGGGCACCGGGGTCCTGCTGGGAGCAGCCGGGGTCGTCGCCGGTTCGTTCAACGCCGTTGCCGGCGGTGGTTCGCTGATCTCCTTCCCGGCGTTGCTGGCCGCCGGGTACGGGGGAGTGACCGCGAACGTGACCAACACCGTTGCTCTCTGGCCGGGATACCTGGGCGGTGCCATCGGGTATCGCAGCGAGCTGGCGAGGGATGCACCCCGGGCGGTGAAGCTCGCTGCGGTCGCCGTGGTCGGATCGGCCATCGGATCCATCGTCCTGCTGACCACACCGGCGACCGCCTTCACGGCGCTGGTGCCATGGCTGATCCTGGCCGCCACCGCCGTGTTCGCCATGCAGCCGCTGCTGGCGGCCCGGATCAGCAGGACCAGGGGGGCGGCGCAGACAACTGGCAAGGTCGCTGGACGGGACCGCGAACCGGCGGCCGAACGGGATGGCGAAACGGCGGCCGAACGGGATGGCGAAACGGCGGCCGAACGGGATGGCGAAACGGCGGCCGAACGGGATGGCGAACCGACCCCCGGACGGGAAAGTCGACAGGCCGCCAGAAGGGACGCTGGATCAGGCCAGGTTCTCCTGTATGCCGGAGTGTTGGTGTCCTCCGCCTACGGCGGCTACTTCGGCGCCGGCCTCGGGATCCTGCTGCTGGGGGTACTGGGGGCCCTGCTTCCGTTCGGTCTGCAACGGATCAACGGCCTGAAGAATGCGCTGTCGCTGGCCATCAACACCCTGGCGATGGTCGCCTTCGTCCTCTTCGGTCCGGTGGCCTGGCTGCCGGTGCTGATTATGGCTGTGGCCAGCCTCTTCGGCGGCTACGTCGGCGCCAGAGTGGCGCGGCGCCTCCCTGTCGTTGCGCTGCGGATCGCGGTCATCACGTTCGGCTCAATCGTCGGGCTGAAGTTGCTGTTCTGGCCGTGACATGCAGGTGCAATCGGGCGAATCTTCCCCGTCGCCACGACCTGTTGATCCGCACGAAACAAATCTGCGCTTGACTTCCCGTATACAACATACGGAGCTTGGAACTGCTCCTGTTGAGACCAAGGGAGTCCTGCAATGACAGACCACCGCAATGGCGATTCGTCCGGCCGTCCCAGCGAAGTCGGGTCCCCGGAAGACGCCGGCATCGTCAACCCACTCTTTCTCCGCCCGTCGGCCGGGCAACATTTCTCTCGGCGCAGGATGTTCGGCCTTGGCGGAGCAGTTGCCGCGGGGTTCGTGCTGAGTGCCTGTGGTGCAACGTCTTCGACAGCATCTTCGTCGAGCTCGCCGTCCGCCGCTGCCGACTCCGGTGCTGCGGCGGCACCGTCGGCGCCCTCCGCCGCGCCGGTGGCAGCGGCGGCCGGCGGCAAGCTGGTGATGGGTATCCCGTCGACCCCGGACACCCTGGACCCGGGCGCGACCGGCCTGGCGCTGACCCTGTTGATCACGTTCGCACTGTTCGATCCGCTGGTCTGGTGGCTCCCGGGCAAGAACGGCGGAGCCAGTGAATTCCACCCCGGTCTCGCGACCAGTTATACCGTGTCGGCCGACGCCACCACCTACACCTTCAAACTCCGCACCGACGTGACCTTCCACGACGGGACGAAGTTCGACGCCGCGGCCGTGAAGGCCACCTACGACCACGTCGTGGATCCGGCGACCAAGTCCAAGAGCGGTCTGGGCGCCCTCGGACCGTACAAGGAAACGAAGATCATCGACCCATCGACGGTCGAGATCATCTTCTCCGAGCCGAATGCGGGTTTCCTGCACCAGCAGGCCGCCGGCAACTTCGGCATCATCTCGCCGACGGCTCTGGCCAAGTACGGCGCCACCGGATTCGGCAATCATCCGGTGGGAACCGGCCCGTTCATGTTCAGCGAGTACGTGTCCGGCGATCATCTGACGGTGCTGAACAACCCGGCCTACAAGTGGGGACCGCCGGCGCTGGGCACCGGCCCGGCCAAACTATCGGAGCTCACCTTCCGCATCGTGCCCGACGACAGCGGGCGGTACAACGCCATGCAGGCCGGACAGCTCCAGATCGCGATGAACCTGCCGGCCAACGACATCTCGGCCGCGTCGAAGTCCGGGAAGTTCACCCAGCTCACCGTGCCGTCCATCGGCACGCCCAGCGGGATGCCCATCAACGTCACCAAGTTCCCGACGGACGACATCAACGTCCGGCAGGCGATCATGTACGCCGTCGACCAGGAGAAGCTGACCAAGGATGTGCTGTTCGGGGTGGACGTGCCGGCCCACAGCGTGCTGACCCCGATCACCCCCGGGTACAGCAAGCCGTCGAGCACTCTGTACTCGTACAACCCGGACAAGGCCAATGCGCTGCTGGATGCCGCCGGTTGGGTCAAGGGCTCGGATGGGGTTCGGGCCAAGGACGGGAAGAAGCTGTCGCTGGAGATCCTGCTCTTCACCGGCGGCGGATTCGAACTGCCCGCGCAGTTCGTCGTCTCACAATTGTCCAAGGTGGGTTTCACCTCCACCACGACGGTGCAGCCTTTCGCCACGGCGCAGGGATCGTTCAATGCCGGCACGCACAACCTGGGCGCCTTCGGCTATTACGGCGCCGACCCGTACCTGCTCAACATCTGGGTCAATTCCGACGCCATCAAGTCCGGGTTCAACTGGAGCCACTACGCCAACCCCGCGGTGGATGCCATGATCGCCAAGGCCAACGCGACGGCGGCCGACACGGCGAGAAATGCACTGTACGAACAGGTTGGCACCACGTTGATGAAGGACGCCATGTACCTGCCGCTGTGGGACGTGAACGGCGCCTTCACCATGGCCCCGACGGTGAAGAACGTCAGCACCACTCTCAACGGGTACATCCTCTTCCACGGCGCCCAAGTGGGCTGAGGAAATGGACTACGTACTGCGTCGACTGGCCGCCGCCCTGCCCGTGCTGTTCGGCATCACCGTGCTCGCGTTCCTGCTGATCCACCTCATGCCCGGTGATCCCGCCCAGATCATCCTGTTCGGGTCGAATTCGACTCCCGAACAGATCGCCGGGTTGCGGCAACAGCTGGGGCTGAACGATTCCCTCCCGCGGCAGTATCTGGATTTTCTGGGCCAGCTGCTGCACGGGAATCTGGGAACCTCCTACCTGACGCAGAACTCGGTCGCCCACGAACTGCTCTCCCGGGCGCCCAGCACCCTGGTCCTGACGTTTTCCGCGCTCGCGGTGGCGATCGTCATCGGGGTGCCGCTGGGTCTGGCGGCCGGCGTGCGGCCGAACTCATCGTTGGACAGACTGTGTCGGGGGTTCTCGTTCCTGGGTGTTGCGATCCCCTACTTCTTCCTGGCTCTGGTGCTGGTGTTGTTCTTCAGCGTGAAACTGCAGTGGCTACCGGCCATCGACGACGGGACCGTCTCGTCGTTGATCATTCCGGCCGTCTCGCTCGGCTGGGGATACTCGGCGATCCTGACCAGGCTGATCCGGGGCAAGATCATCCAGGAATACCGGTCCGACTACGTGAAGGCCGCCAGAGCGCACGGGGCTTCGGAGTCCAGAGTGCTGATGCGGCACGCGCTGCGGAACTCGTCGATCCCGGCGATCACGACCATCGGCTTGCAGTTCGGCAACATCCTGACGGGAGCAGCCATCACCGAGGTCATCTTCGGGCGGGCCGGTATCGGTAGTTTCCTGGCCACCTCGATCACCAGCAAGAACATCCCGGTGGTGCAGGGCGCGGTGGTGTTGATCGGCGGCGGATACGTGGTGATCAACCTGATCATCGACCTCATCGTCGGGGCAGTCGATCCCCGCACGCGCCTCGCGACGGCTGTCGCATGATCGCCACCGTGACTCCCCGCGCCCGGTTGGCCGGGGCGGCAGGGTCTGTCCGCCAGCAGTTGTCGAGGGTCGTGGTAGCCGTCGCGGTGCTGCTGATCCTCGCGGTACTGCTGGCGCCCGGGCTGCTGGCCCATCAGGACCCCATCAACACCGGCGACGACATCCTCACCGGTCCCAGCGCCGCGCACTGGTTCGGGACCGACCAACTCGGTCGGGACGTATACAGCCGGACCGTCTACGGTGCCAGACCGGTGCTGCTGGCCAGCGTCCTCGGCGTCATCGTCGCCGCCCTCGCCGGTGTCGGGATCGGCGTGATCGGCGGGTCGGGACCCCGCTGGGTCCGCGCTGTCACGATGCGCGTCGTCGACGTCCTGCTGGCTCTGCCTGTCCTGCTGATCGCCCTCATCCTCATCGCAACCGTGGGATCCGGTGTGCCGTCGATCGTGCTCGCCGTCGGCGTCGCCTTCACGCCCGGTTTCGCCAGAGTGGTGGAATCCTCCGTGCGGCAGCTGCGTGCCGTCGAGTTCGTCCAGGCAGCAAAGGTTTTCGGATCCCGGTCCTCCCGCACGGCCGTGCGGCACCTGCTGCCGAACCTGGCCACCGAGGTGGTCGTCCTGATCAGCAGCGGCATCGGCTGGGCCGTGCTGACCGCCACCACGCTGAGCTTCCTCGGCCTGGGTGTGCAACTCCCGGCCGCCGACTGGGGCAGCGATCTGGCCGCCGGCGCGTCGAATCTGTCGATGGCCTGGTGGCTCTCGACGTTCCCCGGGATCGCAATCACCATCACCATCCTGCTCACCAATTTTCTCGGCGACTACGTGATGACGGTGCTGGATCCGCGGCACGGGCACCGGCGGATGCTGTTCCGCCGGTTCGTGCTGCCCATGTTCCGTCGGGAGAAGGCGGCAGCATGAATACCCCGGGACAGTCAGTGGCGGTCGTCGGCCTTCGACCGGCGGCGACCTCCGGGCCGCTGCTGGAGATCAGCGATCTGCAGACCGAGATCGTCACCCGCGGCGCGAAGATCACACCAGTGGACGGTGTGTCGCTGACCATCGCCCCCGGTGAGACGGTCGGTCTTGTCGGAGAGTCGGGCTCCGGCAAGACCATGACCGCCATGTCGATCCTACGACTGCTACCCCCGGGCGGCACCATCACCGGCGGCAGCGTCAAGTTCGCCGGCCGGGAACTGACCGGTCTCGCCGACCGCGAGATGCGCCGCCTGCGCGGCAGCGACATCGGGATGATCTTCCAGGACCCGATGACCTCCCTCAACCCGACCCGCACGGTCGGCAGCCAGCTGATGGAGGCCTACCGCATCCACCGTGGCGGATCGCTGAGGGCGGCCAGGAACCGGGCTACCGAGGTGCTCGGGTTGGTGGGAATGCCTCGGCCCGCAGAGCGGCTCGGCGACTACCCACATCAGCTGTCGGGCGGCATGCGGCAGCGGGTGATGATCGCGCTGGCGCTGGTCTGCGAACCGGCGCTGCTGATCGCCGACGAGCCGACAACGGCTCTGGACGTCTCCATCCAGGCGCAGATCCTCGAGTTGCTGGACGACCTCAAGAGCCGGCTGTCGATGGGAATCCTGCTGGTGACCCACGATCTCGGTGTCATCGCCGGCCACAGCGACCGGGTGGCCGTCATGTATGCGGGCCGGGTCGTCGAGCAGTCCTCGACGGTCGAGCTCTTCCGGGCACCGGCTCATCGGTACACCGAGGCCCTGTTCGAGTCCATGCCCACGCTGGAGCTGGACGCTCGTCGTTCGCTGGTGGCAATCGCCGGAGCACCGCCGAAGCTCAGTGGTCTGCCTGCGATGTGTCGCTTCGCACCTCGGTGCCGGTTTGCCAGCGACATCTGCCGGGACCGGGACCCCGTTCTAGAGGAAGTCGGGCCCGGTCACACCTATGCCTGCTTCCACCCGCGGGTCGAGGGCGAAACAGCCCGGGTGGCCGAGGATCTGGGCCTGCGTGCGCCCCGTCCGCAGGCCTCGGAGACGCCGTTGCTCGAATTGGTCGACGTGCACCGGGATTTCCGGCTGCGCAGCGGTTCGCCGTTCCGGCCCCGCCGGGAACTGCATGCTGTCTCCGGTGTGACCCTGAGCGTCCGGTCGGGTGAGACCCTCGGCCTGGTCGGTGAATCCGGTTGCGGCAAGACGACCATCGGCCGGATGCTGGTCGGGCTGGAGACACCCACCGCCGGGACCGTCCGGTTCGAGGGTGCCGACATCGCCGGGTTGGCCCCGCAGGATTTCCGGAAGCGGCGACGCAATCTCCAGATGATGTTCCAGGATTCGTCGGCGGCGCTGGATCCGCGGATGACGGTATCCGCCCTCGTCGAGGAACCCCTGGCCGCGCAGGGCATCGGCAGCGGGGCCGAGCGGCGGGCACAGGTGGCCCTGATGCTCGAGGCGGTTGGCCTGCCGGCCGACGCCGGCACCCGCTACGCGCACGAATTCTCCGGTGGACAGCGTCAGCGGATTGCGATCGCCAGGGCATTGTCGTTGCGGCCGAGCGTGATCGTGGCGGACGAACCCGTCTCCGCCCTCGACGTGTCCATCCAGGCACAGATTCTCAACCTGATGCGCTCGCTCCAGGACGAGTACGGGCTGACGTACGTCGTCATCTCCCACGACCTGTCGCTGCTCAAGTATCTGGCCGACCGCATCGGGGTGATGTACCTGGGCAAGCTGGTCGAGCTGGGCGACAGCGAAAGCGTGTACTCCTCGCCTCTTCACCCCTACACAGCCGGTCTGATCGCCGCCATTCCCGTCCCCGACCCGCTGCGGGCGCGGCAGAAGGTGGCTACCAGGCTCGGCGGCGAACTACCATCGGCCATCGATCCACCCAGCGGGTGTCGTTTCCGCACCCGCTGTCCGTTGGCCACCGACCTCTGCACCGAGAAGGAGCCGGAGCTGGCCGCATCCGACGACCGGCATGCGGTGGCCTGTCACCACCCGTTGGCACCTTCGGCAGTCGTGCCCGTGCCCCAATTCCTGGGAATGCCATGACAGTGCATCATCTCGACCCGGAGCCCGGCACCACCGTCGACGTCTTCTCCGGCGCCATCGCGCCGGTCCTGACAGTGGATCCCGGCGATACCGTCGTCGTCCGGTCGCTCGACGCATCCGGCTACCTCGAACGCCAGACCGAACCGGGCGAGGCGCGCCCGACGATGTTCGATGCTCCGCGTGGGCACTGTCTGACAGGGCCGATCGCCGTCACGGACGCAGCACCGGGCATGGTCCTGGCGCTGCGTCTCACGTCGATGCAACCGGGCTCGTGGGGCTGGACTGTCGCTGCGGCCCGGGACAATCTGCTGAACCGCCGGTTGGGCCTGGCCGACGGTCCGCCCTCGTGGCTGCTGTGGGAGCTCGACGCCGCGACCGGCCTTGCGACCGATCAGCGCGGGCACCAGGTTCGGATGGCACCGTTCCTCGGAGTGATGGGGTTGCCGCCCGTCGAACACGGTGATCACTCGACCATCCCGCCGCGGGCCGTCGGCGGCGGCAACATCGACTGCCGGAGCCTCGTCGCCGGCTCCACCCTGTACCTGCCGGTGACGATGCCCGGAGCGCTGCTGAGCCTCGGAGACGGGCACGCCGCCCAGGGCGACGGTGAGGTTGGCGGCACCGCGATCGAGTGCCCGATGACCACGGAGGCCGTGCTGGACCTGATCACCGATCCCGTCATTCCGGGTATCCACGCGGAGACACCCAGCGGACGAATAACCTTCGGCTTCAACGAGGACCTGAACGAGGCCACGGCGGAAGCGCTCGACGCCATGCTGGGCTGGATGCAGGTGCTCTACGGCGTGGACAAGGCAACCGCGCTGGCCATGGCCAGTTCGAGCGTCGACCTGCGCATCACCCAGGTGGCCAACGAGGTCTGGGGGGTCCACGCACTGCTGCCGACCGGAGCGATCTCGTGACGTGGCCGGTGGAGAGCGGAACCTTCGAACTCGGGGACCTGGCCGTCGAGCGGGGTGGGACGATCAAGGACGCCCGTCTGGTCTGGCAGACCCACGGCACGTTGTCGCCGGCCCGCGACAATGTGATCGTGTACCCGACCAGCTATTCGGCACAGCATGATGATCTCACCTGGCTGATCGGGCCGGACCAGATCCTGGACCCCGAGCGCTATTTCATCGTCATCGTCGACATGTTCTCCAATGGACTTTCCTCCGGTGCCGCCGATACCCCGGACTTTCCCTCGGTGGTCACCCCGGGGGACAACGTCGAGGCGCAGCGACGGCTGCTGGTCGAGCAGTTCGGTGTGCACAAGGTCGCTGCGGTCTATGGGTTCTCGATGGGAGCGATCCAGGCCTACCACTGGGCCGCCAGGTTCGGCGACGACGTCGAGCGCATCTTCGTCGTCTGCGGGAGCGCGAGGACCTCCCGCCACAACCGGGTATTTCTCTCCGGCCTGTTGCGCACCCTCGAAGCGGCCCCGGAACATCTCGGCAACGGCCGCTTCAGCGCCGAGCCGATTGCGGCGCTCCGCGCCTTCGCCCACATCTATGCCGGATGGGGGCTCAGTCAGGACTTCTATCGGTCGGAGCTGTACGAGAGTGCCCTTGGCTACGCTGATCTCGACTCGTTCCTGCAGGTCGACTGGGTGGAATCGTTCGGTCGGAACCGGGCTGCGAACCTGTACGCCCAGGCGGTGACCTGGTCGGTGGCGGACATCAGCGACGTCCCGGCCCATGGCGGCGATCTGGCGGCGGCGCTGCGGAGAATCACCGCGCGGGTCCTGCTGCTGCCGAGCGACACGGATCTCTACTTCCGGGTCGCCGACAACGAGGCCGAGCTGACGCATCTCACCGATGCGGAGCTGCGGGTGATCCGTGGGGTGTGGGGGCATCGCGCCGGCAATCCCCGCACCGTTCCCGACGCATTCGTGTTTCTCCAGGCCGCCGTGCGGGAGTCGCTCGCCCGCTGAGGATGTCGGGTGCTCAGCCGTCGGACCCGTCCACCGGCGGTGTCTCCGCCGCCAGCGCATGGGTGGTGTTCAGGGCGGCGAACGAGGGCGCGCGGTCCCGTTCGATGTGCGCGTAGGCGAGAGCCTCGGCGACGCGCTCGTTCCCGGAGATGATCGCCTCGCACAACTCCACGTGATCGGAGAAGGCGTCGTCCACGTCGAGCTGGGACGTCAGGTAGAACAGCCAGGTCATCCGCCCGAGGATCGATTGCATCAGGGTGGTCATCAACGCGTTGTCGGCCTGGTCGACGACCGCCTCGTGGAATTCCGCGCTGGCCGCGGCGATCCCATACGGGTCGCGGTCGTGCACCACCCGGCGGGTCTCGGCGAGCACCTCCTCGAGCCGGTGGGTCGGCGCGCCGTTCGCGACCTGACGGGCCGCGTACCGGGTGGCACCGACCTCCAGGCACAGCCGCAGATCGAAGAGATCGTTGACCGCCTTGGCATCCCAGGTGCTGACGACGGCGCCGCGGCGGGGGAACGTCCGGACGAATCCGTGCATCTCCAACAGCGGCACCGCCTCCCGCAGCGGGATGCGCGACACTTCGAGCTCCTCGGCCAGGCGCTGCTCGGTCAGCCTGCTGCCCTGCGGATACCGGCCCAGGATGATGCCTTCCCGGATGGACAGGTAGATCTGCGAGGACAGCGAGACCTTCTCGATCAGCGGCGGGGCGGCCGTGGGATCCGCCCCCCCGGAAGTCCTCGTCCGGTGCGCGATCCCGGTGCGCAGGGCGTTCTCGGGAGAACGGGTCATCGTCGTCGGCGCTACTTCTTGATCGACAGCAGGCTGAAGTCGAGTTCGTTGGCCCCGATGTTGTGGGCCTCCGCCACTCCGGCCAACCACTTCTGAGCAACCACCCAGTCCTTGTTGTAGGACAGGTTCAGGTAGCAACCGGTGGCCGAGTACTGCTGCGCCGCCTTGACGAAAAGTGCGGTGGCGCCGGACTTCACGGCCGCGTCCAGGTCGGCGTCGACCGCCGGGTCGTCACACAGGAAGTAGTTGATGCCGCCCGACTTGTCCCAGAAGACGTGACCCCACATGTAGGGGTTGCCGCCGTCCGGTCCGTTGTTGCCGTCGATGAACGCATCCGGGCCCTTGGTCGGATCATTCGCCCAGCCGAACACCTGCGACGTCGGGAAACCCTGCGCGGTGGCCTTGATCCCGGCCGCCTGAGCCTGTGCCGCGACGATCGCGGCCATCTGCTGCGCGTTGGTGTTGTCCGAGGCGTACCCGATCACCATGGCTGTCCCAGCCGGGACGGTCTTGGCGTAGGCGGTGAAGACCGCCGGGTCGTAGCTGATGTTCTGCTTGTCAGCGCCGCCGGGGATCATCCCCTTGGCGTACAGCGTGGTGGCGACCTCCGACCGCGCGCCCAGCACCTGCGTGACCAGCTTCTGCTGGTCGATGAACTGCATGAAGGCCGTCCGGGCGGGCTTGCCGGCGAAGAACGACTTGCTGGGATTCAGCGTCACCAACGCCGACTGCAGCGTCGGCAGCAGGTAGCTGCCGTACGCCGGATTGTTGTTGTACTTCGGCAGGCTGGAGGACGGCAGCGCCGCGACGATCGCGGAGACGTCACCCTTGTCGAATGCCAGCTGGATCGAGGACGCGTCGTTGTAGACCGGCAGGTTGATCGTCTTGAACGGCGACTTGGTGCCCCAGTAGCCGGCGTACTGCGTCATCCCGTACTTGGTGCCGGTCTGCGCGGACGTGAGCTCGTACGGGCCGGTGCCGAGATCGTGTGTCATCAGGTAGGTCTGGGCGTTGTCCGTGCCGGCGTTCTTCGTCAGGCCGGTCGGCGACTCCATCTTCGGGCCGAAGGGCGAGGCCAGGTAGTCCAGGAACGCCGCGTTGCCCTCCTTCAGGGTGACGACCGCGGTCTGGGCGTCGGGGGTGGCCACCGACTTCACACCCTGGACCATGTACGCGGCACCACCTTTCACGGCGATGCGGCGGTCGAACGCGACCTTGACGGCGGCCGAGGTGAACGGCGTGCCGTCGTGGAAGGTGACGCCGGTGCGCAGCTTGAACGTGTAGACGGTGTTGTCCTTGCTGATCGTCCACGACGTCGCCAGGCGCGGCGCGATCTTCACCGTGTCGATGTTGTTCTGGTACTGGACCAGACCCTCGTAGGCGTTGAGCACGATCGCCAGACCGTTGTTGGCGTAGTAGATGTCGGGGTCCGGTGGCTGCCCGATGTCGCCCAGCAGACCGATGGTCAGCGACCCGCCGGTCGGCGCCGCGTTCGCCGAGGTCGAGGCGGTCGTCGATGACGACGACGAACACCCGGCCAGCACGAGCAGGGGGACGGCGGCGAGGACGGCCGCCCGGCGCAGGACGCCGGATCGGAAGGTTCTGGTGTCTGGCATCTTCAGGGCTCCTGGGGTGTGGTGCGGGCGGGCGGGCGGGTCTGTTGCGGTTCGGGTCCGTGCGTGGATTGCTTGTTCAGGCGTTGAGCCGCGGATCGGCGAGGGCTTGGAGGATGTCGACGGCGGCGTTGACGATGATGTAGAAGGCGCCGAGCACCAGGGTGACGGCGGCGATGGCCGGGAAATCCGAGACGGGAATGCTGGCCGCCAGGTAGTTTCCGATGCCGGGCCAGCTGAAGATCTGCTCCACCACCACGGTTCCGGCGAACATGAAGCCGAGTTGCAGTCCGCCCATCGACAGACCGGGGCCGATGGCGTTGCGGGCGACATGTTTGCGCAGCACTGCGATCTCGCGAAGTCCTTTGGCCCTGGCGGTTCGGACGTGATCCGCGGTGAGGGTGGCCTGCAGACTCGACCGCAGCACCCGCCCGATCGCCACCGACGGCGCGATGGCCAGTACCAGCGCCGGCATCACCAGGTGCGAGAACGCCGAGCCGAATTGGGCGAAGTCACCGTGCAACAGGCTGTCCAGCAACAGGATCCCGGTCGGCGAACTCGAGTCCGCGCCCTGGCCGGACGCCGGCAACCAGCCGAGCTGCGAGTAGAACAGCACGATTCCGCCCAGCGCGAGCAGGAACGGGGGCGCCGTCGCCGCCAGCAGCATCACCCCGCGGAAGATCCCGGTCCCGCGCCAGCGCAATCCGCCGGAGAGCGCGAACAGCACGGCCAGCCCGATCGCCAGGACGAACGCGACGGCGACGAGTTCGGCGGTGGCGGGCAGGAAGTCGGCGAGATCGGAGGTGACCGGACGGTGCGTGCGGTAGGAGATGCCGAGGTCGCCGTGCAGGAGATTGCCGAGGAACTTGAGGTACCGCACCGGCACCGGAGAGTCAAGGCCGAGTTCGTGCCGCTTCGCGGCGATATCGGCGGGTGAGGCGTTGGCCCCCAGGTAGGCCTTCACCGGATCGCCGGGAGTGATCGTCTCCAGGATGAAGATGATCAGGGTCAGCAGGAGCAGCAGAACGATCGCAGAACCCAGGCGTCGCCACAGGAATTTCTTCAGCATGGCCGGCTACCGCCGGCCGGCGAGCAGGGTGCGGATGGCATCGCCGCCGAGGTTCGCGATCAGCGAGAGCAACAGCACCGCGATGCCCGGGATCACCGGCACCCACCACTGGCTCAACAGCTGATCCAACGACCGCGCGGTGTCGGCGCCGAGTTCCGGGGCCGGTTCCGCCTGCCCGAGCCCGATGAACGACAGGCCGGCCAGCAGCAGCACGACATTGCCGATGTCCAAGCTGGCAGCGACGATGGAAGTCGGCACCACCCCGGGCAGGATGTGCCGGAAGACCAGCCGGAACCGGCCGACCCCGGCCAGTCTGGCCGCCTCGACATGCGGTCTGGCGGCCAGGGAACGGACCTCGCCGCGGATGATCCGGGCGTAGTACGGCCACCACACGATGGCGATGCCGATCAGGGTATTGGTCAGGTTCGCGCCCAGTGCTGCGGCGATCGCGATGGCGACCAGCGTGCCGGGCAGCGCGAGAAACAGGTCGGTGAAACGCATCAGCAGTGAATCGACGATCCCGCCCGATACCCCGGCCACCACTCCGATGAGGCCGCCGATGATGAGTCCGGACAGCACCACCGCCAGCGCGGCGAACCAGCTGGTCTGGATGCCCCACAGCGTGCGGCTGAGCAGGTCCCGGCCGATGGCGTCGGTGCCGAGCAGGTGCCCGGCCGAGCCCGGCGGCAGGTTGAGGTCGCCGATGGGCTGGATCGGGTCGTAGGGGGACAGCAGGCGGGCGAAGATCGCCACCAGGGTGACCAGGACGAGCAGCCCGACGAGTCCGAGGTTGGCTCCTTTGCCTGCCCGCGCGCCGAAGTTGCTGCCGCGCAGGTTGAATCGTCGGGCGATGTCCGGCCGGCCGGTCTCTGGCGGCGCGCTCCCAGCGGGGGTGACTTCGGTCGTCATCCCGTCACCCCGATCTCCGGGACAGCGGCCAGCAGGGAGCGCGTGTAGGGGTGGGTCGGCGCGCCGATGACGTCGAGAACGGTGCCCTGCTCGACGACGGCGCCGTTCGTCATCACCACGATCCGCTCACCCATGAGGCGCGCGACCGCCAGGTCGTGGGTCACGAACAGCACGGTCATGTTCAGTTGCGCGCGGAGTTCGCGGATCAGGTTGAGCACGGTGGCGGCCAGCGAGGCGTCGAGGGCGCTGGTCGGTTCGTCGCACAGCAGCACGGCCGGCGGGATGATGGTGGCGCGGGCCAGGGCGACCCGCTGCCGTTGCCCGCCGGACAGTTCCGGTGGACGGACCCGCGCGACCTCGGCGGGTAGACCGATCCGCTCCAGCGCCTCGATGACGCGCGCGTCTGCCGCGGCCCGGCCGAGTCTGAGTGGCCGCAGGCGTTCTCGCAGCAACTCGCCGACCGTCAGCCACGGGGTGAGCGAGGAACCGGCGTCCTGGTAGACCATCTGGGCGCCGCCCGCCCCGATCGTCACGGTGCCGCTGGTCGGCAGCAGGATGCCGGAGATCACCCTCAGTAGCGTCGACTTGCCCGACCCGCTCTCCCCGACGATCGACACCGCCTCCCCGGCCGCGATCGTCAGGTCGACGCCGTCCAGGGCGACCATCGGGTGCGCCTTCCGCGCCCCTGACTTGGGGCGGAAAACGACCCGGAGGTCGGAGATCTGGACGGCTGCTCGGGGTGCGATGGTGGTGGCGCCCTGGGGGTGCGCCACCGGCGGTTCGTGGTGGGTGGCCAACTGCTGGACGTCGGCCTCGGCGCGCCAGCAGGCGCGTCGGTGGGCGGTGGACGCTCTTGCAGGTGCAGGTGCAGGTGCAGGTGCAGGTGCAGGTGCAGGTGCAGGTGCAGGTGCAGGTGCAGGTGCGGGGACCGGGGCCAGCGGCGGCACCTCGGTCGCGCAGCGATCGAGGACCACCGGGCAACGGGCGTGGTAGGCGCAGCCGTCCAGCCGCAGTGCCACCCCGGCCGCCGCCGGCCGCATCGTGGCCAGCACCTCGTCCCTCGGGGTGGCCAGCGACAGGCGGGATCGGAGCAGTCCGACGGTGTAGGGGTGCGCCGGCGTGGTGAGCACCGTTCGGGTGGGCCCGATCTCGGCGAGCCGCCCGGCGTAGAGAACCGCTATCCGGTCGGCGATCTGGGCCGCGACGGCGAGGTCGTGGGTGATGAACAGGACGCTGCAGCCGAGTTCGTCGCGGAGCCCGCGCAGCAGGTCGAGAAGCTGCGCCTGGACGGTGACGTCGAGTGCCGTCGTTGGCTCGTCCGCGATGATCAGCGAGGGTTGCCCGGATACCGCGATGGCGGCCATCACCCGCTGCCGGAGACCGCCGGAGAGTTCGTGCGGGAACACGCGGATCCGCTGTTCGGGATTGCTGACGCCGACCTCGGTGAGCAGCCGGACGGCTTCGCCTTCGTCGCCGTGCATCTCGATGATCTGCCGGCCCACCCGCATGGTCGGGTTGAGCGATGTCATCGGGTCCTGGAAGATCACGCCGAGGTGGTCACGCCGGACGGCGCGAATGGCAGACACGCTGCCGTGGACCATGTCCGTGCCCGCGATGCGGATCGCGCCCTGCACCCGGGGCCGTGACCGCGGCGGCAGGAGACCCATCATGGCCAGGCCAAGCACACTCTTGCCTGATCCGGATTCACCGACCAGGCCTAGGATCTCGCCGCGGGCAATCTGGAGGTCCAGACCGCGGAGCACCTGTGACGCCTGTCCGCGGCGGGTCAGCGTGATGGTCAGGTTCTCGATGACGGCGACCGGCTCTCGAGCCGTCTCGCCTGGCATGGTCATCGGGTCGCCTGCAGCGCTGCGTAGATGTGGCGGGGTTGCGTGAGCCACACATCCTGGCTGTGCTGCGCGATGTGCGCCAGCGCCCGGGTGAGTTGCCGCAGCCGGAATGGTGCACCGGAGATGAACGAGTGCACGACGATGCTCATGACCAGCGACTGGTCTTCGGCAGCGGCGAGCAACTCGTCGAACTCGTCGATGATCATGTCGGCGAATTCCGAGGCGGACACGCCTCGTCCGACGATCGAGGAACTGTCGTTGAGCTCCAGGGCGTAGGGCATCGCCAGTAGCTCGCCACGGCTGGTGTTGAGCCGTACCGGATGATCGTCGAGGCGCAGGTCGAGGACATATCGATATCCGTTGTCCACCAGTAGTTCCAGGGTGTTGGCGGTCTGGGTGAGCCAGGGGCTCGACCAGCCCAGCGGGCGCGTGCTCTCCTCCCGTTCGATCCGGTCGGCCACCGCCTGCAGGTAGCGCGACTCCTCGGATTCGCCGAGTCCGGCCAGCGAATCGGAGTTGGAGATGCCGTGCCCGACGATCTCTGCGCCGACCTTCCGGGCCAGCGCGAGCAGGTCGGGCGCCGAGTCGTAGAGGGCCGTGTTCAGGAGAATGGCGGGCGAGATGCCGAGGCTCTGCAGGCGATCGATCAGGCGGAACGCGCCAACGCGGTTGCCGTAATCCCGCCAGCTGGCGTTCACCAGGTCGGGCTGCGGAACCCCGGGTAGCAGGTCCTCGGTCTCGCCCTCGCCGAACCGGTAGTCCTCCAGGCCGAGCGCGACGTAGACGGCGAGACGCTTGCCGCCGGGCCACCGCGGGCCGCCGGTCGGAAGCGGGGTGAAGTCCCACCGGCCGTGCCCGATGACAGGCGCGTCGAGGTTGGTCATACGTTCACCCACCGGCTCATCCCGACATCGGTGCCGGCGGCTCGCTGGACCATTGCCTGGTAATCGGCGGCAGCGCTGTCGCTCTCGCGGCGGGCCGCCGAGATCTGCGGACGGCGACGGGCGAAGACCTCCCTGGCCTCGGCCAGCAGAGCATCCTCGTCCACGGTCAGCATCTTCCCGTTCTCCACGACGACCTCGCCGGCCACCATCGTCAGCCGCACGCTGTTGCCGTCCTGGCAGTAGACGAGCTGACCGGCCAGGTCGTTGAACGGAGTGAACGGGAGGGTGTGCAGGTCGAGCATGGTGAGATCGGCGAGGTAGCCCTCGCGGACCTTCCCGAGGGAGTCGCTGCGCAGCATCGCGGCCGCGCCGCCGGACCACAGGCAGTCGAGCACTTCCGTTGCCGCCGGCCAGGTGTGGCTGGGCGAGCCGGTGATGTTGTGGATCAGACCGGCCATCTTCACCACCCCCCACATGTTCACCGAGTCGTCGCAGATGGCCTCGTCGACGCCCAGGCACGTGGAGATACCGCGGTCGCGAACCCGGCGGAACGGCATCACGCCGCTGCCCAGACGCAGGTTGCTGACCGGGTTGTGGGCGATGACAGAGCCGGCCTCGGCAATCAGGTCGAGGTCGGCGTCGTCGGTCCAGACCGCGTGGATCACGTTCATCCGATCCGACAGCAGCCCGAGGTCAGCGGTATACCGCACCAGCGACCGCCCCTGGAAACGCGGTTGCTCGAGGGCCAGGGTGCGTTGCACCTTGGTCTCCAGCATGTGCGCGAACAGCGGGAGGTGGTGGGCCCGGGAGAGATCGTCGATTTCTCCGAAGTACTGCTCGCTGACCCGCTGTGGCGCCGAGATCGACACGGCGGCAGTCAGTCTGCCGTGGTGGGTATCGTGCCATGCCGAGATCAGGTGACCGTAGGCCTCGAGCAGGCCGATCCGGTCCATCGGAGCGGGTGCTTCCAGAGCCCGACGCAGCGCGGGGGAGGTGTCGGTTGCCCGGAAGGGGAGCTTGTCGATCTCCGGCAACTCCGGCTGGTCCAGTGCGACCGAGGCCCGGATGCCGGAATCGGCGTAGGCGGACATCACCGCGTCGATGATCTCCGGCGTCGGGTACGGCATCAGAAACGCGTCATCCTGCACCGAAGTGGTTCCGGTGCGGAGCATCTCGATCGCGGCCAGCATCGTCCGCAGGTACGCCTCGCGCGGGGTCGGCGTGAGCGCGGGATCCGCCGGCGATTCGTAGAGCATGAACTCCTCGAGCGGCAGGCTCGGCAATGAACCCTTGAGATGGTTTGCGGGGGAGTGGAAATGACCGTTGATCAGACCGGGCAGTAGGACGTGGTGTCCGTTGCCCTGGATGACACGGTTGGCTGTCGTGGGGTTCTCACTGACTTCGGCCCGGTACTTCTGTTCGGCGCCCGCGCCGATGCTGACGATCCTGATGCCGGAAACCAGCACGTCGGTCGGGGCGCAGATGGTGTCGGGGGCAGCCGGGTCGTACAGGCAGACACTGGTGAAGAGCACAATCATGGGGCTTCTCCGGCAGTCGCGAAGGTGTTGGCCCGCGAGGTCGACAGACGCTGCGCCAAGAGAGCTTCCACCTGACCCACCGCGGCGGCGACACCCTCGATCACCGGGATGCCGAGCGCTTCCCGGAGTGGGACGAGCAGGTCGGCCAGGCCGGCGCAGCCCAGGATGATGGCCTCGGCGTTGTCGTCCACGAGGGCCGCTCTGGCCTGCGCGAGGAAGAGGTCCAAGAGGTGCAGCGAGCCTTCTGCGACTGCGGCGACGTCCTCGTCGACGGCGCGGACGGTGCAGCGGTGTTCCAGGCCCATTTCGCGCACGACCCGCTGCGACATCGCCAGGGTGCGGCGCGGCATGGTGATGATGCAGAAGTGTTCGGCGATCAACGCTGCCGTGACCAGGGCAGCCTGCGTCATCCCGACGACGGGCCCGCGGGCGCTCTCCTTGGCTGCGGCCAGGCCGGTGTCGCCGAAGCAGGCGATGACGTAGCCGGCGGGAACGTCCGGGGCGGCCTCGGCGCGGCGGACCTCGGCGAGAACAGCTGCCGCACCGGCGACCTCGTCCGCATTGGTCTCCACCGTGACCGGACCGACCGTCGGCGTGATACCCACCAGTTCGGTGTGCGGGCCGGCGACTGCCGATGCCGCGTCCACGACCGCGCGGGTCATCGACTCGGTGGTGTTGGGGTTGACGATCGCGATCACTTGTTCGCTCATCGTCGAACCGCCTGTGCCGCCATGCTTCTTGCGGTTGCCGCGTCCAGCAGGCCGTTGATTCCGAACGCGCCGATGGCAATCCGCGCGGCGGTTGCGCCCGCTTCGATGGCTGCGATCGGATCCCCGGTGGTGAGGTGCACCGCGGCGAAGGCACCGCAGAAGGCGTCACCGGCCCCGGTGCTGTCCACCGGATCGACGGTCTCTACGGGGATCTCGACGGCAGGACCGTCACCGGTGAGCAGGAGGACTCCGCGTTCGGCCCGGGTGATCACAATCGTCTCGGGCCCCAGATCCCTGAGCTGACGGGCCGCCTGATGAAGGTCGGTCGAGCCGGTGAGTGCGAGTGCCTCGATCTCACTGGGCAGGAACACATCGCAGCACGAGATCATCCGGTGCAGGTCCGGCAAATTGCCGTCGAGGTAGTCCTCCTGGACGTCCAGGTAGAGAGTGGCAGCGGAGTGCTCGCGCAGCCACGGCGTCAGGGCGAGTTGGGCCTCGAGACTCATGGCCAGCAGCACGATGCCGTCGGCGGCCAGCACCGGGGCGGGCACGTCCTCGGGGTAGATCGACATGCGGTCGAAGTCCTCTTCGCTGCACTGCAGGTGCCAGGTGCGGCTGCCGTCGTCGGCGTAGTCGATGATGTTGCGGACCGTCGGGAGGTCGCGGGTGGGGAGGTCGGCGGTGTTCACCCCGGCGACGGACAGGTCGTCGAGCAGACCGTGCGGCAGGTCCGGTCCGATCGGCGCGAGCATGTGTACGTCGTCGAGCCAGAGTCTTGCCGCGAGCGCTGAGTAGGCGGCGTCCCCGCCCATCGCCGGGCCGCTGTTGACGCCAGCGTGAATCGCCTCGTCGATGGTGAGATTGCCGATGCAGACCAGGCTCTGCTCGGTCATGACGGCTTGCCTTTCGAGGCTGCCGACTCGGCATCGGCGAACTTGGCCATCCCGAGGTGATAGCCGATCAGCTGGGCGGGCAGCAGGTAGAGCAGCGGCGCGAAGGCCTCGTCGACCGCCGGGAGGTAGAGGGTCCGTTCGGCGTGGTCGTCGAGTCGATGTTCGTTTACGGTCGTGCAGACGTAGAGCCGACCGCCGAAGCGCTTGGCATCCCGCCCGGTATCCATCGCACGAGGCAGGCTCGGGCCGGTCGGCGCCAGCAGGAACAGGGGTTCGTCGGCCTTCTGCGAGTTGTAGTGGTGGTACTCCTCGACCTGGATCTCGACCGCATGATCCGGCGTGCACTCCTTGACCTTCGCCGCGCCGACGATTGCGGCCGGCCAGGTGGGTCCGCCCGCCGAGAACAGGTACATGCTCTGCGCAGATTCGGTAGCCGCGATCTCGGCGATCGGGTGGTCGAGTTCGGTGAGCACGTCGGCCACCAGTTCCGGGAGCGCCGCCAGATCGGTTGCGCCAAGGCCCGTCTGCGAGAGGCCGTTCGCAGTTCCGATCCGCACCGCCAGGTCCAGGAGTAGCGCGAGAGCGGCCGTCGAGGATTGAGTGGGCCAGCCGACGCGGGTCGCCCGGACCAGGAGCGTCTGCTGGCACTCGGTGGCCAGGGACGATCCCGGTGTGTTGGTGATCGCGACGGTGGTGGCGCCAGCGTGCTGCGCGACGAGGGCGGCCTCCACCGTCCTCGTCGTCTCACCGGAACTCGACAGGGCGATGACCAGCGATCGATCGTTGACCAGATGCCACTGGTAGTAGGCGAACTCGAGGCTCTGCACCGGCTCGCACGGCACACCGAGTGCAAGTTCGAGAGCTCGGCGGGCGGCGATCATGACGGCCAGCGAGTCGCCGGCACCGACCAGGAACGCGCGGTTGATGTCGGCGGCGGCGAGCTGCGTCGCCAGCTTGTCCAACTCGGTCAGGTTGTCGGCCCAGGTTCGCTCGATGGCCTCGGGCTGGCCGAGCATCTCGCCGTGGGTCGCTTCCACCCGGCGGCGACGCCTGGGGTCGAGGGGATCGTCGCTCGGCAACGCCAGGATGCCGGCCCGCTCGGCTGCGGTCACCCTGGCGATCACGCTCTTCTGGCGCTCGTTCAAGGGACTGTCCGCACCGAGAAGCGGGCTGTCAGCGCCGGTGTCACTCTGATCGTGCGGTTCGCCCTGTGGTGGGGTCGGCTCCCCGCCGGGCGTGGATGGGGGTGCGCCGGGCTGCTGCACGCTGCACCTCGCCCTCTTGGCTACGATCCCGCGACACCCGGGTTGGCTGGACCAAACGGTATACAATCAGGCGAGTCGATGGGGTAAACAACGGTTACAACTGCGTTACGGCCTGCAAACGGTATTCAACCCAGCAATGCGCCTGGGTGCCGGACGCAGGCGGGGCTGCCCGTCAAGGACGCTGTATCCGTTGACAGTAACTTCATTCACGCCCACTTAAGCCGCTAAGTGGGCGTAAAGCCCGAACCGAGACCTCGGGACCATGGCCCGCTCGGAAGTGGCGTTCAGCCAAGGAACCTATGCCTCGGCCATCCCTGCCGACATCGCTGCCGCGGACTACGCACCCGCTCGGGCGGTGTCAGCCGCTGCGGAAGACGCATCCAACGAGATCGCACGGTTCGACACGGAGATGGGCAACGAGATCGCCCCGTTCGCTGCGATTCTTCTTCGCTCGGAATCTGTTGCCTCGTCGCAGATCGAGAACCTTTCCGCCTCCGCCCGGTCGGTCGCCATGGCCGAGTTGGGCGACACGAGCCCGTTGTCAACACGGCGGTGCTGAGCAGCGAACTGAGGATCACGGCCAACCACGCGAGCAGGTACTGGACCAGTTGCGGGACGGCGGAGCAATCACGAGTTTCAACGTTCACCGTCGCGGTCTTCACTGGAAAGCGGATGCCGTGCTCGAGGCTCTCGATGCGTTTGCATCCCGCAGTTCTCGCCGCCGATTTCCGACGGCGCTGAGCTAACCACCGCCCGCCTGTGGGAATCTGTGGACATGCCTGAGGATCCACTGCCCGCCGCGGAGACAGTCTGGTTGACCGAGCGGTGGGCACTCGACTCGCTCCGCGGCGTACTCGAGCTCGTCGTTGCCGGGCGGTTGAACTGCAGTGCGCAGACCCGGCGACCGTCACTCGCCTCGGTGCAGACCGTCGCCAGTGCGCTCCCGGGAGGCGACTTCTACCCCCACCATGCCATCGCCGCCTTCGCCTGGCCGTTGTTGTTGCAAGCCGGCGGCCTGGCAAACCTCAACGGTGCCAGGCTTCAGCTCACTGCAAGGGGACGTGTGGCCCTGCTGTCGCCCGAACCGCAGGTCGTTCGTGAGCTCTGGCAGCGGTGGATCCTCCGCGGACTGATCGACGAGTTCAGCAGGGTCGACCAGATCAAGGGTCAGCGATCGGCGAATGTCCTCACTGCCGTCAGGGGGCGACGGCAGATCGTGGCCACCGCTTTGTCACTCCTGCCTCCGGACGAGTGGATGGACGTCGACGACCTGTTCACCTGGATGCGTCGCAGGCGACTCGACCCTGCGATTGCACGTGGTGAGCGTGCGATGTTCCGCCTGCACATCGGGCATGCCGAACATGGCAGTCTCGGATACGACGGATATGGGCAGTGGTCGATCCTCCAGGGTCGCTACACGATCGCGCTGATCTTCGAGATCGCGGCCACTCTTGGCCTTGTCGACGTCCGGTTCGTCGACCCGACGGATGCGCGAACAGATTATCGGAAGCACTTCAGCGAGGCCGAACTACCGTACCTCAGCCGGTACGACGGCCTCCGAGCAATTCGAGTGAATGCTCTTGGGGTCCATGCGCTGAGGGATGCCCCGATCTCGACTACGGGAACAGAGTAGGGGCTTTCGGCGGCGGGCTGCGGAACACCCGCCCGGCCAATTCGGCGATCTTCCACTTGACTGTGGCGTGGAGCTGGTTTCCGTCAGGGGCCAGCAGGTCGTTGATCCGGTTCTTGGTAGTGGCGGGTTCAGCGGTCGGCGTTCCGTGATGGTCGGAACCATGGGGCTGCCCGCTCGAGGTTCGGACTACCGCAACGACGCCATCATCCCCCGGCGCCGGCATGTACCCGGCAGTCCGTAATGCCGCCAAGGTCGTCGCCGAGTCCGTATTCGCGGCCAGCACGGTCGGGGCGAGCAGTCTCAGGCCCAACGTTCGGAGCGCCCGTGCGGCGCACAGTTCGACCAGGAGGGCGGCGTCCTCGCTGATGATGCAGCATCCGGCCGGAGTGACCTTGACGTGGCCATGCCGACGGGCCACATCGCCGATCAGGTAGGTGACAGGCTGCGGTAGGGGAGCGGAGGCGATGCCCCGCAACGCTTCTGCCAGCTCATCCGCACCCCATCCGTTGTCCATGGCGCGGCGTACTCCGGCTGGTGACAGTCGCCAGAGCGAGGCCTGACCACGGCTTTCGCGGTCCGCACAGGCATCGAGCAACTCGGCCACCGCTGCCGTCGGAGCTCCGGCGACCATGACCGTCAGGTCGGATCCGAAACTTGCCGTGGTCGTGGCGGCGGGCAGCATCGTTGCGATCGCCTGTCGCAGAGCCTCGCCATCGAAAGTCAGGAGTGCCCGACCGGCCGGCGTGCAGGCGCCGTCCGCGAAGACCCCGAGAAGGTGCGCCTCGACCCAGATTGCTCGCGGAAGAACCGGTGTGGATCCCATGACCACCGGTCGCTCCCACGCGAGCCGGGTCAGGAACGCCTCCCGATGGGTGCCGGTAACCTGCGTCGCATTGTTGGACTGGGGCAATTCAGCCAACAGCTGGACCCCGCGGTGACGCGCCTCGGCACCTTCACCGCCGCGGGAGGTGTTGGTCAGCGCGGGTTGTGCCTTGCCATCGGCACTGCGGTAGACCGACGGCACGTGGGAGAGATTCCACCAGGCAGCCAGCAGTTCGGCTACCCGGTCTGCCGGCTCGGCACTGCGCCAGCGTGCGAACTCCGGGCCGGTGACAAGACGCGAATCGCTGCGCACCAACAGTTCTGCCGAGAAGGCCAATTCGATGACGATGCGCACCTCGTCGACGCCGGCCTTGGTCCGTTCGGCGAGCTTGGCCACTTCGCGGACCCCGACACCGCCCTTGGCCAGGAGCGGAATTGGAAGCGCGGCGATGGCATCCAGGACGGACAAACTGAGGCTGTCGACGTTCGTCGCCGCAGCGCCCGCCTTCGCGTCCAGCTGATCCGGTCTTGCTTCCGCCGATGGCAGGTCCGGCGGCAATGGATGGAATGACGCGCGGAATGTTCTACTGCGCAACGCCATCGCAATCGGTGCCGGCATTTCGGCCTCGGAAACCGAGTATCCGAACAGAAGACCGCGAGCCTGCCCCCATCTGAAGCTGACGTGCACCCGCATCATGTTCGCTGGGTCGTAGTTTTCGGTGAACGGGGATCCCCCGGCCGCCCACTGGGCCAGGTCGTGCTGCACGTCTACCGGGGCGCCGGCCACCAAGGCGAGAATTCGGTCAACGTCGAGGTAGAAGTCGAGCACACGCCGGACGAGGTCGGCACGTTTCCCGACATGGTCCAGCCCGGCGTTGGACAGAATCATCTTGAGAACGTCGACGGTGAAGTACTTCACCTGGCGATCGACGCCGCTCCCGAGGCCGAGCGGGCGAGGAATCATCTCGTCGATGTCCTGCGAGATCCAGATACCGCCGTCCTGCCCCACCCAGGCCAGCCCATGGTCTTGGAGGACCCCGAGCGTACCGCGGACGTGATTCAGGTGATCGTCCGGCTTGCCGGTCTGCTCCAGGCGGTCGGACAGCTGGCCAATCTTGACGCCCTGCACCAGCGCGGCGAGAGTCCCGAGCATCTCGATCGCGGGAAGGGGGAGGTAGGGAACGGACTGCGCCATCGACCACGGAGTTTCCCAGGCCGTGGCCAGATCGGCGAGATTTCTCAGCGGCCAGCCGGTCAGCGTCTCGGGACGGCGAGCAAGCAGCACTTCGAACTCGCTGCGACTCAGGGTCGACAGGTGCCCCGCAAGGGTGAGTGTGCTGACCATCAACCCCATCCAACACGGCGTGTCCGCCGGGTGGAAACCGGGGCATGCATCGTGCAGAACGGATGGGCAACGACGTGAGACCGGCGGGACAGATGTCCGAATTGCCGCTTTCGCGGCATCGTTCTTTGCCGAAAAGCTTTGGGCCGGGGTGATGACGAGAACGACCGGCCTTGACGTCTGCAGCTGCCGAGTCGGTCAAGGCCCTTCGTGGATCCAGATTCTTAGCGGTCCGACGGCCCGGAACCCGCTGTCCAGCGCGACCATCAGGTCCGCACCATGCTCGTAACCGACCAGTGGCATTCCGGACGCGAACAGGTCGACGGCGCGGAGCAGACCCGCCCAGGTCTGCTGGCTGACGCCTTCAAGAGCGAAGACGTTGGAGATCCCGACCACTGATGACGACCGGTTCGCAATGGCGCCCGCGACGATGTGCCCATTCGACCGCTGAGCCAGAACGCAGACGTCCCGTTCTCCCAGCAGGTCGGGGCGGAACAGGTCCGCGTTGCCGTCGTCACCGTCCCACGCCTGCGCCCACTCAGCCAGCTCCGCAGCATTGGACACCCGATCCCAATTGGCCTCCCCGGAAGTCTGTGAGCTGTCCCCTGACGCCTGGCCGGGCTCACGCCAGATCCACTGCGCTTCGAAGAGAATGCGGAACCCGTGACCGGACAGGTCCAGGTCCGCGAAGCTGTCCTTGATGGACGCGCCCGGCTCCGACAGGTCGATCGCGTCGAGGACCGCCGCCGCCGAGACCCCGTGCCGCAGGGTTACCGCGTCGGGGTAGAACATCGGGCTCCGGGTGGAGGCCGCCCAAACCTGCGCCCCAAATGTGCTCGGGATGCCGTGCCGCCGGCACATGGTCTCGCACCACAGGGCGTTGTTGTATGCCGCGAGGCGAGTGTCGTCATCGCCTGTCGAGGACTTGTCTGTAGAGATGCCTACCAGCATGGCAAGACCCCAGCCGCGGCGCCACGGAATTTCGTGGGCAACGGGTCAGACCGCGTCACGCAGGAAGAACGCGCCGGCGGAGGGGGGCAGGGGCGCGTCGGGCCTGCGCGTGAACAGCGCAGCGGGTTTGCCGACGACATCGCGTTCGACGTCGCCGGTAGGGTCGATGTGGTCCTTGATGTGGCGGCGGAAGGTGTCCTTCACCAGAGGGTGGCCGAAGATGGCCTCGTAGAGCTGCCGAAGGCTGAGCACGGTGAACCTTTCACCCAGGAGTCGGTCGGGATCGACGAACCGGCCGTAGTGATCGCGTAGATCCTGCACGGCCGCCGTCACGATCGCAGCGTGGTCGAACAGCATTGCCTGCTGAACGACGTCGCCGCGCAGGGCGAGCAACTCGGCGCGCTCAGGAAGCAGCTCGGCGGCGATGGCGGCCACATGCCCGACCGAGAGCACCCAGCCGCGGTCATCCCGCTTCGGATCGTCGAAGACCCGCAGCTGACGGAACTTGATCCCATCCAGGCCGGCCTTCTCGCGCAGTGCCCGTTCTGCTGACACCGCAAGGGTTTCCCCTTCGTGCAGGAAGGTCCCGGGTAGCGCGAGCCCACCCCGTCGGTGCTCGACAGCGAGCGCCTCGAGCTGACCGTCGCGCACCGTCAGGACGGCCACATCCACCGCCACCGACGGCCGTGGGTAGTCCGTCAGAGGCTTCTCCGGCAACTTCGTTCCGACCATGGGTTGACATTAGCGCGATACTGCTCTTATAGTTAGCGCAACATCACGCTAACCTACTGAGGTTGGCCAACCCGAGGGAGTCACCATGACCAACCACCTGAACAACCAATTGCACGTCGGAGCGGGCGAACGGCGCGGCGCGCTGACCGTGTTCCCGGTCTGGCAGCCCCGGACCGTCGGTCGACCCGTGACGTTGGCCGAGGTCGGGTCGGTGATGGTCGAGGAACTCGCCCAGCCGACGGTGCCGAAGCTCCAGGTGTCTGGCCTGAGCGAGAAAACCGTCCTGGTCCTGGAGGGCGACCTGATGCTCGGCGGCCAGCAGAATCGGGTGGCGATCGGGTCCACGTTGATCGGCCGGGGTCAGACGGTCGAGATCGACGTGCGGTGCGTCGAGCAGGAGCGATGGTCCGGGGACCGTCATCACGAGACCGGCCGTGAGCGGGCGAGTGCCTTGGTCCGGTCGAGGACCGACCAGCACGAGGTCTGGCGTCGAGTGGCAGTCGAACGCGAGACTCGAGGGGCGTCGGTGGATGTCACCGGATTGGAACCGCTGCCCGGCCAGTCGGGGGTGTTGATCGCCGTCGGGGGAGTGCCCGTGCTGCTGGAGCTGTTCGCCGACGAGGAGATGCTCGCCGCTGCCTGATCCCGGATCCTGGCTGCGGCAGCCCGTGATGCATCGAGCCGACCGTCGCGTGGCACCACCGGTCAGGCCGCAAGGGATTTCCTTCAGACCGTGATGAGCCTGCGGCCGGCGGACGTCGGTTCGGCGGGTCTGGGGCGCCGGATCGCGGCCGGCAACGGCCGGGTTGAATTGCGCGGTATCAGGGATGCTGATCGTGTCCTGCACCTGTCCGTCCTGGCCCTGGGGAGTGCCGCATGACCGCGATTCAGAGTGACCGCGCCGCAGGCGTTCTGCTGGGTACCGCCGTCGGGGATGCGCTGGGTGCCGGCTACGAATTCAGCTACCCGCGCGCCGATCAGAAGATCGACATGATCGGCGGCGGACCTTTCGGTTTCGAGCCCGGCGAATGGACCGACGACACCACCATGGCCATCGGGGTCGCGCTGGTGACCGCGGAGGGCTTCCACCTGCGGACCGCGGAGGGCCTGGACAAGGTCGCGGCCAACTGGTCCGCCTGGTACGCCTCGGGTCCGAAGGACATCGGCAACCAGACCAGCGCGGTGCTGTCCCGCCGTGACGCGACCGCCGAGGCGATGGCCTCTACCGCCCGAATCCTGACCGGGCTGAAGGGCGGCAACGGTTCTCTGATGCGGACAGCACCGGTGGCGCTGGCCTACCTCGACGACGCGAAAGGCTGCGCCGAGGCCGCACTGAAGGTCAGCGCCCTCACCCACGACGACCAGCGGGCCGGCGAAGCCTGCCAGATCTGGTGCGCCGGCATCCGTCATGCAGTCCTGCACGGCAGTTTCGACGGGGTCCGCAACTACCTGCGCGCCACCAGCGGGGAGGTCCAGGACTTCTGGGGACCGTTGTTCGACCAGGCCGAAAGCGGATCTCCACGGGACTTCTCGAAGAACGGCTGGGTGGTGCACGCCATCCAGACCGCGTGGTGGGCGATTCACCAGACGCCGGCGGACGACGCCACCCACCTGCAGGCCGCGTTGGAGGCCGCCGTGCGGGCTGGCGGCGACACGGACACCACGGCGGCGATCGCCGGTGGACTGCTCGGCGCCCGCTGGGGAGCCTCCGCGATCCCGGCGAGGTGGCGACGGGTGCTGCACGGATGGCCGGGTCTGGACGCAAAGGCATTGGTGACGTTGGGAGTTCGGTCTGCGACCCGGGGCCGGTCGGACTCCTCGGGGTGGCCGACGGTCCCCAGGATGGACTACTCCAGTGGGGAGACCGGCAATCTCACCACCCATCCCCACGACTGCGGTGTGACGGTCGCCGGAGCCGATGCTCCGTACCAGGGTCACTACGACGCGGTGGTCAGCCTGTGCCGCATGGGTGCTGAGCAGCTGGACGCCGAACACATCGAGTTCTGGCTGGTTGACAAAGGTCCGGCGGACAACCTCAACCTGGAGTTCGTCCTCGACGACGCCGCCCGTACCGTGCAGGCCCTTCGCGCCGAAGGAAAGACCGTCCTACTGCACTGCGTCGAAGGAGCGAGCCGGACCCCCAGTGTGGCGGCGCGCTATTCGATGCTGCTGGGGGAGGACCCGCAGGAGGTGCGGGCCGCCATGCCCTGGGCCCGGCCCAACCGTGAACTCTGGACCGCAGCCGTCAAGGGTGGAATATCCCAATAGCCGCCTTCGCGGAAGCCCTCCTGCCCAGGCGACTTCGAACTCGACGGCAGGTCAGGAAGCAGCGCGCCGCTCGGCCCGGCGGGCCTGCTGGACAGCCGGGTCGGGCACGGGCGCGGCCGAGAGAAGTCGTCGCGTGTAGGGATGGACCGGGCGGCGCAGGATCTGTTCGCGGAGCCCCTGCTCGACGACCAGTCCCTGTTCCATCACCGCGACGCGGTCGCAGAGTTGATCGATGACGGCCAGGTCGTGACTGATGAACAGGCAGGCGAATTCGAACTGCTGCTGCAGGTCCTGCACCAACTGCAGCACGGCCGCCTGCACCGAAACATCAAGCGCGGACGTGGGTTCGTCCGCGATGAGCAGCCGCGGTGCCAGACTCACGGCCCGGGCGATGCTGACCCGCTGCCGCTGGCCACCCGACAGCTCGTGCGGGTACCGCTGAGCCCAGGACGCGGGCAGGCGCACCGACTCCAGCAGGGACGCAACCCGGGACTCCAAAGCGGACCCTCGCAGGCCGAGATGGGCGCGGGAGGGTTCGCCGATCGACTGCCCCACCGTGTATCTCGGGTTCAGGCTGCCCGCCGGGTTCTGGAACACCACGCCGATCTTCTTGCGCATCTCACGAAGCTGCGCGCCGGACGTACCGGCCAGGTCGACGCCGTCGACGCGGATCGTGCCCCCGGTCAGCGGTGCCAGTCCGAGCACCGCCCGACCGATCGTGGACTTCCCGGACCCGGATTCTCCGACCAGGCCGAGGATCTCGCCCGATCCGATGGACAGGTCGACGCCGCGGACGGCCTGCACCGCCGCGCGCCGTCCGGCGTAGGTGACCCGGAGATCGACGACGTCCAGGACGGGAGTCACGCCGGCATCGGCGACCACACTCTCCGCCGGTGGCGCGACAGCAACAGGTTCAGCGTCATCGGCTTCCATCTCCTCGAGTCGCGGCACTGCGGCGAGCAGTTTCCGGGTGTAGTCGGCCTTCGGGTGGGCGAACAGCTCTCCCGCAGGTGCCTGCTCCTCGATCAGTCCGTCGTGCATGACGACCACCCGGTCGGCGATGTCGGCGACGACCCCCATGTCGTGGGTGATGATCAACACCGTGGTGCCGAGGCGGCTGCGCAGATCGAGCAGCACGTCCAGGACCTCCTGCTGCACCGTGACATCCAACGCGGTGGTCGGCTCGTCGGCGATCAGCACGTCAGGATCACACGACAGCGCCATCGCGATCATCACCCGCTGGCACTGCCCGCCGGAGAACTGGTGCGGGTACCACCTCAGCCGCTGCCGGGGATCCGGAATACCCACCATGGCCAGCAGTTCGACCGCCCGCGCCCTGGCCTCCGCCCGCTTGATGCCTGGACGATGACGCCGGATCGCCTCCACCAGCTGGTATCCAACGGTGAAGACCGGGTCGAGGGCGCCGACCGGATCCTGGAAGATCAGCGCGATCCGGTTCCCGCGCACCGAGCGCATCGCGGCCTCGTCCAACGCGAGCAGATCCAGCCCGTCGAGCAGGACCCGACCGCCGATCCGGGTGCCGCGGGGGAGCAGCCGCACTGCCGCAAGCGCGGTGACGGTCTTGCCGGACCCCGACTCCCCGACGAGTGCCACCACCTGACCGCGCAGCACGTCGAAGTTGATGCCGTGCACCACCTCTGAACCCGTGCCCTTGCCGGCACCCGGAAAGGTGATCGTCAGGTCCTGGAAGCTCAACAGCGGTTCGGCACTCATGATGGGTCCTCCTGCGGGGCAACGTGCGACGCCAGATGCTCGTGCCAGTCACGCAACATCTTGAGGTTGTAGCCGCCCAGCCAGTTCATGTACTCGGCGGCGACGTGCACACGCCGGTCGGCGCCGGGCGCCAGCGGCATCTGCTGACGGGCGTTGTCCAGCACCGATTGCATACGATGGACCCAGCGACGCTCGGCGGAGAGGAATCCACCCCAGACGTCATCGGCGGCGGCAAAGTAGTGCGACCGGTCGCCCGGTACCCGCAGCCGGCGGATGAAACCCTGTTCCACCAGCGCGCGGGTAGCCATCGAGATCGCGCCGGTACCGGCGCCCATCGCCTCTGCCAATTCGGCGGACGACACCTTGTCGGCGCTCACCACCAGCAGATAGGCCAGCAATCGGCCCTCCATCCGACCCTGACCGCTGGCATGCCAATTCTCCGAGAAGGCGGCGATGAACGCCTCGATGTCGTCCGAGAACTCAACTGCCATCGGGCGTCTCCTCCGGCGACCGGGCCATCTGGGTCCGACGGCGGGCGAGGAACGTCTCGATCGGCCAGGCCTGCATGCCGGCGACCGTTCCCGCGACGATCGACCCGTCCCCGTCCCGCTCCAACTGCACCGTCTCGCCGGCGACCGCGTAGCCCGCGGACGCGAGAACGGTCAGCGTGTCCGCATCCACCACCTCGAGGTAGGCGGCCTCGGAGGCCGGGTCGGCCATGCCCGGGTGCAGCAGGGCCAGTCGTCCACCGACGTCGACGATGTCCAGGTAGCCGAATCCGGCGGCCAGGCGGGTGGTGAACGAGGAGGCCTCCAGGGCGTCGGGGACGGCGGGCCACTCGGCGCCGACCGCCGGCGCCGTCACGGCCAGATCGATCATGGCCAGGACGCCGACGGCGATCTCGTGGGCCGGACCACCGCTCTGATTGGTCAGCACCGAGATGACCAGCTGGTCCTGGGGATCGACGAACGTCCGGGTGATGAAACCGGGAAAACCGCCGCTGTGGCCGAAGGTCTTGCGCTTGCCCAGCGTGTGCAGCTCCAGACCCAGCCCGTAGCGTCCCTTCTCGACCCCACGGACCTCGACGATGGACTCGGTGCGCTGCATCAGCCGCTTGCCGGCATCACTGACCAGTCGCTCGTCACCGGGCAGGTGGGCCGAGGCGTAGGCGGTGAGATCGTCGGCACAGGCGACGAAACCGGTCGCCGCGGACATGGCGCCGGTCGACGGATTGCGCATCACGAATTGCTCGTCGTCGCCATCCAGCCGCAGCGAGTGCCCCGCCGACAGCTCGGCGGGATCGATCCCGTCGACGTCCGGGTACAGCCTGGGCAGGTTCAGCCTGTCCAGGATCTCCGTGCGGACGAAGTCGTTGAAGGTGCTCCCGGAGACCCGTTCCACGATGAGTCCGACGATCGAGTAGCCGTAGTTGGAATACTTGAAATGCTGGTCCGTCGCGAAGGTGGAACCGTTGGTGTGCAGTGCTTCCAGCAGCCCGGCGGAGTCGGGGAAATCTCGGATCAACTGCCAGTAGTTGCTGTCGGCTCCGTCGCGGATCACCCCGGCCTGGTGGCCGAGCAGCGCGCGGACGGTGACACCGGCCAGGTCGGTGTCGGCCAACTCGGGAACCCATGTGGCCACCGTGTCGTCGAGGCGGAGCTCGCCCCGCTCGGTGAGGATCAGGCAGGCCGTCGCCGCGAATGTCTTGGAGTGCGAGGCGATCCGGAACAGGTGCTCGGTGGTCAGCGGCACGTCCCGCTCTTCGTCCGCGGTTCCGAACGCCTCGCTGTACAGCAGTTCGCCGGCGACCCGGATGCTCACCTGCACACCTGGCACCCGCAACATCCTGCGGCGCAGCTCGATCCAGCCGGGCAGCCAGTCCGCCAGCGTGGTTACCGCTGCCTTGGTGGCCCTCGCCGCCGGCGTCTCCTCGGTGGCCGAGGAGGACGTCGTCGAGGTGGTACCGGTGGGAGCGAGCTGTTCGCGTTGCATGGCTGTTCGTTTCCTCTTCTGTCAGCGGGTGCGGGGGTTGAGGACATCCCGCAGCAGGTCGCCCAGAGCGATGAGGCTCAGGACGGTCACGGTGAGGAACACACTCGGGAACACCAACATGTGAGGGTAGTTGTCGAACTGGGCCTGGGCGGACGCCAACTGCAGTCCCCAGCTGATCGAAGGTGATTGCAGCCCGACCCCGAGGAACGTCAGGGTGGATTCGGCGACGATCACCGCCCCCACCAGAATGGTGGAGAGGGCGAACACCGGGCCCATCGCAGCTGGTAGCACGTACCGCAGCAGGATCCGGCTGTTGCGCAGACCCATTGCCCTGGCGCTCATCACGTACTCGGCGTCCCGCACCTGACGCACGCACGTGCGCACCAGACGGGCCATGCTCGGCCAGCTGAACAGCGCCAGCACCAGCGACACGGTGACCGGTCCGCGGTCGTTGAGGCTGCCGAGCACGACGACGGCGCCGAGCAGGAACGGGAAACCGAGGAAGACGTCCGTCAGGCGGGCCAGCACCGAATCCACCCAGCCGCCGAAGTATCCGGCCACCGTCCCCAGCACGAGCGCCACCACCAGGCATGCCGCGGTGGTGAGCACGCCGACGCTGACGGAGGTCCGGGTGCCGTAGATGACGCCCGAGTAGATGTCACAGCCCTGGAGGTCGTATCCGAAGGGGTGACCCGCTGCTGGGCCGAGCGCACTGCTGAGCAGATCGCAGTCGGCCGGGTCGCCGCTGCCGAACCAACCCGCGAACCATCCCGGCGCGAGCGAGATCAGTGCCAGCAGGCCGATGACGACCGAGCACAGCCAGAATGTCGGGCGACGACGGACAGCGCGCCAGAAGCCCCGCCTCGTGACGGCGGGCTGGTCGGATTCGGTCGCCATGGCGAGCTCGGTCATGCTCGATCCTGCCTCTTCGCGTAGGTGATCTCAGGCACGCCGCATCCGCGGGTCGAGAGCGGAGTTGATGATGTCGACCAAAGCGCTGAGGACCAGGAAGATCAGGATCAAGGCCGTCGAAACGCCGACCACGGTGGGCCCTTCGTGGTTGCGGATGGCCTGGAACAGCAACCCGCCGATGCCCGGCATGTTGAAGATGCCCTCGACGACGATGGCACCGCCGAGCAGGTAGCCGAGGTCGACGGCGAGGAACGTCAGGACCGGGATGCCGGCATTCCGGAGCACGTGCACGCCGACCACCCGTCGGGCACTCAGGCCCTTGGCCCAGAGCGTCCGGACGTAGTCGGATTCGAGCGAATCGATGACGCTGCCACGCATCAGGCGTGACACGGCGGCCAGACCGAAGATGGCGATCACCGCCGCGGGCAGGATGAAGGCGGCCGGCCAGCCTTCTCTCGTGCCGGCGATGGGGAACCAGCCGAGCCGCACCCCGAGTCCCAACTGGGCCGTGACGGCGACGACGAAGATCGGCACCGACGACACCAACACGGTGCCCAGCAGGATGAGTCGGTCCGGCACCCGCCCATGGGTGAGGCCGGCGATCAGCCCGAGGGCGCAGCCGAAGAACACTTCGAGCGCCCAGGCGGTGAGCGCCAGCACGATGGTGGTCGGCCAGCGGGATGCCATCCGGGCCGCGACCGACCGTCCGGTGAAGTCGGTCCCGAGATCGAAGTGCAGCAGACCGTTGAGATAGCGGACGTACTGCTGCCACAGCGGATCGTCCAGGTGGTATCGGGCGCGGAGCGTCGCCACCACCGAGGCCGGCAACGGCCGGTCGCCGGCGAGCGTGGCGATCGGGTCGCCCTTGAGGGCGAAGACCATCGCGTAGATCAGGAAGGTGACCCCGAAGAACACGATCAGCAGTTCGCCAACGCGTTGCAGCACGGGTCTCAGCACGACGTTGTCCCTCTCGGAGTGGTTGTTGCGGTGAGTGTTTCGCGACGTGTGTGACCAGATCAGCAGCCCACAACCGTCCGGCCCCGCGGGGGGCCGGGGCCCGGACGGGGTGCGGGATGGTCAGCCGACGGTGACCTCGGACCACACCGGCGAGCCCTGGGAGGCGGGCAGCGACGTGATCTTGGGGGACGTCACGAACATGTACTTCTCGTAGAACATCGGGATGATCGGCAGGTCACGGGCGATCACCGTCTGCACCTTGACATAGCCTGCGATGGCCTTGGTCTGGTCGACCTGGGCGTTGGCGCTGTCGAGAAGGTTCTTGACCTCGTCGGTGTAGTACGCGGCGCAGTTGGTGCAGCCGCCACCGCCGCCGCCCTTGATGAAGAAGGCATTCAGGGTGTTCTGCTGACTTGGGTACAGCGCACCCCAGCGTGAGAAGTACGGCCCGCCGAGCTTGGAATCCGCTCGCAGCTGGGCGAACTCGGCGAAATCGGTCGTGGCTTTGGTCGTGACGTCCGCGATGCCCAGGTTCCGCTTGATCTGGTTGGCGTAGGCCTTGTAGAGCTCGTCGAGCCCAAAGCCACCGGGGTAGGTGATGACCATGGCGCCGGTCCAGCCGCCGCCCTCGGCGAGAAGCTGCTTGGCCTTGGCCGGGTCGTAGGTGCAGACCTCGCCGCAGGCGTTCGCCGGGGTACCCGGCTCGGTCGGCGGGGTGAAGGAGGTGGCCGGGGTGTAGAGGCCGGCGTAGATCACCTTGTTGACGGCGTCGCGGTCGATGGCCATCGAGATCGCCTGACGGACCTTGACGTTGCTGTACCGCCTGTCCCACAACGGGAGTCCGAGGAAGGCGATACCGGGCGCGTCGTTGACGTGCAGCCGGTCACCGAAGTCCTTCTGGGCCGAGGTGGCCTTGGCTGCGCCGATCCCGACGACGTCGATGTTGCCGGCGAGCGCGTCGTTGTAGGCGGTGGCCGGGTCGGTGTAGTTGCGGAAGGTGACCTTGGCAGTCTTGGCGGGGGTGCCCGCGTAGTTCGGGTAGGCCGTCAGGACGATGTCCTCGTTCTCCTTGTGCGGCGCGGTCATCATGTACGCGCCATCACCGATCGGCTGCTTGTTGTACGCGTCCAGGTCCTTCGAGGCAGCCTTCGGCATCGGGAAGAGGCCGGTCTGCGCCTGGCTGAGCTGCAGCGGGAACTGCCCGTCCGGTGAGATGAGCTTGACGGTGAACGTGTTGGCGTCCAACACCTTCAGGCCCGACATGGTCTTGGTTTTCGGAGTGCCGGTGGTCGGGTTCAGGTCGGCATAGCCGGCGATCTTGGCCAGTTGGCCGGTGTTGGCCCAGGCGTTCGGGCCGTAGGCGGTGGCGTTCCAGCCGTCCACGTAGGACTGCGCGGTGACCGGCTCGCCGTTGTGGAAGGTCCAGCCCGACTTGATCTTGATGGTGAAGTTGGTGGCGTCCGTGGACGTCACGGACTCGGCCTGCGCCATGCTGACGACACCGTCGGTGGACACGTTGGTGAGTGACGTGTAGAGCGCCATCACCTGGTCGTAGGCGGTGATCTGCTTGCCGGGGTTGAGGTCTCCCGGCTCGGACTCGGAGACGATGTAGGACGAGTTCGCCGCCGGCTGCACGCGGGCGGTGCTGGACGCCGGCGCGCCGCTCTGCGGAGCCGCGCCGCTCGTGGCCGCTCCGGAGGTCATGGCACCTGAAGTGCCGGCACCTGCAGTAGCGGCACCGGAGGTGGTGGCGCTGGAAGCTGCGGAGGTAATGCTGGAGCCGCTCCCGGCCGGCGCAGCGGCGGTCGACGAGCTGGACGTGACATTGTCATCCGAGCCGGCCGACACCGAGCAGCCACCGACCACCAGCGCTCCGGCCAACGTGAGGACGAGACGGGCACGCCACCGTGGGTGACGCATCGTAAGGATCATCAGGAGACCTCCGTGATGCTGGCGGGGCCAGGGCGGCCACCGAGTGCCGGATGGGTGCGCCGGCGAACGCTGGCGACGCTGCTGCATATCCGAACATTCAAATATTTCGGATAGTTGCTGTGCGTGTTTCGATCAGGTGACCTGGCCGGGCATCGGTCGGCCTCCGGTTCGGGATCTGGCAGGCGACCGCGGTTCTCCGATGCTGCGGCGCCGGGGTGTCGATCTGCGGCAATCTGCCCGTCTGGGGTTGCCGGATAGTTACTCAGGCTTTACCTTGATCAAGTCGGCCTCGGGGTTCGCCTCCCGAGGCCATCAGATGCATTCGCGAATCACGGCGCAAGGGAGCTCCGATGGTTGTGCCCGTCGGCACCACGAATTCTCCGATGCTCGGCGATCCGACCCAGGTGGAGTGGGAGGAGATCCAGCGAAGCTCGGAGTTTCTACGGCTGCGGAAAGCTCTGCGCAGCTTCATCTTTCCGATGACGGCTGCCTTTCTCGCCTGGTATCTCCTGTATGTCCTCTGTGCGGCCTATGCCCGCGGATTCATGAACGTTAAAGTATTCGGCAACGTGACGCTCGGGCTGCTGTTCGGCCTCCTCCAATTCGCCTCGACCTTCGTCATCGCGATCCTGTACGCGCGGTACGCGAATCGGAAGTTCGATCCGCTGGCCGACGAGCTGCGGAACAAGATCGAAGGGGAGACCCGATGACCGCCGGCACGATGACGCTGGCCGCCGAAGCCGCCGCCGCCGCGCCTGACACCTCCCACCAGACGCTGACCGTCATTCTCTTCGCCGTGTTCGTGGCGATCACCCTGGGCATCACGCTTCGCGCCAGCCGGCAGAACCGCACCGCCGCCGATTTCTACGCCGGTGGCCGATCATTCAAGGGCTGGCAGAACGGCCTCGCGATCGGCGGCGACTACATGTCGGCGGCGTCGTTCCTCGGCATCGCCGGACTGATCTCGCTCTACGGCTACGACGGGTTCCTCTACTCCATAGGCTTTCTCGTCGCCTGGCTCGTCGCGCTCCTGCTGGTCGCCGAACTCATGCGCAACACCGGCAAGTACACGATGGCCGACGTGCTCAGCTTCCGGATGCGGCAGCGCCCGGTCCGGACCGCAGCCTCGATCTCCACCGTCGTTGTCTCGATCTTCTACCTGCTGGCACAGATGGTCGGCGCTGGAACGCTTGTCGCGCTGCTGCTCGGCATCACCTCGCCCGGCGCGAAGAACATGGTGATCGCCGGTGTCGGCCTGCTGATGATCATCTACGTGGTGTTCGGCGGGATGAAGGGCACCACCTGGGTGCAGATCGTGAAGGCCGTCATGCTGATCACCGGCGCGGCCGTGATGACGTTCTGGGTGCTCGGCAAGTACGGCTTCAACCTGTCGTCCCTGCTGGGTGCCGCCCGCGACAACTCGGGCAAGCCAGGCTTTCTCGAGCCGGGACTGTACTACGGCAAGGAGAATGCCAGCGTCTGGAAGACCCTGGTCTCCAAACTCGACTTCGTCTCGCTCGGCCTGGCGCTGGTGCTCGGAACCGCCGGGCTTCCGCACATCCTGATCCGCTTCTACACCGTCCCCGACTCGAAAACCGCTCGGAAATCGGTGAACTGGGCCATCGCCATCATCGGGGTCTTCTACCTGATGACCCTGGTGATCGGTTTCGGTGCGGCTGCGCTGCTGAATCAGAAGGACATCACCGATCGGAACCCGGCGGGGAATACCGCCGCACCACAACTGGCCGAGGCGCTCGGGGGCGCCGGCACCAATCTGGGGGCGGTGATGCTGGCCGTCATTGCCGCGGTCGCCTTCGCGACGATCCTCGCGGTGGTGGCGGGTCTCGCCTTGGCCTCGTCATCCTCTCTCGCACATGATCTGTACGCCAACGTCATTCGCAAGGGCAAGACGACCGACGCCGAAGAAGTGCGGGTCGGCCGGATCTCGGCCGTCGTCATCGGCGCGGTCTCGGTGGCGCTGGCGATCCCGGCGCAGAGCCTGAACGTCGCCTTCCTCGTCGCACTGGCGTTTGCCATCGCCGCGTCGGCGAACCTGCCGTCGATTCTGCTGTCGTTGTTCTGGAAGCGGTTCAACACCCGCGGAGCGACCTGGGGCATCTACGGGGGACTGGGTTCGGCGCTGGTGCTGCTGGTGTTCTCGCCCAACGTCTCCGGTGGCGTGGTGAACGCAACGACCGGCAAAGCGGCGAGCCTGATCAGCAACCCGGCCGTGGATTTCGCCTGGTTCCCGCTGTCCAACCCCGGACTGGTCTCGATCCCGCTGGGCTTCCTGTTCGCCATCGTCGGGGCACTCACCAGCAAGGAGAACGACAAGGCGAAGTGGGCCGAGATGGAGGTCAGATCCCTGACCGGCGCGCACGCCGAGAAGGCCGCCAAGCACTGACGAAGAAGTAATGCCGGCGCCGGTTGTTGCGGCATGGGCCAGGTCTACGGTGGGTCGATGAGCCCAGGTGACATCCGCTTCTACTTCGACCCGGTCTGTCCGTTCTGCTGGTTGACCAGCAAATGGGTCCGGATGGTGCAGACCGAGCGAGGGTTTGCCGTTGACTGGCGGTTCATCTCGCTGCGGCTCATCAATGCCCACATCGACTACGACGCGCACTTCCCGCCGGAGTACGAGGCTGGACACACGGCCGGGCTGCGACTGCTACGGGTGGCGGCCCGCGCCCGGGCCGAGCACGGTCGGCAGGCCATGGACCCGCTGCAGGCCGCGTTCGGTGCGCACATCTTCGACACGGAGCCTCGCACTGGCGTCCTGGACGAGCGGGAGCGCCGAGAACAGCGCGGCACCCGGGAGTTCGTCGAGCCGATCCTGCGCGAGGCCGGGCTTCCCGTCGAACTGGCCGATGCCCTCGACGAGGACCGCTGGGACAGCGAGATCCGAGCAGATGGTGAGGAGGCACTTGCCCTGACGGGCAAAGATGTCGGTACGCCGATCATCCACTTCCAGCCTCCGGACGGTGTGGCCTTCTTCGGCCCGGTGATCAGTCGGCTTCCCGAACCGGAGACGGCGGGTGAACTGTGGGACCACGTGGTGGGCCTGGCCAGTTTCCCCGGATTCGCTGAGCTCAAGCGCAGCCTGCGGGAACAGCCTCAGTTGGTGGGATTCGGTGTGCCCGCGGGCGCCACCGGTCAGCAGGAGGATTGGCACGCCGGCAGTCGCCGACAGAAGAAGTAAGGGTCTGATGACGGAGGCGCCCATCCGCACCCACGAGAAGTCCATCATGGTCGACACCACCGCGCCGGCGCTCTACGACCTGGTCAGCGACGTCACTCGGACCGGCGAGTGGAGTCCCGTCTGCACAGCGTGCTGGTGGGACGACGTCAGCCGGGCGGGCCAGGTCGGGGCCTGGTTCACCGGCCGCAACCAGTTGCCCGAGCGGACCTGGGAGACCCGTTCCCAGGTCGTCGTGGCGGACAGGGCCCGCGAGTTCGCCTGGCTCGTCGGAAGCGGCTTCGTCCGGTGGGGCTTCACCTTCGAACCGGACGGCGGGACGACGAGGGTGACCGAGAGCTGGCACTTCCTGCCGGCCGGTATTGCCATGTTTCACGAGAGATACGGCGACACGGCGGAAATCGAGATCGACGAGCGCATCCGGCTGGCTCACGACGGGATCCCCCGGACGCTGGAGGCGATCAAGCGCATCGCGGAGACCTCCTGACGACGGGCCGGATCGCACCGGCATTTCACCGGTGCGACGATTCCCGAGGCCACGTTCCGGCCCACCGCCTGAGATCCGCAGCCCGCAACGCCGGCCAGCTGCTGTGGGTCGCCGTCAGATCGTGGCGGCCGACGGGACGACCGGCTCAATGAGGGGGTGGACCGCACCGGCGACGCGCACGTGCACCGTGGAATCCAGTGCTACTCGGGACGGACTGTGGCACACCAGGGGATCTGGGACACCGTCGACCATCAGCTCGAGGCGATGGTCCTCACCGCGGAACTCCTGCCGCCGGACGAGCGCCGCCACCGCGCCGGGTTCGTCGCCACCACACAGCACCACCTGCCGGGGCCGGACCACTACCGTCACCTGACCGGTCGGCGCACCGCATGTCGCCGCGTCCGCAAGCACTGGGCGGTCCAACAGAAGCTCACCGAGAGCCGTTGAGACCGAACGACTCCGGTAGAGTCCGGCGATCAGGTTCGTGTCGCCGAGAGCGCGTGCCGCCGCACTCGACACCGGGCGCGCGTGCAATTCAGCGGGTGAAGCGGTCTGCACGATCCGGCCAGAGGCCATGATCGTCACCTGGTCGGCGATGGCCAGCGCCTCGGCAGGGTCGTGGGTGACCAGCACCGCCGCCGTCCCGGTCGAGCGCAGCAGATCGACGACATCCGTCCGCACCCGCGCCCGCAGGCCGGCGTCCAGTGCGGTGAAAGGCTCGTCCAGCAACAACAAGTCAGGCTCCGGGGCGAGCGCGCGTGCCAGCGCCACCCGCTGCTGCTGACCACCGGAGAGCTGGTGCGGGTGCCGATCGGCCAGGCCCACCAGATCGATCAGCTCGAGTAGTCGGGCAACGGCGGCGGCCCGGTCGGCGCGGGGGAGCCCGAACCCGATGTTGGCGGCCACACTCAGGTGGGGGAACAGTGCGCCGTCCTGCGGGATGTAGCCGATGCTGCGCCGTTCCGCCGGCACCCGCACCCCGGGTGGCTGGTCCAGCACCCGGCCGTTCAGTTCCACCCGGCCGGCCGCAGCGGTGTGGAAGCCGGCGATCACGCGCAACAGGGTCGTCTTGCCGCAACCGGACGGGCCGACCACACAGGCCAGCGCATGATCCGGCACAGACAGATCGATGTCGAAAAGCGTGGGCCTACTGCCGTGGGCCGCCTGGAGCCCCGCAACGAGCAGGCTCATCGAACGGCTCCGCGGCGCGCCAGGATCAGCACGGGGACGGCGGACAGGCCGATCATCATCGCGGCGTACGGAGCGGCCTCGCCGTAGGCCAGGCCCGAGGTGAAGGTCCAGAACTGGGTGGCCAGGGTGTGGGTGCCGATCGGACGCAGCAGCAGGGTCGCGGTCAACTCGGTGCTGGCCGCGAGCATGACCATCGCCGCGGCCACGCCGAGTCCGGGCGCGATCAGGGGAAGCGTCACCCGGATCAGGACGCGGCTCGGGCGGACCCCGAGGGACCGGGCCACCTCCTCCACGCCGGCCGGAACCGCGGCCAGCGCGGCGCGCACCCCGGTCAGGGCCAGCGGGAAGAACAACACCACATAGCCGGCGATGAGCATGGGTGCGGTCTGGTACCAGGGCCGGAGGTAGTGGATGAAGAGGTACACGATCGACAACCCGACGGCGATGCCGGGCAGCGCCCTGGTCAGATAGGCGCCGCGCTCCACCGTTGCGGCCCACCGGGTGCGACGCCGCCAGGAGTACAGCGCGACCGGAACCGCGCCGAGGGTCGCCACCAGCGCGGCGGCGAGCGAATAGCCGACGGTGGAGAGGATGTCGGACCCGATGGACGCCGGGGGCAGCGTGCTGGACGTCCCGCGCGCCCACCAGTAGACCAGGGCGCCGATGGGCACCCCCAGGGCCAGCACCATCAGGGCGAGCAACGTCGCCAGTGCGGGGAACCGGGCTGCTCCCAACCGGACTCGCGCACCCGTCCGACCCGACGAGGAGGCGCGGGCAAGGGGACGTCGCCCGCTCACCCGGATCTCGCCGGCGACGACCAGCAGGGCGATCAGGCAGAGCATGAGCGTCAGCACCGAGGCCGACGCAGTGTCGTAGGCGACCTTGTACTCGGTGAAGATCGCGGTCGCGAAGGTCTGGAACTGCAACGCGGCAAAGGCGCCGTACTCGCCGAGCAGGTAGAGGCAGACGAGCAGCGCGCCACCGCCGAGTGCCGGTCTGGCCAGCGGGAGCGTGACCCGGAACAGCGTGGCCCACCGACTTCGGCCGAGGCTGCGGGCCACCTCCTCGACGCCGGTGTCACTGCGGCGCAGGGCCGCGGCCACCGGCAGGTACACGAGGGGGTACAGCGCACAGGTCATCACGAGTACGGCGCCCCAGTACCCGCGCACGGAGGAGGTGAGCGACACCCAGGAGAACCCGGCCACGAACTCCGGGACGGCCAGCGGCATCACCAACACCACCGAGAGCACCCGCCGCAACGGAAGATCCGTCCGTTCCACCAGATAGGCGGCGCCGAAACCGATCACGGCGGTGGTGGTGGTGACCGCGACCGTCAGGGTGATGGTGTGCCAGAGCAGCGTGGCGGCGATCGGGCGATGCAGCAACGCTTTTGCCGGGGCCCAGCCGGCTCTGGTGGCCTGGATGACCACGAAGATCAGCGGGCTACCGACCGTCAGGAGAACGCCGGCGGTCAGCAGGCCCAAGGGTGACAGCAGTCGACGACGCAGGCCCGACAGGTGACCGTGCCGGCGCGTCGACGACATCCCGGCAGTGGGAGTCGTTCCTGTGCCGGGCGTCCCGCTGTCGGGTGTGCTGTGACCGGGCGTCCTGCTGCCGGCCGGCGCCGTGGTGGTCAGAGCAGCCCCACATCCTGCAGCATCGACAGAGCGGGCTTGCCGTCGCCGAGTTCGGTCGGCGAGACGATGGTGCCGATCGCCGGGAGGTGCGCGGCCGACGTGACCCCCGGCCGCAGCGGGTATTCGTAGCTGTGCGAGGTGGCGATGATCTGCTGGGCCGGAGCGCTCACCAGATACGCGACGAACGCCTGTGCGGCCGCCGGGTGGGCGCTGGACTGCAGGACTGCCGCACCGGAGACGTCCACCAACGCACCGGGATCACCCGCGGGGAAGTAGTGCAGGGCCGAGTCGACCTTGGCCGCGCCGACCTCGTCGCGCAGCCGGTACCAGTAGTAGTGATCCACCAGTCCACCCTGCACCTCGCCCTTGTCGATCGCTGCGATCAGGGTCTCGTTGTCCCCGTAGACCTTCCCGTTGGCTTTGATGCCCTCGAGCCAGGCCTTCGCCGCGTCGGCACCCTTGTCCTTGATGATCGCGGTGATGACGGGCGAGAAGTCCGTCTCGCTGGGGGCGATACCGAGCTTGCCTTTCCAGGACGGTCCGGCCAGGTCCATCACCGACTTCGGCAGGTCGGCTGCGGCAACCGAGTTGGCAGCGGCGAACGCCACTGCCCGTGCGGACACCCCGGCCCACACACCGTCGGGTGAACTGGCGGCGGCCGGGACCTGGGTGAGGGTGGAGGAGTCGATCTTGGCGAGCAGGCCGTTCTCCTGCAGGGTGGTCAGCGAGGGTGGGTTCTCGGCGAAGAACACGTCGGCCGGGCTGGCCGATCCCTCCTGCAGTACCTGGCCGGCGAGCGAGGCCTCGTCATCGGACTTGAGCTTGACGACCGCGCCGGTCCGCTTCTGGAAGTCGTCGACCAGCAACTGGGCGGTCTGCTCGTGCTGCCCGCTGTAGACGGTGATGGTCTGACCGGCCAGGCTCGGGCTCGGTTCTGACGCGGCGGCGCCAGAGGTGGCCGCACTGCTGGTGAGGCTCACCGAACTCACAGCCGCGCTCGATGTCGGTCCTGACGCGGTCGTCGAGCTGTTGGCACAACCGCTGATCAGCACCACCGCGCCGACCGTCGCGGCGACAACGGCAGCGCCAGGCCGTCCTCGGCTGTTCCGTCTGCTGGTTCGTTCGCGTTCACACCTCATGAAGCACCTATTCCCGTCTCAACCTCAGGTTAGCCATACCTCACCAGAAACGGCGGCCTGACGGAAATCGTTCACACAGTTGAAGAGGATTGCCGGCTCGGTCGGCAGCGGAGCGTGGTCACCCGGTGATGGGCCCGTCCTCCGGTACGCCGTCCTCCGGTACGCCGGCCTGGGCCCGCCACCAGGGCGTCTCGACGAAGCCGCGTTTGAGAAACATCAGCTCCATGGACGCGCTCCACCCGAGCACCCCGTCGAGCTTGGCCAGGACCGTGGTGATGAACTCGAACAGCGACGACGTCGACGTGGCGATGACCTCGCAGAGCAGCGCGTTCCCGTCCAGGGTGGCCGCCAGGTAGCGGACGGCGCGGTGCCCGGCCAGCTCGGCGGCGACGGAGCCGATCGAGCCCGGCGTCACCTGCACCGTCATCAGAGTCTCGGACTCCAGGCCCAGCGCCGCGGCGGGGATCAGCGTCAGGACGGTGATGCAGCCGTTCTCCTGGAGCCGGTCGAAGCGTCTCCGCACGGTGCTCTCGTTCAGGCCCAGCTTCTCCGCGACGACCTTGAACCCGGCCCGGCCGTCGTCACGCAGCATGCCGATGATCTGCCGGTCGGTGGCGTCCAGGTGGGTGGGTTGGCAATCCGCCGGCTCGTGCGGGAGCACCTCGTCGACGTCGTCCTCCAGGAGTTGGCGGCTCCAGTCGTGCGCCACCTTGTAGACGTGGAGCAGCAGATCGCTGTGCCACCGCACCACCCCGTCGATCGTCTGCATCTCCTTGATCAGCCGCGGGTAGTTGCTCGCCCCCCTCGGGACGATCATCTCGAAGACCAGGTCGTCCGGCCCGGTGACGACGGCCAGGAAGCGCACCTCCTCGCGCTGGACCAGCTGGGCGGCCACGTCGAGCTGCGAACCCGGCCGGCAACCCAGTCGGACGATGAACGACTCCACCGGTCCGGAGCTCCCCAGCTCCGGCATCACCGCGATCCGCACCACGCCGTCATCGATCAGCTGCTGCGCCCGGCGGGCGACCGTCGGTACCGACGTGTGGCATACCTCGGCGATGGACGTCCAACTGGCCCGCCCGTCCTGCTGCAGCGCGACGATGATCCGGCGGTCCAACTCGTCCAGCGTCTGTGCCGTCCCCATCAGCGACCCAGCGGCACGGCAGCCGGCCGTTCGACCCGGGAGAGGAAGTCCCGTACCGTCGCCGTCCATTCCTTCGCCTGTTCCACCTGAGGAGAATGCCCCGACTCCTCGAAAATCACCAGTTCCGAACCCGGGATCAACGAATGGATGGTCTCGCTGCAACTCACCGGGGTGATCCAGTCCGTCCGCCCGACGGTGATCAGGGTCGGACAGGTGATGTTCCGCAGCTTGTCCTTGATGTCGTAGTTCGGGATGTTGTGCGCGAAGGCGAAATTGTGAGTAGCGAAACGGTAGGGCGTCGCCGCCACCTTGGCTTCGACGTTCGCCGGGTCGTAGTTGAAGTCGTACAGCGGCAGGATCTCCCGCCAGCAGTCACGGAGATCCTCGTCGTCGCGGATCAGGCCCGCGTTGATCCGGTCCAGCTTCTCCACGTCGACCTGGATTCTCCTCGACGCCAACGCATTCACCCGGGACAGTTCCTCGTGCGCGTGATCGGCGGCGGTGTCCCGCAGCACCAGAGCGCGCACCCGTCCGGGGTAGCGGGTGGCGTACTCCAGCGAGATGAAACCGCCGTAGGAGCCGCCGGCCATGACGATCTGCTCGACGCCGATCCATTCCCGGAGCCCGTCGACGTCGGCCGCCCACTGCTCGTGCGTGAACGGCCCGGCGCCGCCGCTTTCCCCCGACCCCCGTGCGTCGAACACCACCACCCGGTGCGTGTCGGCCAGACGTCCGAAGCTCGCTCGTGGTTCCGACCTCGATCCGAGCCCGGGCGCGCCGTGGTGGGCGATCAGTACCGGCGCTCCCTCTCGGCCGAGAACCTCGACCGACAGCTGGTTTCCGTTGATCTCTACGAACACGTCGATCTCCTGGGTGTCTGGTCTACGGGGTGGTGCAACGGGCTAGAACGGTATGACGGCGTTGGTCAGATCCCGCGGGTAGGACGTCAGCGGACGGGATCCGTCAGCCGTCACCAGCATGCTGTCCGAAATCCGGTACCCGGCACGGCCGCGCACGTAGATGCCGGGTTCGTTGGAGACGATCATCCCCTCCGCCAGGAGCGTCTGGTCACCGTCCTCCAGCCACGGCGGCTCGTGCATGCCGAGCCCGATACCGTGACCCTGCCGGTGCCGTATGAACTCTCCGAGGCCGGCATCGCGAATCACCTGCAGGCAGATCCGATTCGCCTCTGCGCAGGGCACTCCCGGGGCGATCGCCTGCCCGCCGATCTCCTGCGCCGAGCGGACCGCCTCGTAGTAGCGGAGCTGGTCGGCACCGGGTTCGCCGAGGATGAAAGTTCTTTCCCCCTCGACGAACCGGCCACCGACGGCGCATCCCAGGGACAGCATGAAGGTGTCGCCCGCCTGCAGCCGGTAGCCGGACGGCAGTCCATGGGGATACGCGGAGTTGGGCCCGGCGTAGACGAGGCCGCCGGCGAGTGGGCTGACCACCACGACGTCGTCGTGCTCGGCGTACATCGTCCGCACTCTGGTGGAGGTGACATGCGAGGCCAGCTCCGCCTCGCTGGGCATCGTCCCACCGCCGGTGATCGCCTCCGCGACCCACTCGACACCGGCCACCAGCATCAGATCGGTGATCCGGGCTGCCTCCTGGTGGAGCGCGATCTCCTCGGGATGCCTGATCCCGCGCGTGGTCACCAGGAGCTCGGTGGGGCGAAAGTGCCACTGCGGCAACTGTTCGCGGGCCTTCGCCAGTCGTTGGTAGGACGTCGACACCGAGTGCCCGACGGAACCGCCGGACCCGGCCCTGGCCGCGAGAGCCGCGAAAGGCGGCACCACGCCGGGATATTCGGCGTAGGCGGCGAGTTCCGCCCTGGCCTGCTGCGATTCCGCGTGGTCGCGTTCGAGTTCGGGCAGCAGCAGGACGCAGGGCCCGTCCACCGGCAGCCAGACGGCCACCGGCCGCTCGCACGGATGGTGGAAGAAGCCGGTGAGGTAGGCGACGTCCTCGGGGTCGTCGGTGAACACCGCGTCCAGGCCCTCCTCGGCGGCGCTCTCGCGGACGTGACGCTGGACCCGGTCGAAGAAGTCGGGCAGAAGACGCTGGGTGAAACGGGTCCCGGTGGTCGTCATGAGGTCCTCCTGGTGTGCGGCATTGCGCTTGTTCGCCCTGCTCAGCGCCGGCGGGAGCGAGGGTTGCGGGCGTCGTTGTACGAGATGGACAGCAGGGTCGCGGACAGTACGAGCAGCAGGATCGCCACGGAGGGGAACAGCGTCAGCCACCAGGCGCTCGACATGGCTCCGGACTGCTGTGCCTCGTAGAGGATTCGTCCCCAGGACCAGGTGTTCGGATCGCCGAGCCCCAGGAACGACAGTCCGGCCGCCGAGAGCACCGCACGGGAGGCGGTCAGCACCACCGACACCACGATGACGGGCGTGACGGCCGGGATGATGTGCCGGGTGATGATCCAGAACGGCGAGGTGGTCATCAATCGGGCGGCGTCGACGTAGGGGAGCCTGACGACGGCAAGTGCCTGAGACCGAACGACTCTGGCGACTTCCGGCCAGCTGAACGCAGCGACCACGCAGATGATCGTGACCGTGCTCGGGCCGACCAGGGCGGCGACCAGGATCATCAGCGGGAGCACCGGGAGGGAAAGGGTCAGGTCGACGAGCACGCCGATCGGGCCGTCGGTGCGGGGGAAGTAGGCGCCGATCATGGCCAGTGCCGTGCCGATCGCGATGGCGATGAACGAGGCGGCGAACGCCACCAGCATGCTCTGCTGGGAGCCCCAGATCACCTCGGCCAGCACATCCCGGCCCAGGCTGTCCGTCCCGAACAGGTGTGAACCCGAGGGGGGAGCCAGCACGAGTTCGCCGTAGCCGGAGGGATACTCGGCGAGCAGCGGCGCAGCCAGGGCGACCACCACCAGTAGGGTCATCACCGCGAGACCGATGATGCCCAGCGGCTCCCTGCGGATGGCCTGCCAGGTAGCGCGGGCCGCTCCCGGGAGTTCGGTGGCCACCGGTTCCAGGCCATGCATCACCGACCCGGTCATTGGCACGGTGGGCAAGGTCGCCTTGGTCTCCACCGGGCGACTGGTCGGTGCCTGCGGCGTGCTCATGCTGTTTTCACCCGGGGATCCAAGAGGCCGTAGGCGATGTCGGTGATCATGTTGGCCACCACCACCGCCGCGGCGAGGAGTACGAAGGCGCCCTGCAGCACCGGGAAGTCGAGCTGGGTCACGGCTTCGTAGATCGCGCGACCGATACCAGGGTAGGCGTAGACCGTCTCGGTCAGTACCGCGCCGCCCACCAGGAAGCCCAGTTGCAGGCCGATCAGCGTGGTGGTCGGCAGCAATGCGTTGCGCAGTGCGTGTTTCCACAGCACCCGCCGCGGCGAGAGCCCGTTCGCCTTGGCCAGGGTGCAGTAGTCCTCACCGAGCGCGTCGATGAGGGTCGCACGCAGCGTCAGGACGTAGGAGCCGATCTGGATCAGCACCAGGGACGCGCAGGGCAGCACCAGGTGCGTGAGGACCGAGAGATACCAGGCCAGGCCGTAGGTCCCGTCGGTGAAGGCGCCGCCGATCGGGAAGATCCGGAGGACCAGGCCGAAGACGTAGAGCAACAGGACGCCGACGCTCGGGACGAAGAGCGATTGCCCGACGACACTGCCCATCTGGACCAGTCGGTCGAGGAATCCGCCGCGACGCGACGCCGCCAGCACCCCCAGCGGAATGCCCAGCACCACCGTGACGACCAGGGCCGCCCCGGTGAGCAGGAGCGTCCACGGCAGCCTGCTCATCAACGCGTCGGTGACCGGAACCGACTGTGCGAAGGAGACTCCCAGATTTCCGTGGACCAACTGCCAGAGGTATTTCGCGTACTGCACGATCAGCGGCTGGTCGAGCCCGTACTGCGCGAGCAGGGTCGCCCGCATGCCCGCCGTCATGTTCGGATTCGCGACAGCCAGTGCCGGATCGCCGGGGAGCAGGCGTAGCAGCAGGAACGTGACCGTGACGGCGAACCAGATGGTCAGCAGTCCCCGGCCGAGGCGACGGAGAACGAAAACGGCGAACGGCATGCGGGCGACCCTTCTTCCAGCCTGCGGGCGTCAGGAGGTCTTGGTGATCACGGCGAGGGACGCCGGATCGACGACCGACAGGAGCTCACTGGGCTTGACGACCAGCCCGCTGATCGTGGAGCGGTAGGCGATGTAGAGGTTCTGGGTGTACATCACGTTGTCGTAGACGTTGTCGTGCACGATCTTTGCGGCTTTTTGCAGCAGTTTCAGCGCAGTCTGCTGATCGGGCGCGACCCTGGACTGCTCGATCAGGGCGGACAGGGCCGGGTCGTCGACGTAGGAGTAGTTGATGGCCCCGTCCTTGAGATATGTCAGCGCCATGTTGGTGGCCGGATCGTCCATGATGGCGAAGTTGCCGGCGTAGATGTCGAAGTCCCCGGCTGCGGTCTTGGCCAGATAGGTGTTGCGCTCCAACCCCTGCAGGGTGATGGTGATGCCGGCCTTGGCCGCGCCGTCCTTGACCAGGTTGACCCACTGGGAGGTGACCGCGTCCTGCAACGAGTAGATCAACCGGAAGTTCAGTGGGAAGTTGCCGCTCCCGTCGGCCTTGTAGCCGGCGTCGGTGAGGAACCTGCGGGTCTGGGTCGGGTCGTACGGGTACTCCTTGAGACTGGCGTCGTAGTAGGTCTTCAGCACCGGCATGATCGGGCTGCTACCGGTCGAGACGCCCTGACCCTGCAGCACCACGCTGCGGATCGCGTTGTAGTCCACCGAGTAGGCCAGAGCCTGCCGGACGGCGAGCTTGTCCAGCGGCGGCTTCTTCATGTTGTACGTCATGTGGGCGTAGCCGAGGCCGGGAATCTCGGCCAGCTTGATGCCGTCGGAGTTCTGCAGGTTCTTGACCTGGGCCGGCGGGATCGCGTTGGCGATCATGTCGACGTCACCCTTCTGCAGGGCGAGGATCTCGGTGTTCACGTCCGGGTAGACGCGGTAGACGATCTTGGCGGCCTTCGGCACCCCACCGGCGACCATGGGGTAGGACTTGACGGCGTCCAGGGTGTAGCTCTGCCCCTTCACCACATTCGTCAGCACGTACGGTCCGACCGAGACCCAGTTCTTGTCGTTGGCGAACTTCGCGACATTGCCGGCCTTGGAGAACACGTGCTCCGGGACTATGTTTCCCCAGAAGCCGACCTCGTTCACGACTGTGCTGTCCGGCTTGACCAGGGTGATCTCGACGTGGGTGTCGGAGGTCGCGGTGGCCGACTTGACGTTGGTCAGCTGGCCGTAGAGCGTGCCGCCCGGCTTGTCCTTGATCACGGCGTTGATCGTGTAGGCGACGTCCTTGGCGGTCAGCTTGACGCCGTCGCTCCAGGTCATGTCGTTACGGATGTCAAAATATCCGGTGGTGGGGTTGGTGTATCCCCACTTCGTCGCCAGGGACGCCTGTTTGGAGCCGTCGGAGGAGATGGTCAGCAGGTGCGGGTACATCAGATTGGTGACCCAGTAGTCGGTCCGGCTGTTGCCCACCAACGGGTTGTAGTTCACGACGTCGGTGGTGGTGGCGATGTTGATGGTCACACCGGTCGCGCCCGGGGTCGCCGAGGCCGAACCGCCGGAGGACGCCACGGAAGAACTCTGGCTGCTGGGCGCACTGGGTGCGCAGGCGGTGACGGCGATGACCGCCGCCAATGCGGTCGCGCCGATCGCGATCCGGCGGGGAATGCTGCGCATCAGACCCACACATCCTTCAGAACTCGCAGGGTGTTGCCGCCGACGACGGCGCGGATCTCGTCGTCCGAATAGTTGTGCTCGACAAGCCAGCCGATGATGTTGAAGAAGCCCTCGGCGGGGTTCTCCAGACCGTCGACGTAGGGCACCTTCTGGTACTGGACCTTGCCGTGCGCCTGGCCGAGGGAGAGGTTTGCCGCGAACGCGTCGTGCAGGCCGACGTGATCGCCGAACAGGGTGTCCGGTCCGAAGCTCACGTGCTCGAGGCCGACAAGGTCGACGCAGTAGGTGAAGTGGTCCATCACGGACTCCAGGCTGTGGAGCGGATGTGCCTCCGACAGGGTGGTGTGGGGGGCCGCCTCGATCCCGATGACGCCACCGCGTTCGGCGCAGGCCTTGATCACCTCGTCCGGCTTCATCCGGTTGGTCGGCCAGATCGATCGTGCGCCGGCGTGAGTGATGAAGACCGGTGTCCTGGACCGTTCGATCACCTCGAGCGAGGTGCGATCTCCGCTGTGCGAGACGTCGATCGCGATGCCGAGCTTGTTCATCCGCTCGACGGCGCGGTCCCCGAAGTACGTCAGGCCGCCGTCGCCGCGTTCCTTGAGGCCGCTGCCGAGCGTGTTCGCCTCGGAGTAGGCGATACCCATCTGGCGAACACCGAAGCCGTAGAGCACATCCAGCCGGTCGACCTCGTTCTCGATCATGGTGGCGGCCTCGAGCGCGAAGATGTGGGCGATCCGCCCGGTGGCCCTGGCGTGCTCGATGTCGGCCAGGGTCTCGCCCTTGATCACGAAGTCCTGGTGGGCCAGATCGGCCATCCGCACGCCGAGATCGAAGAGCACGTCCTGGTACTTCCAGCCGGCGTCGCTGCTGATGCAGCAGGTGCCGTCCATGCCGTTGTCGAACACGGCCGTCAGTCCGGAACGTGAAAGCCCCTGGTAACCGGTGGGTTCGCGGCCCTGACGGATGTGATCACGCAGGTGACCCATGTCGGCCGGGAACGCCTGCACGTGCTCGTGCAGGGAGATCACGGTGGATTCGGCCAGCAACGTGGTGGTCCGTGCGGCCTGCTCCGCCGACAGGTTCAGGCCCTGGTATGCCGGGACCCGGCCGATCTGCTCGGCGTACTCGAAGGCGCGGTAGTCCTTGCCCGGCTCGAGATAGTCGTAGGCGGTGTAGCCGGTGTAGCGATCTGCTGGTTCGAGCATGGCGACTCCTCTGAGCGCTGGGTGGTCGATGGGCGGAGCCCGGCACGCTCAGGACCCTTCTCAGGTCGATCCCTTGGCCGGGCGGAAGATCTCCGATCAGTTGGAATCTTCGGGCGGCCGAACTGGCTATGACGAGTGATTCCGGCTCTGATACTGCCTACTGTGGTCAATGTCGGCAACAATAGATCTATGATTGTTACATTGCGGCAATCTGGGAGGTGGCAGTATGCACCGTGTGGAGTTGCGAGAAGCGAGGAACGAGGCCGCCCTCGGCATCGAGATGGGCTCGACCGGGGCCGAGGTGCCGGTGCTGCTGGTGCGCGACCTCTTGGTCGAGTTCGGCACCGGCGACGGCCGCCTCCGTGCGGTCCGCGGGGTCGATCTGGACGTCCGCCGGGGTGAGTTGGTCGCCCTGCTGGGTGAGTCGGGTTCGGGTAAGTCGGTGACGGCCCGTGCTGTGATGGGACTGACCGAACCCGGCCAGACCGTCGAAGCCACCGAAATGCGTTTGAGTGGAACCGATCTGCTCACTTCAACGGAGCGAGCCCGTCGTGCGTTGCGCGGCCGCCGCATGAGTCTGGTGATGCAGGACGCACTGTCCGCGCTCAACCCGGTGCTGTCCATCGGAGACCAACTCGGCGAACTCTTCCGCGTGCACGAACGGTCCTCCCGCCGGGTGGCCAGACGCCGTGCGGCCGAGATGCTCTCGCTGGTCGGCATTTCCGACCCCGGCCGACGTGTTGATCAGTACCCGCACCAGTTCTCCGGGGGCATGCGTCAGCGCATCCTGATCGCGATGGCCATCGCTCTGGAACCCGACCTGCTGATCGCCGACGAGCCGACCACCGCCCTCGACGTCACGGTGCAGGCGCAGATCCTCGAGCTGCTCGACCGGTTGCGCGAGCAGCTGGGAATGGGGGTGCTGCTGATCACCCACGATCTGGGCGTGGTGAGCGAGGTGGCCGACCGGTTGTTTGTCATGTATGCCGGGCGGATCGTCGAGACCGGAGCGGCGGCCGAGGTTCTCGACCATCCACGACATCCGTACACCCGTGCGTTGCTGAGATCGGTACCGCAGGCCGGCGATCTCGGCCGTGACCTGCTCACCATTCCGGGTTCGCCACCCAGCCCGGCTCAGGTCCCGGCCGGCTGTTCCTTCCACCCGCGCTGCACGTTGGCCGTCGATCGGTGCCTATCGGAACGTCCGTTGCTGGAACTCGTCGAGGTCGGTCGCGGCGCGGCCTGCCACCGCAGTGAGGAGTTGTCCGATGCCGCAGCGATCTGAGGTGGTACTACGGGCCACGGAGCTGAGTCGGACCTTCCGGGTCGGCTCCAGATTCTCGCCATCGAAGGTGTCGGCTGTGGACGGGGTGAGCATCGAGTTGTCAGCCGGCCAGTCCCTGGGCATCGTGGGTGAGACCGGCTGCGGCAAATCGACTCTGGCGCGGATGCTGGTCGGCTTGGAACGCCCGGACGGCGGCACGCTGACCTACCGTGGGGAAGATGTCACGGCGGGCCGCCGCGCCGATCGTCGACTACTGCGCCAAGGCGTGCAGATGATCTTCCAGGATCCGTACACCTCGCTGGATCCCCGGATGACGGTGCTCGACCTGGTCGCCGAACCGCTGGCTGCCGCCAGATCGATGAATGCCGCCCGACGTCGTGACCGGGTGGCCGAACTCCTCGACCTGGTGGGTCTGTCGACGGAGATGATGAGCCGCTACCCACACCAGTTCTCCGGAGGGCAGCGCCAGCGAATCGGCATCGCCCGGGCTCTGGCGCTCGACCCGCAGGTGCTGATCTGCGATGAACCTGTTTCTGCGCTTGACGTCTCGGTGCAGGCGCAGGTGATCAACCTGCTCCGGGACCTGCAGCACCGGCTGGGCGTCGCGCTGCTGTTCATCTCCCACGACCTCTCGGTGGTCAGGCACGTCGCCGACCGGGTGGCGGTGATGTACCTGGGGCGGTTGGCCGAAGTCGGCCCGGTGGCGCTGATCTTCGACGAGCCCCGACACCCGTACACGCAGGCGCTACTGTCGGCATCGCCCTCCGTCGGAAGTGAAGCCCGGGGCCGGCTGGGTCGCCGCCTGGTGCTGACCGGTGAACCGCCGTCGCCGGTGAATCCGCCGCCCGGCTGCCGCTTCCACGAGCGCTGCGCGATGGCCGAGGACCGCTGTGCCGCCGAGGTTCCGCGGCTGCGCACCGTCGACGGTGACGTCGTCGGAGCTGACGTCTCTGCCGGTCGCCTCTCTGCCTGCCACTTCGCCGAGCAGGTGGTGGTGCGCTCCTGAGGGACGTTGCCCGAGATGTCTGAAAAGCCGCTTTCGCGGCATCGTTTTCGCCTGCCGTGGTATTCATGGACGCATGGGTCCAGGTTCGAGTCGCGGGGCGTCATCGACCCGGTGATCGTGCAGTTGCTGGTCTCGTCGATCCACCGGTACGAGGGCCGGCCGTCCGACGGTCCACTCCCGGAGCCACCAGGCGAACTCGTCGACTCCGTTCGGGTGCGGGCCGGACTGGGGATCGTCGGCGACCGCTTCCGGGCGATGCGCGGCAGAGGCGGTGTCCGCTGCGTGCCGCTCAACGACGGCGTGCTGCGAATCGGTCCGGTCACCGCCGTCGTCGCCTGAGCAGCAAAGACCAAGACGCCGATGCCAGGGCTTGCGGATATCTTGCCAGCCGATATATTGGCGGGCATGGCATTGCCCGTCACCGAACCCGCGTTCTTCACCCTGGCTGCGCTCGTCGGCGCCCCGCGTCATGGCTACGGCATTCTCGGTGAGGTCGAGGAACTCTCGGAGGGTCGGGTGCGGATGAAGGTGGGCACCCTCTACGGCGTTCTCGATCGTCTCGTGACCGAGGGGCTGGTCGAGCGTGATCGCGAGGAGCTGCACCAAGGGCGGCTGCGGCGCTACTACCGCCTCACTCCGGAGGGAAGCCGCACGCTCACCGCGGAAGTGGCCCGGCAGACGGCAAACGCCCGCGCGGCCACTCGACGCCTCGAGTTGCATCACCGGAACGTGCTGGGCGGAGCGACATGATTTCTCTCGAGCGGCGCTATCGGGTGCTGCTGCGTCTCCTGCCGCCGAGCTATCGGCAGGCCTGGGAGCCGGACATGGTGGCCACCTTCCTCGAGACCGAAACAGCCCGGCTGCCCGACGAGCAGGCCGAGTTGGAGATGTATGGGAGATCCTTCCCGTCGATGGCCGAGATCGTCAGCGTGGTGGGGCTTGCCGCCGGACTGCGCCTCGGGATCATCGGTCCGCACGCCTCCCTTCGCGCGACGGCGTGGCGAACTGCGTTCCGCCTCGTCGCCCTGATCGGATTGTTGGTCCCGGCTGCTTTTGCGGTCACGGTGGTGCCGGCGACGGTCTTGACGACCGCCCGGATACCCCGCGAACACATCGTTCTCACGGTGGGGACCGGCCTGTGTTGGATGCTGGCCATGCCAGTGGCTGCGGCGGTGCTGGTCGCCGTCAACGTTCCGGGACTGTTCGGTGTACTCATCTGGTGGAACCCGCCGGGCGCACTCTGCCTGGCGGCGGTGATCGCGGCCATCGTGCTGCCGGTCCTCGGCCGACGAGAAGTGCTGGAGCCTCTCTCGTGCTGGTTGGCCGTCGCTGTCCTTGGTCCCATTGCTGCTGTGCTGCAGGGACTCACGCTGCTGACGATGATGTGGACCCTGGGAGGCACTGCCGGGTGGGGCTACCTGATCCTGGGAATGCTCGTCCAGGCCTGTGCGGCCGGGACCGTCGGGGTGATCGCCGTGCTGAGGGTGGGACGACTGTTCGGCGGCAGCACGCCGGACCGACTCGAGATTGCCACCGCCTGATCGTTTCTCAGCTCGACTGGCGCACCACCAGGCGAGCCGGGACGACAGTGGTGCCGGAAGTGGGGGAGCGGTCGATGGCACCCAGCAGTAGTTGTGCTGCGATACGGCCGATCACATCGATGTTCATGTCGACGGTGGTGAGCGGTGGGCGGGTCGCGGTGGCCATCACCTCCCAGTTGTCGAAGCCAACCACAGCAACGTCGTCCGGAACGGAGCGACCGGCTTCGCGGAGACCGTCCATCACGCCGCGGGCGATCTGATCACTCCCGCAGAAGACGGCGTCGAGATCGGGGGAATCGCGCAGCAGGTCGGCAACCGCTTGACGGCCCCACTCCTCGGTCCAGGCCCCGAAGCGGACACCACCGTCCACCCGAAGTCCGGCCCTGCGCAGGCGGGCGGTCGTCGTGGTGGCGCGGATGGCGGCCGAACGGTGCCGGCGAGGCCCGGTGACATGCGCGATTCGCTTCCGCCCCCCGGTCAGCAGGTGCTCGACGGCGAGTCGGGCGCCGTTGGGTTCGTCGGCGATCACCGAGCAATCGGCCGGGTCCTGCGAAGGCGAGAAGGCATACACCACCGGCAGTCCGCGGGTTCCGATCAGCGGTGGACGCGCTTCGGTCCGTCGTCCGTTGACGATGATCCCGTCCACCTGACGGTGGAGCAGAGCCTCCAGCTGCCGTGCTTCCCGCTCCGGGTCGTCGCGCGTGTCGCAGAAGATGATGGCCACCTCGCCGGATCCCAGGGCGTCCTCCGCGCCGAGCATCACCGGGATGGAGAACCGGCCGAAGCTGTCCGTCGTCAGCAGGCCGACGGAAAAGCTCCGTCCGGTGCGGAGGGACCCGGCCATGGCGTTGGGTCGGAACTGCAGTCGGGCGGCGATCGCCAGGACACGTTCGCGGGTGGCTGCGCTGACGTCGGAGCGTCCGTTGAGGGCCTTGGACACGGTGGCGGCCGAGACACCGGCCGCCAGCGCGACATCGCTGATCTTGATCGGACCGGTCGAGCCGGCCTCGGGTGGCGCCACCACCGCTCCTCTCTTCCTGACGGACTTCTTCGTGCCTGACGGACGGTGCCCACTGCATTCTGGCCGGACCCCGTACGGCCCGACCCCTTGACACCTGTTGAAACCTGGTCGTAACCTTCGACCGTCTTCGAAATCGATTTCGATAAGTCTAGCCCACGTCCCGCGTGTTGGCGTCCGGATTGCCCGGATCCCACGTCTGGTAGGAGATCTGCATGGTTGTGCATCCTGATTCGACCCTGCTCGCCGGCGGCGGCCCGGTGGCTCCCACGGCCGGCGCGCGGGTCACCCTGCGACCGCTACCGCTGCGCGCTGTGCGGATCGAGGGCGGCCTGTGGGCCGAGCGGCAGCGGATCAACCGCGACGTCAGCATTCCGATCGGATCCCGTCGTCTACGGGAAGCGGGTAATCTCGCCGACCTCGAGGCCGCCGCGAACGGCACCACCACCGCAGCCGGTGTGGAGTACCAGGGCCCGCTGTTCATGGATTCCGACGTCTACAAATGGCTGGAGGCGGTGGCCTGGGAGAATGGCCGGGAGCCCGCCGAGGGCCTCGGTGCCGAACTCGAGACGTTCACCGCCGCAGTGCAGGCGGCGCAGCAGGCCGACGGGTACCTGAACAGCTTCGTGCAGGTGACCCGCGGTGGGCGGGAGCGTTACCGGGAGTTGGCTTTCAGCCACGAGATGTACTGCTACGGCCACCTGATCCAGGCCGCCGTGGCGGGCCGTCGCGCCGGGTCGGACGCCGGCCTCTGGGACGTCGCGATCCGGGTGGCCGACCATCTGGTCGAAACCTTCGGCCCGACCGGTAATACCGACATCGACGGGCATCCGGTGATCGAGATGGCGCTCGTCGAGCTCTATCGCGAGTGCGGCGACGCCCGCTACCTCGACCTGGCAGCGCATTTCGTCGACGCCCGGGGTCACGGGCTGAACCGGGCCTACGGCCGGGAGCCGATCTACTTCTCCGACCGGGTCCCGGCACGCGACTCCGAGACGGTGGAGGGACATGCGGTGCGGGCGTTGTACTTCGCGGCCGGGGTGGCCGACGTCATCGCCGAGGGCAAGGATCCCGGCCGCACCCTGGACGCCGCGCAGCACCGGCAGTGGGAACACATGGTGGCGACCAAGACCTACCTGACCGGCGGCAACGGTTCACGGTGGGACGGCGAGGCTTTCGGTGATCCCTACGAGCTGCCGACCGACGTGGCCTACTGCGAGACCTGCGCCGCCATCGGCAGTGTGCAGTGGAGTTGGCGACGGCTGCTGGCCACCGGCGACGTGCGCTACGCCGACCTCATCGAACGGACGCTGCTCAACGGCTTCCTGAGCGGGGTCTCGCAGAGCGGTGACGAATTCTTCTACGTGAACGCGCTGCAGGTCCGCGCAGATGCTGTTCCCGACGACCACCGTCAGCCGGCGACCGGCCGGCAGGGCTGGTTCCAGACCGCCTGCTGCCCGCCCAACGTCATGCGGACGATCAGTTCGATCCAGACGTACCTGGCCACCACCGACGACAATGGGATCCAGCTGCACCAGTACGCCGCCGGCACCGTCTCGCTGGACGAACGGCGGTTGTCGATCCGCACCGAATACCCCTGGCAGGAGGCGATTTCGGTGACGGTCGACGCGACCGACGCAGGCCGGTGGGCGCTCTCGCTCCGCATTCCGGCCTGGTGCCACGGCGCCACCATCGCGATGGCCGGAGACGAACCCGCACCGGTGCTGTCGCAGGTGGGATACGCAGTGGTGGAACGGGAGTGGACTGCCGGGGACACTGTGGTGCTGACCCTGCCGATGCCGGCGCGACTCACGGCCGGCCACCACCGCGTCGACGCTGTCCGAGGCGCCCGCGCCATCGAACGGGGACCGCTGGTCTACGCCGTCGAGCAGATCGATCTGCCTACGGATCTCGCGGTGGACGACCTCGAACTGGCCAGTGCCTCGGCTGCCGACCTCACCGCGGTACCCCGTCCCGACCTGCTCGGCGGGATCGTCACCATCACCGGATGGGGCTCGACCGTCGACGGGGCCACGGGAGAGTTCACGGCGGTGCCGTACCAGGTCTGGGCCAACCGCGGAGTCGGCCCGATGCGCGTCTGGATCCCATTGGCGCAGAACCTGTTCCAGACCCTGACCCCGGACGCGATCCGGTGAACGCAGGGCTGAGTCGCCGCGCAGTGTTGCTCGGTGGCGCGGGACTGCTGCTGGCCGCGTGCGGGGGTGCCGGCGTGCTGGACTCGCCAGATCTTTCCGCCGCCGGCTTCGGGACGAAGGCGACCGGCACCGTCCAGCTCTGGGTTCGCGCTGCGACGCAGGCGCTCTCGGCGCCGATCGTGACGAAGTTCAACAACACCCATCATGATCTGAACGTCGTGATGACCGCCATCCCGGACACCCAGTACGTCACCAAACTGGCGACTGCGATCCGCGGCCGCAACGTCCCGGACGTGGTGGACGTCGACGACATCAATTCCACCCTGCTGGCCTACCACGACGCGCTCACCGACATCACCGACCTGGTCAAGCCTCTGCCTTACCTGGACAAATTGAGTCCGGGACACCTGAACCTCGCCACCCTGGGCGGCCGCATCTACGCGCTGCCCTACGCGGCGGACGTCAGCGTGCTGCACTTCAACAAGACCCTCTTCACCAAGGCCGGTCTCGACCCGGCGAAGCCACCGGCGTCCCTCGCCGAGGTGGTCGCCGCAGCCCGGGCCATCACCAAACTCGGTGACGGTATCAAGGGCATCAGCTTCGGCGGGAACAACCCCGGCATCATGGGATTCATCGGTCTGCCCTCGGTCTGGGCCAGCAAGGACTATCTGTTCCGCGGCGAACCGGGGAACCAGACGGCGAACGTCGCCGACAACCGCGCGCTGCGAACGTTTCTCCAGGCCTACCAGACGATGTGGGCCGAAGGGCTCGCGACCACCAGCAGTCGGACCGAGAGCGGCGCGACCTGGGGCAAGGACTTCCTGACGGGCAAGATCGGGATCTGGCCCGGTAACGAGGGTGCACTGGTCGGCGGTGGCCTGACGAAAGAATTCGCCACCGAGGTCGGAGTGGTCCCGCTACCCGGCGCCGTCAGCGGAACCTGCGTCTTCGACGGCGGCGACAACATCGCCATTCCGCGGGGCGCGAGGAATGCCTCCGGCGCCTGGGAGTACATCCAATTCGCGCTGCAGACCGAGCAGCAGAGCCTCCTCCCCGAAGCCGGCTACACCCCCATCCGGTCCGACGTCGCCACGGCCGTGTTCCGGGCGAAGTACCCACGGACCGCGGTGGCCGTCGACGCCCTCCCGACCGGATACGCCGAGAAGACCATCGCCTACAACACCGCGGTCAACCAGACCAGCGGCCCGTTCTTCACCATGTGGACCAGAGCGGTGTTCGACGGCGACGTCGACGGTGCCTTCGCGGCCGCTCAGACCGGGTTCACCCGAGCACTCGGACAGGCCCAGACATGATCCACACCGATCTCCCGCCGGTGCAGGCTGCCGTCACACCGCCGCCGGCCAAGCGTCGACGGGGAACGCTGACCCACCCGTCCCGCACCGGAATGCTCCTGGTGGCACCGGCTTTCCTGTTCACCCTGGCCCTGGTGGTTTTCCCACTGGGCTTTGCGGTGTACATCTCACTGACCAACTGGCCGCTGATCGGCCGAGTCAAATTCATCGGCTTCGACAACTACCGGGCCATCGGCCAGGACACCACCTTCTGGCACGCGACGCTCTACACGCTCATCTACACGGCGATCGTCACGGTACCGATCTTCCTGCTGGGCTATGGCATGGCCGTCCTGGTCCGCAGCAACCGGCGCGGATCGGTCTTCTTCCGCACCGCGGTGTTCCTGCCGTACGTCATCGGGCTCAGTACTCTCAGTTTCATCACGCTGCTGGAGGTGCAGCCGGGAACGGGCGCCGTCAACACGGTGCTGAAGTTCCTCGGTCTCACCGACGGGCAGACGGCATGGCTGGTCGACACCATTCCCGCCACCGCGGTGATCTGCGTGCTGGTGATCTGGGCGGCCTCCGGTCTCACCATGATGCTGTTGATGGCCGGCATGCAGGCCATCCCGCAGGAGGTCTACGAATCCGCCGACCTCGACGGGGCCGGCTGGTGGGCCAAGGAGCTGCGTGTCACCCTTCCGTTGTTGCGGAGAACCATTGCCCTGACACTCATCCTGTCGGTGATCGGCTCGTTCCTGGCGTTCAACCAGTTCTACATCCTGACGCAGGGCGGCCCGGGGACCAGTACCACGACGGTCGTCATGTGGATCTACGAACGTGCCTTCGTCGAGCTGCACCTCGGCGCGGCGACCACCCTGTCGATCATCCTGGTCGTCGTGGTCGGCATCATCAGCGCCATCCAGTTCTTCGCCCTGCGTCAGGAGGACTGATGGCCACCCACACCCTGGGGCGGACCATGCGGCCGGCCCAGCACCCCCGTCGCACCGGCACGATCTTCTACTGGACCGCCGGGATCCTCGTCAGCATCATCTTTCTCGTCCCGTTGCTGTGGGCGGTCATCCGGTCCCTGCAGCCCGCCGCGAGCATCACCGCCGCCCCGTCCTGGAACAATTTCACCGACTTCACCGGCTCGAACTACTCCGACCTGTTCTCCGGCCAGATCCATCTCTGGCGATACATCGGCAACAGTCTGATCGTCTCCATCGGAACGGGTGTGCTCGTCGCCGTGTTGTCCGCGCTGGCCGGCTACGGTTTCGCGAAGTTCAGGTTCGCCGGTTCCGGTCTCGTCTTCGGGCTGATCATCCTGACGTTGATGGTGCCGTTCCAGGCGGTCCTGACGCCGTTGTTCCTGGAACTCAACGCACTTCACCTGACGGACAGCCGGATCGGGTTGATCCTCTTCTATACCACCTTCAACCTGCCGTTCGGAGTGTTCGTGATGCGGAACAGCTTTGCGTCGCTCCCGCCGGAACTCGAGGAATCCGCCTTCATCGACGGCTGCGGCCCGATCAAGACGCTGCTGCTGGTGCTCCGTCCGCTGATCCTGCCCGGGGTCGCCACCACGATCCTGTTCTCGTTCCTCGCGTCGTGGACGGAGTTCCTCGGGGCGTTGACCTTCCTGACCGACACGAACCTGTTCACCCTGCCGGTGGCGTTGCTGAACATCCAGAGCGGAACCTACGGCAACCTCAACTACGGGTACCTGGTCGCCGGGTCGGTGATCGCAATGGTGCCCTGCGTGATCCTCTACGTTGCGCTGCAACGCTTCTACATCGGCGGGCTGTCCAGCGGCGCGGTCAAGGGCTGAGCCCCGCCCGACAGTCGACGGCCGTCATCCGCAGGGCGTCGGCAGCACGTCGGCGTTGGGCCTTCGTCTTCCACTTGCGCGGACGGGTCCGGAACGGCGGCAACGGTTCTCCGGTGGCGGGCATCTCGTCCAACGGCACCGGCACCCAGTCGGTCCGTGATCCCTTGGTGCGGTTGCAGGACTGACAGGCCGACACGCAGTTGACCAAAGTGGTCCGGCCGCCCAGGGAGACCGGCCAGATGTGGTCGATCTCGATGACGTCCGGCTTGCCGGCGCAGTAGCGGCACAGCCCGCCGTCGCGCGCGACGATCGCGGCACGGACCTCGACGGTCGACCTGGCCCAGCGCGGGTCCCTCACCAGCATGCTGCTCACGCTACCGGGGCCTCTTGACAATCCGCGTCTAAACCGGTTTAGTCGTCTTCACCATTCGAGGACGAAGGGAGACCGGGGTGAGCGCCAAGCCGACCATTTCCGACGTCGCCGCGCGCGCCGGGGTGTCCAAAACTCTCGTCTCCTTCGTCCTCAACGATCGGCCGGGCGTCTCCGCCGACGCCAGATCCCGGATCCTGCAGGCCGTCGACGACCTCGAGTTCCGCCCGAGTCGTGCCGCCCGAGCGTTGTCGTCCTCGAAGACCTCCGCGCTCGGCCTCGTGCTGGCCAGGCAGCCGGAGATGCTGCGCGCCGATCCCTTCTTCCCGCCGTTCATTGCGGGGGTGGAGAAGGTCATTGCGCCGGCCGACATGGCGCTGATGCTGCGTTTCGTGCCGGACGCCGTCGCCGAACGCGCCGCGTATACCGAACTGTCCCATGGCCGCGCCGACGGCGTCATCGTGACCGATATCCGCAGCGACGATCCGCGTCCGGAGCTCTTGGCGCGGCTCGGTCTGCCGGCCGTCACGCTGAATCGCCCGGCACCCGACTCACCTGCTCCGGCAGTCTGTCTCGACGACACCCAGGGCGTCAGGGAAGCGGTCGACCATCTGATCGCGCTCGGTCACCGACGCATCGCGCACGTGGGCGGCCCGACCGAGTACCTGCACGCCGATCACCGCCGGCGGCAGTGGGCCGAGACCATGGCCGCGGCCGGCCTGCCGTCCGGCAGCTACGTCGAGGCCGACTTCACCGCAGCCGGGGGAGCCAGGGCCACCGCCCAACTGCTCGATGGTGCTGACCCTCCCACCGCGATCCTCTACGCCAGCGACCTGATGGCCATGGCGGGCATGGCCGAGGCCCACCGCCGCGGCATCCGGATTCCCGACGATCTGTCGGTGGTTGGGTTCGACGATTCGGAACTGTCAGCCCACCTGCACCCGCCGCTCACGACCGTGCGCACCGACGCGTTCGGATGGGGGCAGGCCGCCGCCACTGCTCTCCTTTCCTACCTGGCAGGACAACACGTAGCCGACGTGGAACTGTCGGCCGCGGTCTTCGTCCTCCGGGAGTCGACCGCCCCACCGCCTTGACCTGCTGCACCGCAACAGTTTCTAGACCAGTACGCTCCGGGCCGGAACAGTGGCCACGGAGTTCGACGCCGCACGCCCGCAACCCCCGATCACCCCACGACAAGGGAAACGTCATGAAACGCACCTCCTTGGCCGTCGCCGGCCTGCTCGCAGCATCCATCGCGCTGACGGCCTGCGGCAGCAGCAGTACCGGCGCCGCGGCCGGATCCGCCACCACCGGACCGATCAAGATCTGGTACTCCAACAATGCCCAGGAAGTGACCTGGGGCAAGCAGGTCGTCAGTGCCTGGAACACCGCCCATCCGGATCAGACGGTGACGGCCCAGGAGGTCCCGGCCGGCAAGTCCTCGGAGGAGGTCATCGGTGCGGCGATCACCGCCGGCACCGAGCCGTGCCTGATCTACAACACCTCCCCGGCTGCCGTACCGCAGTTCCAGAAGCAGGGCGGGCTGGTCGATCTCAACTCGTTCGCCGACGGCGCGTCCTACGTCGAGGCGCGGACGGGCGATCTGGCCAAGCAGTACCAGTCCAGCGACGGCCACTTCTACCAGATGCCCTGGAAGTCGAACCCGGTGATGATCTTCTTCAACAAGAAGGTGTTCGCCAAGGCCGGGATCAGTACCACCGCTCCACCCCTGAGCACGTACGCCGACTTCCTGACCACCTCGGAGAAGATCGTCTCCTCGGGCGCCGCGAAGTACGCCATCTATCCGGCGCCGAGCAGCGAGTTCTACCAGTCCTGGTTCGACTTCTATCCGCTCTACGCCGCGCAGACCGGTGGCAAACAGTTGGTGGTGGACAACAAGTCGACCTTCAGCACCGCGGACGGTCAGGCGGTGGCCACCTTCTGGCAGTCCCTCTACACCAAGAAGCTCGCCGGCACCGAGACCTACAACGGCGACTCCTTCGCCGCCGGTGTCGCAGCCATGGCCGTCGTCGGACCCTGGGCCATCGCCAACTACAAGGGCAAGGTCGACTGGGGTGTCGTCCCGGTTCCGACCGAGAAGGGCATGACGGCGGCGCAGACCCACACCTTCTCGGACGCGAAGAACGTGGCCATGTATGCAAGCTGCCAGAACCGCGGCACCGCCTGGGATTTCCTGAAGTTCTCCACGAGCCAGGCGCAGGATTCCCAGCTGCTCACCCTGACCGGCCAGATGCCGCTGCGCAAGGATCTCTCCACGGCCTTCGCCGCCTACTTCACGGCCAATCCGGACTACAAGTTGTTCGCCGACCAGGCCGCCCGCACCGTCGAGGTGCCCAACGTCGCCAACTCCGTGCAGATCTGGCAGACCTTCCGGGACGCCTGGTCTTCGTCGGTGATCTTCGGAAAGTCCGACCCCAAGACGGCGCTCCCGGGGGCGGCGACGAAGATCGATTCGCTGGCCGGCCAGTCCTGAGAGCGCTGCCATGACAACGCCTGTCATCAAGCGGGCGGCGGCCCCCCCGCGCCGGCCGGATCGCCAGGGAGATGGTGCGGACAAGGCCCGCCATGATCGGTTGCTGGTCAGGATCTTCGGCCGGCAGCCGATCGGGATCGCCCTTGCGGCACCGTATGCCGTCTTCATCGGGGCGATCTTCGCCTTCCCGCTGGGGTTCGCGGTGTACATGTCGTTCCACGACTACTTCTTCACCGCACCCGGGGTCAACGTCCCGCACCCGTTCGTCGGCTTGACGAACTACAAGACCGCACTGTCCGATCCCGACGTGCTCAATTCTTTCGTGCACGTCGGGGTCTTCCTGATCATCAATGTCCCACTCACCGTCGTCCTCTCGCTCGGCCTTGCCGCAGCGCTGAACCAGGCGATCATCGGGCGCACCTTCTTCCGGGTCGCCTACTACGTCCCGTACGTGACGGCCAGCGTCGCCGTGGTCGGGGTCTGGCTGTTCCTGTTCAACTCCGACGGGTTCATCAACACCCTGCTCGGGCCGCTGGCCCCCAGCCCGTCCTGGTTGGTGAACTCGTTCTGGGCCATGCCGACGATCGCGATCTTCGTGACCTGGAAACAGCTGGGATTCTTCATCCTGCTCTATCTGGCTGCCCTGCAGAACGTACCGAAAGAGCTGTACGAATCAGCTGCCACCGACGGCGCGGGCAAGTGGAAATCCTTCACCGCGGTGACGATTCCGGGTGTTCGCCCGGCGACCGGACTGGTGGTCCTGCTGGCCATCGTCACCGGTGCGAACCTCTTCACCGAGCCGTATCTGCTGACCTCCGGCGGCGGTCCGGACAAGGCGTCGACCTCTCCGGTGCTGCTGATGTACCAGAAGGGCATCCAACAGGGCAATCCCGACGTGGCCTCGGCCATCGGGGTGGTGCTGGTGATCGTGGTGCTGATCATCGCGTTGATCGGTCGACGGTTCACCGAGGGAGAGAAATGACCAGCCAGGTGGTCAAGGCCACACCGGACATCGTGAAGCCGATGAAGCGAACACAGGGCCGTGGAAGCCGCATCCTGACGACGGTCGTGCTGTTGATCGGTGCGGTCGCGTTCCTGTTCCCGTTCTACTACATGGTCATCGGGTCGCTGCAGAAGGAACCGGACACCACCCTGGCGGGTGCGTTTCCGCGCTTCTCCAACATCACCGGACACAACTTCGCCCAGATCAACGGGTCCATCGATCTCTGGCGATCGCTGCTGAACTCCGGCATCTTCACCGGCGGAGTCCTGCTGTGCACCATGTTCTTCGGGGTGCTCGCTGGCTACGCGTTGGCGCTGCTGCATTTCCGGGGCAAGGGAACGGTCTTCGGCGCCATGCTGCTGATGCAGGTGGTGCCGTTCCAGCTGCTGATGATTCCGCTGTACGTCCTCATCGCCCGCACCTACGGATTGGCTGACAACTACCTCGGCATGATCCTGCCGTACGCAATAAACTCCACCGCGGTCTTCATCTTCCGGCAGTACTTCCTGCAATTGCCAGGGGAACTGTTCGACGCCGCCCGCATCGACGGGGCCAACGAGCTCCGGGTGCTGAGATCCATTGCCCTGCCGCTCGTCCGGCCCGCCATGCTCACGGCGGTGCTGCTGACCTTCATCGGCCCGTGGAACGAGTTCCTGTGGCCGTTCCTGATCACGAAGGACCAGAAGAAGCAACCGCTCGCCGTCTCCCTGGCCAACTACATCTCGACTGTCTCCGGCTCGGCCTCCAACCCGTTCGGAGCCATCCTGGCCGGCGCCGTGGTGCTCGCCGTTCCGGCCGTCGGCCTGTTCATCCTCTTCCAGCGCAAATTCATCTCCACCGATCTCGGATCCGGTGTGAAGGGATAACTCCTTGTCCAGCCAGGTTCTACCCGAACAGATCTCGTCCATCGGGACAACCGTTCCCTACTCCCTGAACCGGGTGGGCACCCTCATGGTGCCCGACCCCGGTAATCCCGACGAGGCCGAAGGCGTACTGAATCCGGCGAGCGGGCGCGGCCCCGACGGTCAGCTGTACCTGCTGCCGCGACTTGTCGCTTCCGGCAACGTCTCGCGGGTCGGTCTGGCCACCGTCGACCTCGTCGACGGTGTTCCCACTGGCGTTTCGCGCCGCGGAGTGGTGCTCGCGCCCGAGACCGGCTGGGAGCAGAGCCCCAGCCACAGCGGTGTCGAGGATCCACGGGTCACGTTCGTCCCGATGCTGGGTCGGTTCCTGATGACCTACGTCGCCTACGGTCCACTCGGCCCGCGGCCGGCGTTGGCCACCTCCGTCGACCTGCTGAGCTGGAAGCGGCTGGGGCCCCTGCACTTCGAGTACCAGGAGGACCTGGACGTCGATCTCAACCTGATCCCGAACAAGGATGTCGTCTTCTTCCCGGAGCCGGTTCCCGGTCCGGACGGCGAACTCTGCTTCGCCGCGCTGCACCGCCCGATGTGGGATCTGGACTGGATCGTGCCCGGTGCCGGTTCACCGCTGCCGACCGGGGTGACCGACGACCGACCGGGGATCTGGATCTCCTACATCCCGGTCGCGGCGGCCATTCAGAACGTCTCCGCGATGACGCATCTCGGCCGCCATCGGCTGGTGGCCATGCCCGAGTACGACTTCGAGGCACTGAAGATCGGCGCCGGACCGCCCCCCTTGCGTGTCCCGGAGGGTTGGCTGTTGATCCATCACGGCGTCGCCGGCGCTCTGGTTCCGGGCGTCGACCAGCAGCAGGCGGTCCACTACGCAGCCGGCGCGATGATCCTGTCGGCCGGGGACCCGTCGGTCGTTCTTGCCCGAACGGCCAAGCCGCTGCTGGAACCGGCACTCGGGGCCGAGATCAACGGCATCGTGCCCAATGTCGTCTTCCCGACGGCGATCGAACAGATCAACGACAGGACCTTCGTCTTCTACGGCATGGCCGATTCGCAGATCGGTGTCGCCACACTCGACCGCTCGGAGGAAACATCACCATGACCGCTACTCGTTGGAGTCGCAGGAGTCGTTGGGGTAGCAGGGTTGTCGCGATGACGGCCACCGCCGTGCTTGCGGCCGGGTTCGTGACGCCGTCGGCGCAGGCCGCACCGGTCAGCACTGCAGTGCAGGCGAACGCCGACGTCGGGCACGCCGCCGCGCCACTCACCAATCTGGCCCATCTGAACTACCTGACCGACCGGGTGACGGTGCCGGCGACGGCTGCCCACAACACCTATCGACTCGACACGCAGCCATCGGTCGGGGTGCTGTGGGTGTACGCGGATCCCCGTCCCGGCAACACCTTCGCACGGGTCGGCGGTGGCGCCTTCGATCCGGCCACCGGGCACTGGGGTCAGGGCTCCTTCGACGGCGACGACATCGCCAGGGCGGCCATCGTCTACCTGCGCCAGTGGAAGGCAACGGGTGATACCAGCTCGAAAACCGAAGCCTACGAGCAGCTTCGGGGCCTGGCCTACCTGCAGACGCTGAACGGGCCGCACGCCGGCGAGTCGGTCCTCTGGATGCAGCCCGACGGGACCCTCACCCCGTCGCCGACCCCGCCGGACTCGCCGAACCCGTCCGACTCCGGGGCCTCCTACTGGTTGGCCCGCAGTCTCTGGGCGTTCGGTGAGGGCTTCGCCGCCTTCCGCGACACCGACCCCGCGTTCGCCGCGTTCCTGCAGAGCCGGATGGATCTGGCGGTCACGGCGCTGCACCGCGACGTCCTGACCGACTACGGGAAGTACCAGATCATCCACGGGGTCAAGGTTCCTGCCTGGTTGATCGTCGATGGCGCCGACGCCTCGTCGGAGGCGATGCTGGGGTTGGCCTCCTACGTCAGGGCGACCGGATCCCGGACCGCCGACGGCGCTGGGGCCCGCACGGCACTCGGTCAGTTGGCTGCCGGTGTCGCACAGATGTCCGCCGGCACCACCACGACCTGGCCGTACCGCGCGGTGCTGCCGTGGGCGCTTTCCCGCTCCGACTGGCACGCCTGGGGTGCGCAGATGCCGGCCGGGCTGGCTGCGGCATCGACTGCGCTGCAGAACAAATCACTACTGACACCGGCGATCGGTGACGCCGCCGGATTCACCCCGCACCTGCTCACGGCGGCCGGACCCGACAACGGGTGGCTTCCGAGCCCGGTGGACGGCACGCAGATCGCCTACGGTGCCGATGCGCGGGTGCAGAGCCTGCTGGCCGTGGGGAAGGCCTCCGGTAGCAGCGGAATCCGGACGCTCGCCGGGGTGGCCGCCGGCTGGTTCTTCGGCCAGAACACCGCCGGCACACCGGTGTACGACCCGGCGACCGGCGTCACCAACGACGGCATCTCCTCCACCGGCGCCGTCAACCTCGGCAGTGGCGCCGAATCGACGATCCACGGACTGCTCACCATGCAGGTCCTCGACGCCAACCCGGATCTCCTGGCGATCGCCCGCGCTTCTTCCCATCTGGTGTCCCGGGACGGTCAACAGGTGATCGAGGCCGAAACCGCTGCGCTGCAGGGCAACGCAGCGGTGCAGACGCCGGCGTCCGCGTGGACCGGTGAGTCCCAGTGGAGCGGTTCGTTCGTCGCGGCCGGTGCCGGCAGCACCGTCACGTGGCCGTTGCCGGCGGCCGGTCAGCCACGACTGGTGCAGCCGATCGCCGAGCTCACGCCCGGATCGAAGGCGCAGTCCACCTTCTCGGCCGACGGTCGGATGCTGGGGCGGGTCCGCTTCGGTGCGGTGGGGGCGCAGGGCAATGCGCCGTCACCAACTGCATTGCTGCCGATCGACCTGTGGGTGCCGGCGCCCGCGAAGGCGACCACCCTGACTGCCACCACCAAGGGCGGCACCGGGAATCTCGATGCCCTGCTCGTCATCCCCCTCGTGTCGACGTTGACCACGCAGGGCAACGGACACGGAACCGTGCTGCTGAGCAGCGTCGTGTCGAGCAGCCAGCTTCACCGTGTCGCGGTGCCGGGCTCCGGTCCGTTCGTGGTGCGGTCCTACGACCGCAATGGCGTGCTGCATCGTTCGTCCACCTGCGGTAGCGGCGCGCTGGTGGAGATCCTGCCGGGCGGCTTCACCATCGCCAGTCGATAGGAGTCGGAGTCGACGAGACGGCCCGGGTTCGGTCGTGGGGTAACTCGGGCCGTCAGGGCGAGAGTCGAGCACCCCCGGCTGCCCGCTCGCCGTCCGCGGTCGGACACCGGTCGAGCGAAGTCGGCTGACGCCAAGCGTCACGAGTCCTTCGGAACGCCCTTGACGGGTCGGGGGCCGCCGCCACGCCGGGACGGCACGCGGGGTCCGGGGATCGAGATCAGTTCGGTGGGCCGCGACACCAGATGCTCGCGAGATCGCAGTAGGGGAAGCAACGAGTTGACGTGCTCATCCTGCTCGGGGTCCAGGGCTGCGGAGGGTGAAGTCAGCGCGGCGTCGAGGATGTTGCCGGCCTGCGTACCGGAGTACTTGACGAACGGGACGCCGGCAGCCCCGGCCCGTCCGGCCATCTCGTCGTGGAGCGCCACGACGTCGTCGAACAGCGTGCAGTCGCGGACCCCGCCGCCCTGGGCGTGATCGATCATCAGGCTGAAACCGTAGGCGAACCCGTCGATCCGGAATTGCAGCGCGAGAGATTCCTCGGCCTGGAAGGGATCTGCGAAGCCCTGGGCATCGATCCACTCCCCGGAACCGAGATGGGGCGCCCAGGGTAGGTCCGGCAGACCTGAGGCCACGAGTTGCTCCGCGGTTGCCGTTGCGGCGGCATGGATCTGGGAAGGGCCGACGCTGGCGAAGACCCGGGCCATCGCCACCGCCTCCGGACGTCCGGTGTCGGCCGCCTCCGCGAGCAGGTGTGCCATGGTCTCCAGCGCCTGACCATCCTGGTCGTACATCGCCAGGAAGGCGGCCCCGAACTGCTCGGCGGCAAAAGCCCTCGTATCCGGTTCCAGGAACACGGTCCAGTGGTCGAGTAGATCGGTCGCCCACTGTCGTTCGGAGAACACCGGCCCGTAGTCGCGGAGCCAGAGGAACAGACCCTGGACGTCGTCGCCGAACGTCGCCGCGTGATTGATGAACGGTTGGGGAGCGCCGGATTCGACCAGCGCCCGACGGAGATCCGAAGCGGTCGTTCCCGGGGGTGGACCGTCCGCGTCGGGTGGACCGTCCGGGACGGATGGACCTGCCGGGACGGATGGGCCTGCCGCGGCCGGTGGGATCGTGGGCGTCTCCCGGTGGGTCGACGCCCCCTGCTCGGTCAGCGCCTTTCCGATCCTCCGCTCGGGTGTGGGCCGGTGGGTCGCTGCGACTGCCTCGCCCGGTGCCGGAGAACCGGCGGCGAGGTCTTCGGGAAGGTCAGGGACCACCGAAAGATGACGTCTCCGCCTGCGCCCCCCCTCGCTCATGGCCCTGATGATGCCAGCCCAAGTCCGGGACGAACGGTGGTTCCGCGGATTGCTTATCCGATATGCCCGATGAGCGGCTTTCGCGGACTCGCTTTCCCCCGGACGTGGAACGGCGCGGCGCCCGCGCCCGACCATCTCTACTGTGGAGCGGGAGCAGGAGTGGCGCGGGTCGGAAGGGGCGGGCGAGATGGACGAGGACCAGTACCTGCTCGGACCGCCCGACCCGGCCTGGGCGAAACGTATGGCCAAGATCGAGAAGAAGTTCGTCAGGGCCGAGCAGCGCCAGGCCGGATACGTCGGTGCGCCGCCGTCACGCCGAGGTGTCCGGGCCGCCTACGTATCGGGCGCGGTGATCCTGGTCCTGCTGGTCTACGCCGCTGTCGTTCGGCCGTTCGGTGATCGCCCGGCGGTCGCGGGTTCTACGGTCGTCGGCATCAACGGTGGCCCGAACGCCATGGGCGGTATCGGCAGCAATGGGCCCAAGGCGACGAGCACCGGGTCCCGGGTCCCGGTCTCGGGGCTCACGTCGGCGGGCGAGGCCGCGCCGGGCGTCGGAGGCGACGATCCATTCAGCGGGACGCCGGCGGAGAGCTGGCACACCGCTGAGCTGGGCGTCGCCATGCCCGCCGCGTCGGCGGTCGGTTCGTACTCGGCCGCGCAGGTGCGGGACGGGCTCGATCTGGCCCACCGCTACATCGTCGCTGCGCGCACGGACCGCTCGGTACTCGTCGACCACCGGCTGCAGACCCTCGAGAACCTACTGGATCCGCGACAGGTCGCGGAGGAAAGCAGCGTGGCGACAGGACCGAACTCCTATCTCTCGCCGACCCTGCTCGCACCGGGGTTCGCTCTGGCCGCGCCGGCGAGGGTCACCGGCGCGGTGACGGTCGCGCAGGTCGAGCCCACGGCGACTGTGCCCGCACGACATCTGGCGGTGCAGGCGAACCTGGTCTGGGCCTACCCGTTGGTTCCTCATTCCGACACCTTGCGTGGTACCGGCAATCTCACGGTCCTGCACGAGCACCTGACGCTTGCCGTGTTTCCCGCCGCGCAGGGGTCCGCGACCCTCCGCGTCGAACGCGAGGACCGGTACGAGTCGAATGTCGATTGCGCTTATCTGGCGCAGGGGCTGATCGGCCTTCCGCGCATCAACGATCCGTCGGCGAGCCCCACCACCTCGGGGACGGTCCCGACCGGCACCCAGGTCTACGACCCCCGCACCCCGCTGACGGACGGCCGGACCTGTCGATAGCAGGCTCGCAGTCCTACCACTTCGCCTCGCCCGTCCGGCCGACATGGCAGGGTGAACCGCATGACCACCCTGACCCGCGGAGCCAACACCGCCGTCCCCGCCGCAGCTCTCGACGTCGCCGTGACCGGAGCAGTGCAAGGCTCGGTTGACCTGATGGTCTTCCAACTCGGCGCCGACCGGAAAGTCCGCAGTGACCACGACTTCGTGTTCTTCAACCAACCCACTTCGCCGGAGGGAGCGGTCACCCTCGCGGCGGCAGACCGGGTGACGGTCGCGCTCACCGGCGTGCCTGCCGACATCGAGGTGCTCGCCGTGGCAGTCTCGCTGGCCGACGAGATACCAGGCACGCTGGCCGATGTCACCGGTCTCGGAGTCGGAGTGTCGGGTCCCGGGTTGCAGATCGACGCGCCGGTGCTGGGTCTGACCACCGAACGTGCCGCGGTGCTGATCGAGATCTACCGGCGCGGCTCGGAGTGGAAGCTGCGCAATGTCTCCGCCGGCTGGACCGAGGGTTTGGCCGCGCTCGCCCAGGAACACGGCGTCAGCGTCGACGGCGAAGCGGCCGCACCAACGCCGCCGGCTGCACCAACTTCCAAGGGTCCGGCCGTCGATCTCGGCAAGCGCACTGGTGCGGTGAATCTGGCCAAGGGCCAGCGGGTCTCGATCGAGAAGTCGCCGGTCATCACGGCGAGCGTCTCCTGGCCGCCGTCGACGGACTATGACGTGTACGCGCTGGTCCGCTACCGGGACGGGCACACCGAGACGGTGTCCCAGTTCGGGACGAAGCAGGACAAAAAGTTTCAGACGTCCACCCGGGACCAGGCGGTTCGCCACCTCGGCGACATCAAGCGGGACAAGAAGGCGACCGAGGCCGTGGAGAAGGTCGAGATCCGGATCAATCCGGACATCGTCGCTGTGGTGCCGGTGGCCTATTCGGCACAGTCGAACGGCGCCGGTTCGTTCTTCCAGTACAAGGTGTCGATGGCGATCGACAACGGACTCGGTACCAGGGTGCAGGTCGACGCGGCGAACGGCCACCAGAATCCGATGGTCTTCACGTGCGTGCCCGGGATCATCGTCAATGCCGAGAACGGCATCGACATCGTCTCCCTCGAGCTCTACTCCGCCGAGGGCTCGGAGAACCGGCCGATCGTGAATGCGGACCTGTCGATCACCATGGATGCCGGCCCGACGAACGCCTTCAAGTGAGCCGACCGGACCACTCTCCGGCTCTGACGTGGCCGAGTTCGAAATCGGGTGAACGGCCGTGAGACGATGAAGCGGTGATGCCACCCGAGCGCACCGAGACGATGCGGTTTATCGGGCCCGTCGCCGGGCCGCGCCGTTGATCCTGCGCGCACACCCTGGGCCGACGGGCGCCCCGCCATCACCAGCGCCGAATCCCAGTCGAAGAAGGTTTCATGTCAACGCCATCCCCCACGTCGGCCGCGCAGGCCGGCGTTCCTGACCCGACGGACGCCGGTTCCATCGGTGCCGTCACCGATGATGCGCTCCTCGCCATCGCTGCGGCCACCGACCTGGACGACCTGAAGTCCGTCCGCCTCGCCCATGCCGGCGACAAGAGCCCGCTGGCCCTGGCCAACCGGGCGATCGGATCGCTCGACAAGGCGCAGAAGGCGCTTGCCGGGCAGCTCGTCGGGCCGGCCCGTGGTCGGGTGAACAAGGCCATCGCCGCTCGCGAGCTCGAACTGGCCGCCGAGCGGAACGCACGGGTGCTGGCCCAGGAACGGGTCGACGTCACGCTGCCGTTCGACCTGCACCCGGCCGGCGCGAGGCACCCGATCTCCTCCGTCATGGAGGACATCGAGGACATCTTCATCGGTATGGGCTGGGAGGTCGCGCAGGGCCCCGAGCTCGAAGCCGACTGGTTCAACTTCGACGCACTGAACTTCGGTCCCGACCACCCGGCCCGGGCCATGCAGGACACGTTCTACGTGGCCGGGCCCGACGGCGAGGAATCGGGTCTGGTATTGCGGACGCACACCTCCCCGGTCCAGGTCCGCACCATGCTCGGCCGGAAGTCGCCGATCTACGTGGTCTGCCCGGGCCGGGTCTACCGCACCGATGAACTGGACGCCACCCACACCCCCGTCTTCCACCAGGTCGAGGGTCTGGCCATCGACCGGAACCTGACGATGGCGCACCTCAAGGGGACGCTGGATCACTTCGCCCGGGCCATGTTCGGGCCCGAGTCGGTCACCCGTCTACGCCCGTCGTTCTTCCCGTTCACCGAGCCGAGCGCCGAGATGGACGTCTGGTTCGAGAACAAGAAGGGCGGCGCGGGGTGGGTCGAGTGGGGCGGCTGCGGCATGGTCGACCCCGACGTGTTGCGCGCGGCCGGGCTCGACCCGACGGAGTACTCCGGATTCGCCTTCGGCATGGGCATCGAACGAACCCTGCAGTTCCGCAACGACATCCCCGACATGCGGGACCTGGTCGAGGGCGACGTCCGATTCACGTCCGCGTTCGCCGCACCCTCCCGTGCTGTAGTGAAGGAGGTCTGACAGACATGCGCACACCGATCGAATGGCTGTCGCAGTACGTCTCCCTGCCGGAGGGCATCAGCGCCTCCGACGTGGCGAATGCTCTACTGCGCGTGGGATTCGAGGTCGAGGACATCCACACCGTGCCGCCGACCACCGGCGATCTGGTGGTCGGCCAGGTGCTGACCATCACCGAACTGACGGAGTTCAAGAAGCCGATTCGCTTCGTCAGCGTCGACGTCGGACCTGGCCACGGTCCCAACGGCTCCAACGAACCACGGGAGATCATCTGTGGGGCAAAGAACTTCGCGGTCGGGGACAAGGTGGTCATCGCGCTGCCCGGATCCGTCCTGCCCGGCGGCTTCGCAATTGCCTCGCGCAGCACCTACGGCCACATCTCCGACGGGATGATCTGCTCGGTGCGCGAACTGGGCGTCGGCACCGAGCACGACGGCATTCTCGTCCTCGACGACGATACCGAGATAGGTATCGACGCAAGGGATCTCCTCGGTTCGCACGACTCCGTGATCGAACTGGCCATCACCGCCGACCGGGGGTATGCGATGTCGATCCGCGGCCTCGCCCGAGAGGCCGGTGCCGCGCTGGATGTCCCGTTCGTCGACCCGGCCGCGGTGGACGTCCCGGAACGCGAGGGGACCGGCTGGCCGGTCGTCATCGCCGACCCGGCGTGCGGTCGTTTCGTGACGGTCCGGATCAGCGGCATCGACCCGTCCGTCGCCTCGCCGTTCTGGATCCGTCGGCGACTGCAGGCCGCCGGTATCCGCAGCATTTCGTTGGCCGTCGACGTCACCAATCACGTGATGCTCGAACTCGGACATCCGTTGCACGCCTTCGACTCGGCCAAGATCACCGGCGACATCACCGTGCGGCGGGCGGTCGAGGGCGAGAAGCTCAAGACGCTCGACGGCGTGACCCGCACCCTGGTCGCCGACGATCTGCTGGTCACCGACGAGTCGGGGCCGATCTCGATGGCCGGGGTCATGGGTGGGGAGGCGACCGAGATCTCCGCCGGCACCACCGATGTGGTGATCGAGGCTGCGTACTGGGACCCGTTCGTCATCTCCCGGGGTGCTCGCCGGCACAAGTTGCCGAGCGAGGCGTCGCGGCGCTACGAGCGCGGCGTCGATCCGGCCATCTCGCTGGTCGCCGCGGAGCTGGCGGCGCAATTGCTCACCCGGTACGCCGGCGGAACCATCGTCGGCCGTTCGGATGTCGCGGGGACCCTGCCGATCCTGCCGGTGATCCCACTGTCGCTCGATGAGCCGGAACGGCTGGCTGGCCGGCCGTACGCGCCGACCGTCATCGTGGCGCGGCTGGAGCAGATCGGTTGCACGGTAGCCGATCCCGCGGCAGATCCGCTCCAGGTGACGCCGCCGACCTGGCGCCCCGATCTGGTGCGTCCGGCCGACCTGGTGGAGGAGGTGGCCAGGCTGGAGGACCTGTCGACGATCCCGTCGATCCTGCCGTCCGCCCCGGCCGGAACCTCGTTGACCGCCGCGCAGCGTCGTGAGCGCCGGGTGTCCGACGACCTGGCGGCCGCCGGTCTCACCGAGGTGCTGTCGTTCCCCTTCGTCGGGGTGGCCGACTTCGACGCGCTGGGTCTGCCGGCCGACGACGTCAGGCGGGTCACCAAGAACTTGGTCAACCCGCTGGACGCCGCCCGCCCGTCCATGCGCACCACAGTGCTGCCCGGACTGCTGGAAGCGGTCACGCGCAACATCTCCCGTGGCGCACGTGACCTCGCGTTCTACGAGATCGGACAGGTGTTCCTCCCCAGGGCGAACGCCCCTCGGCCCATTGCCGTGCGGGTGGATCGTCGCCCGACGGATGACGAGATCAACCTGCTGAACGCCAGTCTGCCGCTGCAGCCGCGGCACATCGGCGTCGTGCTGGCGGGTGCCTTCGCGCGCGCCGGGTGGTGGGGTGTCGGCCGGAACGGCTCGTGGGCCGATGCCATCGAGTTGGCGCGCCGGATCGGATGGACCGCCGGTGTCGAACTGCGGGTCTTCCCGGCGGAACAGGCGCCGTGGCATCCCGGCCGGTGCGCCTCGATCCGGGTGGGCGACTGGATCGTGGGCTATGCGGGTGAACTGCATCCCGAGGTGGTCGAACGGCTCGGTCTGCCGGCCAGGTCGGCGGCTCTCGAGCTGGATCTGGACGCCCTGCCCGAGCGGGCCACGCCGGTGGCGCCGCGGATCTCGCCGTTCCCGCCGGTGAACCTCGACGTCGCCCTGGTGGTGCCTGTTGCGACGCAGGCGCAGGACGTCACTGCCGCGCTGGTCGACGGCGGTGGCGAACTCCTGGAATCGGTGCGACTCTTCGACGTCTACTCCGGTGATCGGGTGGCCGGCGACTCCAAGTCGTTGGCCTTCGCGCTGGTGGTCCGGGCCCCGGACCGGACCTTGACGGCGGCCGAAGCTCTGGCCGTCCGCGATTCGGCGCTCGCCGAGGCCGCGACCCGCACCGGTGCCGTCCTGCGCTGACCAAGCCTGAGCAACGGTGGCCCGGACGGGTTCCGGCGCCGCCCGGACGAACATCGACGAAGTCCGTCCGGGTGGTGGGCGCGCGCCGACAGGCCCGTTTGTCGTTGTGGGCACGCCCGGGATGCCAGGATGGGTCCATGCCATCGCAGTTGCCACCCGACCTGTCCCGCAAGATCCTGAAGGCGGGCTACTACCCGGCCTTCGTGACCGACGTCCTGGACATCGCGCTGGCCGAGGAGAACGTGGAAACGCACCTGGTCCACCTGGAGACGACCTTCGACGTGGAGTCGATCCGTCGTCATCTGTCCGTCGTCGCCCTGACGCCGACGCGGCTGATCTTCGTCCACGCAGACGATCACGGCGGCGACGAGGAGCACGGCGAGCAGTCCCACGGGATCGCCACCAGCGAGTCCGTTCCGCTCTCCGCGGTCAAGACCGTGATGATGACCCACGTGGTCCCGAACCCGGAGAAGTACAAATCCGGAAGCCTTGGCCGGGAGCTCACGGTCACCATCGGGTGGGGGGCGGTGGGCCGGCTCGACCTGGAACCCGCCACCTGCGGTGACCCCAACTGCGAGGCCGACCACGGTTACACCGGCTCGATGACGGGTGACGACCTGTCGCTCCGGATCAGCGCGGACGCCGAGGGCGAGAACGCCCTGGCCGACGCGGTGGCCTTCGCGCGGGTGCTGTCTGCTGCGACCTCCGCGCCGCGCGGGTGAGCCGCCCTCGGCATCAGACGGGCAGGGCTCGATGAGCGCCGTCACCGTCCCGGACTACGGTCCCGCCAGTCTGGGGGCCGTGCTGCCCGGAACGGCCGCCGCCCTCGGGCACCCGATGGATCTGCCGGCGGCTCCGCTCCCCTCGGCCGAGCGGGTCTGCGTCGTGCTGATCGACGGGCTCGGCGCCCGATTGATCGACGAGTATGCCTCTGACGCACCGTTTCTCACGACCATGGTCAGCGCCGATCTGCGCGCCGGATGTCCCACCACCACCGCGACGTCGATGGGTTCGTTCGGCACCGGTCTGCCGCCCGGAAGCCACGGACTGGTCGGCTATCTGGTGATGGACCCGGACCGCCGCGTGCTGATGAACGAATTGCGCTGGGATCCGGAGGTCGATCCGCTGCGCTGGCAACCACACCCCACGGTGTTCGACCACCTGAGCGCCGCCGGTGTCGCGTGCACCGTCATCGGCAACCCGGAGTTCGAGGGGTCCGGTCTGACCATCGCGGCTCTGCGCGGGGCACGGTTCCTGGGCGTCGACCGGCTCCACGACCGGGTCGACGCCGCCGTGGCTGTGCTGGCCAAGCCCGGTCTGACCTACGTCTACTGGGGCCAGGTCGACAACGCCGGTCACATGTTCGGCACCGGCAGTCGGGCGTGGCTGCGCGCGCTGCGGGAGATCGACGAGGCACTGAAGCGGCTGGCGCGGCTGCTGCCGACCGGGACCCTGCTGGTGGTGACGGCGGACCACGGCATGATCGACGTGCCTTACGACCTGCGGGTCGACCTGGCCAAACGTCCCGATCTGCAGCCGGGCATCGAGGTGCTGGCCGGCGAGGCCCGGTTCGCCCAGGCCTATTGCTCGGAGGGGCAGGGGGCAGCGGTGGCAGCGCGACTGGTCGAGGCGTTCGGCGATCGGGCCTGGGTGCGGACCCGCGGTCAGGCGATCTCGCAGGGCTGGTTCGGCGCTGTCGACGAGCGGGTGGTCGGCCGGATCGGGGACGTCGTGGTCGCGGCGCGGGATCAATTCGCCTTCGTCGACTCCCGCACCGCGACCCCCCAGGAACTCAAGCTGATCGGTCAGCACGGTTCGCTGACCGACGTGGAGCAGATGATCCCGCTCCTGCACCTGGTGGTCTGACGCTCTACGGTGCAGGCGGGCGCTAATTCGACAATCTCCCGAAACGACAAGCCGACACCGGCGGATGGAGCGGACCATGGAACGACGCACACTCGGACGACTCGGTCACCAGAGTTCGGTGCTGATCTACGGCGCGGCCGCGCTGAGCGATGTCGACCAGGCCACCGCTGATTCCTCGATCCAGCAGGCCCTGGACGCCGGCATCAACCACTTCGACGTCGCCGCCGGTTACGGCGATGCGGAATTGAGGCTCGGTCCGTGGATGGAACGCATCAGATCCCGGATCTTCCTGGCCACCAAGACGGAGGACAGGGACCGGGCCTCGGCGTGGGTCTCGATCAACGCCTCGTTGGAGCGCCTGCAGACCGACCGGGTCGACCTGCTGCAGCTGCACGCGGTCGGCGATCTCGAGACGCTCGACCGTGCGGTGGGCACCGGGGGCGCCCTGGAGGCGGCGGTTCAGGCCCAGGAGCAGGGGATGGTCGGCGCCATCGGCATCACCGGACACGGAACTGCCGCAGCCGCAACCCATCTGGAGGCACTACGACGGTTCCCGTTCGCGACCGTTCTGACGCCGTTGAACCCCGTCCTCTGGCGCGATGCCGCGTTCCGCGAGAGCTACGACGCGCTGGTCGAAGAAATCCAGCGACAGGAGGCCGGCCTCATGACGATCAAGACCGTGTCCCGTCGAAACTGGCCCGAGGCAACCGATCCCACCCACACCACCTGGTACGAGCCCTACCACGACGCCGACCGGATCCGGGCCGCCGTCTCCTGGGTACTCGGGCACGAGGAGGTCACCGGGATCCCCACCGCCGGTGACGTCCGGCTGCTCGGCGACATCGTCGCGGCCGAGCAGAACCGGATGGACGTGGCCGAGGCGGAGGCCGCGTTGCTGGATGACCCGGAGTACTCCTCGCCGTTCGCGAACATGCCGTTCTGAATCGTCCCGTCGATCGCCGGCCCCCTGTCGAAGGGGACCGGCGACCAAGGGGGAGCGGTGATCACACCACGGTAAAAGTCGCCTTCGCCGCCGCGTCGGAGCTGTTGCCGACGTACACGTCGATCAGGCCGGTCTCGACCAGGAACCTGGCCCGATTGTCGTAGAAGCCGACGTCCTCGGTGGTCAGCGTGAACGTCACCGTCTTCTTCTGGCCCGGGTGCAGGGTCACCCGCTGGAAGCCGCGCAGCCGGCGGACCGGTTGCGCGATGCTGGCAACCGGGTCGTGCAGGTAGACCTGCACGACCTCGTCGCCGGCCACCTTCCCGGTGTTGGTGACGTCGACCGACACCGTCAGGTGTCCGCCCCGATGGTTCATCTTCGGTGAGCTGAGCCGCGGCGCGCTGATGGTGAAGCTCGTGTAGCTGAGCCCGAACCCAAAGGCGTACAACGGTCCGCTGGCGAGATCCAGGTACTTCGACGTGTATTTGTTGTTCGGGTCCGCGGGCCGTCCGGTGTTCTGGTGGTTGTAGTAGATCGGGATCTGCCCGACGGCGCGGGGGAACGAGACCGGCAGCTTGCCACCGGGGTTGACTTTGCCGAAAAGCACGTCGGCCACAGCGTTCCCGGCTTCGACGCCAGGGGCCCACGCTTCCAGGATCGCGGTCGCCGTGTCGTGCGTCGACTGGAGAGTCAGAGGACGGCCGTTGAACAGCACCACGACCACCGGCTTGCCCGCGGCGACCACTGCCGCGAGGAGTTCCTGCTGCACACCGGGTAGATCGATGTCGCTGCGTGCGGAGGCCTCGCCGCTCATCGCTGCGCTCTCACCCAGCGCGAGGACGACCACGTCGGCCGCAGCGGCTGCCGTCTCTGCAGCCGCGAACCCGGAGACGTCGGTCGATTCGATGTCGCAACCCTTGGCGTAGGTGACCGAGGTGGCATTCGCCTTGATCCCGTCCAGCACGGTGACCGGTGGCGTCGTTCCCGCTCCGGTGCCGAGCCCGGACCAGGTGCCGTTGAGGTCGTAGGTCGCAACGGCGAGCGGCCCGATGACCGCCACCTTCGAGGTCTTCTTCAAAGGCAGCACCGACTTGTCGTTCTTGAGCAGCACCATCGAACGGCTACCGGCGGTGCGGGCCTTCGCCCTGGCCGCGGTCGACACCGTGGTGACCTCGCGGGATTCGTCGACATAGGGGTTCTCGAAGAGCCCGAGCGCGAACTTGATTCGCAGGATCCGGCGCACCGCGTCGTCGACCTCACGCTGTGAGATCCGGCCCTTGGCCAGCAGCTGCTTCCCGAAGTCGACGTAGTTCGTCGACACCATCTCCATGTCGACACCGGCGGTGAGCCCGGCGGCCGCGGCATCGGCACCGTCGCCGGCGACGCCGTGCATGATCAGTTCCTGGATCCCGGTGTAGTCGCTGACCACGAACCCGTTGAAGTCGAAGCTGCCCTTCAGCACGTCCCGTAGCGTGTAGGAGTTCGCGTGTGCCGGGACGCCGGCCACCGTGTTGAAGGACGCCATCAGGGTGGCGACGCCGGCGGCCACCGAGGCCTTGAACGGCGGCAGGTAGTGGTTGTGCAACTCCTGGATCGAGACGTCGACGGTGTTGTAGTCACGGCCGCCCTCGGTGCCGCCGTAGGCCACGTAGTGCTTGGCGCAGGCGGCCACCTTGTCCGGCGCCGAGTAGTCGGCACCCTGGTAACCACGCACCTTCGCGACCGCCATCTGGCTGGCCAGATACGGATCCTCGCCGTCGCCCTCGGCGATGCGGCCCCAGCGCGGCTCGTGCGTGACGTCCATCATCGGTGAGTAGGTCCAGTTGATGCCGCTGCGCCGCGCCTCGGCGGCGGACACCACCGCATCGGATTCGGCGACCGTCGGGTCGAAACTGGACGCCTGCCCGAGCGGGATCGGAAAGTTGGTGGTGTAACCGTGGATCACGTCGAGGCCGAAGATCAACGGGATGCCCAGCCGGGTGTGCTTGACGGCCAACTTCTGCAGTGCATTGAGCTCGGCCGCTCCGACCACCGAGAACACACCGCCGCAGGGAGTGGCGGCCAGCGCGGCCCTGGCCAGGTCGCCGGTGTTGACCAGCTGCAGCTGTCCGAGTTTCTCGGCCAGGGTCATGCGTCTGAGCAGGGCATTCACGCGCTGCTCGGCCTTCTTGTTCGTGGGCGGAGAGCCCATCGGATCCTTGACCGGGGTGGTCGTCGGGGGGCTCGTCGTGGCTGCCGCGGCGTCCGGTCCGGCCAGCAGGGTGGTGGACAGCGCGCCGAGTACGGCGGACCCGCCGAGACCAGCCAGGGCGGATCGTCGGGACAGGTGGTGATCGGTCATCGTCGACTCCTCGTTGTTGTTCCTTGCTCCCGACCCTATGCCGGACGGGGGAGGCCGTCACTCGGCAAGGGTCTATCCGGCCCGGTGTCTCACACCCTTCGGTCGAGCCGTCGGAGGGGCGGAAGCGCTGGGCCCACCCGTCGGGTATCGGCGTTCATCACCAGGTAGGAGCACGGATCGAGCTCGCCGATCCGATGCAGCCACAAGGCGAACTGGCGGATGGTGACGCGGGACGAACTGTCGTCAGGTGCGAGGACATCGGCCAGGAACGAGCTCATGTTCATGATGATCAATTCCACATCGACGAGGTCGCTCAGCCCGATCCCACCGTCGGCTCGGCTGACCTTCTCGCCGCTGGTCTCGTCCACCAGCACCGGCCCGATTGCATCCAGGTGGGCGTGCAGGCGATCCAGCACGGCGCGGTCACGCGCGGCCACACGAGGGGTCACCGTCCGTTCGCGGTATTGCCGGAATGCCTCGATGAGCTGCGCTGTCGTCTTCATGATCTGGATGGTGCCCCCGAGCACCGACAGTCGGTGCTGCGCTCATGATCGGGTCGATTTCTGTCACTTGAATCCCAAAACCGCGAACTTGAGCAGCGCGGTCGAAGTTGATAAGCGCGGTCGGCGCCGGGCATGGATGAACATGCAATGAGGTGTATAGTTTTGCGGACTATGACTGAGAAGACGTACCGCGTCGCGGTGGCCGGCGCCAGCGGCTACGCCGGGGGCGAGATCCTGCGGTTGCTGCTGAACCATTCGTCGGTCGAGATCGGCGCGCTGACCGCCAACGCCAGCGCCGGCGATCTCCTGGCGCTGCACCAGCCCCATCTCTGGCCGCTGGCCGACCGCGTGCTGGAGCCGACGAATGCCCAGACCCTGGCCGGCCACGACGTGGTCTTTCTCGCGCTGCCCCACGGCCACTCCCACCAGGTGGCGGCCGAACTCGGCACGGAGGTGGTGGTGATCGACTGCGGAGCCGACCACCGGTTGACCGACCCCGCGGCGTGGGAGAAGTTCTACGGCGGGGAGCATCCCGGTCACTGGCCCTATGGCATGCCCGAGTTGCCCGGCGGTCGCGCCAAGCTCGAGGGTGTCCATCGGGTCGCGGTGCCGGGTTGCTATCCGACCGCCGCATCGCTCGCGATGGCCCCTGCCCTCGCGGCCGGTCTCGTCGAACCGGACGTCGTCGTGGTGGCAGCGTCTGGTACCTCCGGTGCGGGAAAGTCGTTGAAGGCCACCCTGTTGGCCTCCGAGGTGATTGGTTCCGCTTCCGCCTACGGGGTCGGTGGACTGCACCGGCACACCCCGGAGATGATCCAGAACCTCTCCGCTGCAGCGGGTTCCCCTGTCACGGTGTCCTTCACTCCGGTGCTGATCCCCATGTCGCGGGGCATCCTGTCCACCGCCAGTGCCGCTCTGAAGCCCGGCGTCACCGAGGCCGAGATCCGCGCGGTCTACGAGAAGGCCTACCAGGACGAGCCTTTTGTCCACCTGCTGCCCGCCGGCCAGTGGCCGACCACCAGTGCCGTGCTCGGTGCGAACACGCTGCTGCTGCAGCTGGCGGTCGACGCCGACGCCGGCCGCCTGGTGGTCGTCTCGGCCGTGGACAACCTGACCAAGGGCACCGGCGGCGCCGCCGTCCAATGCCTGAATCTCGCCCTCGGACTCCCCGAGACGATGGGCCTGTCCACCGTGGGAGTAGCTCCATGACAAGAAGAGTGGCCTCGTGGACAGGAGGAGTGGCCTCGTGAGCACCGATCTCGATCTGAGCGCCGGCGTCACCATCCCGGCCGGATTCCGGGCCGCCGGTGTCACCGCCGGGCTGAAGGCTTCCGGCAAGCCTGACCTCGCCCTGGTCGTCAACGACGGCCCGATCCACAGCGTTGCCGGCGTTTTCACCGGCAACCGGGTCAAGGCCGCACCGGTCCGCTGGTGCGAGCAGGTGCTGGCCGTGCCGGGAGCATCTCTCGTCGCTGTCGTCCTCAACTCCGGCGGCGCGAACGCCTGTACCGGCCCGGCCGGCTACGACGACACCGTCGCCACCGCCGAACATCTGGCCGCTGCGCTCGGTGTCGCACCGCAGCAGATCGCCGTCTGCTCGACCGGCCTGATCGGCGAGCGGTTGCCGATGGACAAGATCCTCGCCGGGACGACGGCCGCGGTCGGCACTCTCACCCAGGATGGCGGTCCGGCGGCTGCGACCTCGATCATGACCACCGACACCGTGGCGAAGCAGATCAGCGTCACCGTGGGCGGTTTCACCGTCGGCGGGATGGCCAAGGGCGCCGGGATGCTGGCGCCGGCGCTGGCCACCATGCTGGTGGTGCTGACCACGGACGCCGTCGCCGACAACGCCTCTCTCGATGTGGCGCTGCGTGCCGCGACCCGGGTGTCATTCGACCGGCTGGACTCCGACGGCGCGATGTCCACCAACGACACGGTGCTCCTGCTGGCGTCCGGCGCGTCCGGGGTCGAGCCATCCCAGGAAGGGTTGACGGCCGCAGTCACCCGGGCCTGCAAGGCGCTGGCAGAACAACTGCTCGCCGACGCCGAGGGTGCCACCAAGGAGATCTCGATCGAGGTGGTCCACGCGGCCTCGGAGGACGACGCCGTCGAGGTCGGCCGGGTCGTCGCGCGCAACAGCCTGGTCAAGACTGCCTTCTTCGGCGGCGACGCCAACTGGGGCCGCATTCTCGCCGCGGTCGGCACCAGCAGGGCCGCCTTCGATCCCGACCAGATCGACGTCGCCATCAACGGGGTCTGGATCTGCCGGCAGGGGTCGAATGGTGAGGACCGCACGCTGGTCGACCTGACCCCCCGCAAGGCCCACGTCGTCATCGATCTGCACGCCGGGGTCGAGACCGCGACGATCCTGACGAACGATCTCTCGCACGCCTACGTCCACGAGAACTCCGCGTACTCGACATGACGTCCGCGCCCATTTCCAGCGGGTCGGCGGACACCGCAGTGGGTCTCGTCGCCCGCAACGTCGGTGACCTGACCGATGCCGCAGCCAGGGCCGCGGTGCTGGCCGATGCCCTGCCCTGGTTGCAGGAGTTCGCCGGCGCCCTTGTGGTGGTCAAGTACGGCGGCAACGCGATGACCGACGACACCCTCAAGCAGGCGTTCGCGGCCGACATGGTTTTTCTGCGGACCGTCGGTCTGCGGCCCGTGGTGGTGCACGGCGGCGGACCGCAGATCAGTTCCATGCTGGGCCGTCTCGGGATGGTGGGGGAGTTCAAGGGCGGATTCCGTGTCACCACCCCGGAGACCATGGACGTGGTGCGGATGGTGCTCGTCGGCCAGGTCGGCCGTGAACTCGTCGGCCTGATCAACAAGCATGGCCCGCTCGCCGTCGGCATGTCGGGCGAGGACGCGGGACTGTTCACCGCGGCCCGACGGACGGTGAAGGTCGGCGGCGTGGAGACCGACATCGGTCTGGTCGGCGACGTGGTCGATGTCAACCCCGCTGCCGTCCTGGACCTGCTGGATGCCGGCCGCATCCCGGTGATCTCCACCGTCGCACCGGATGTGGACGGTGTGGTGCACAACGTGAACGCCGATACCGCGGCCGCCGCCCTGGCGATCGCGCTGGGTGCCGCCAAGCTGGTGATGCTCACCGATGTCGAGGGTCTCTACTCGAACTGGCCGGACAGATCCTCGCTGCTGTCGAGGATCTCGGTCGATGCCCTCGAGGAGATGTTGCCGGGCCTCGAATCCGGCATGGTGCCGAAGATGGAAGGTTGCCTGCGCGCCGTGCGTGGCGGGGTGGCCGCGGCCCACGTGATCGACGGCCGCATCCCGCACGCGGTGCTGTTGGAGATCGTCACCACCCAGGGGATCGGAACGATGGTCGTGCCGGATGCAGCAGCCGGGTCGAGCGCAGTGAATTCGAGCGCAGTGAATTCGGGCGCAGTGAAGTCGAGCGCAGTGAAGTCGAGCGCAGTGACGTCAAACGCAGTGAAGGAGAAGTCGTGAGCAGCAACCAGTTGGCCGCCGACCGGTGGGCCGGCGCGATGATGAGCAATTTCGGTGTCCCCAAGGTCGAGCTGGTCTCCGGCCGGGGCGCCGTGGTCGTCGATGCCGATGGCCGCGAGTACCTCGACCTGCTCGGCGGTATTGCGGTCAACGCTCTGGGACACGGGCATCCCGCCGTGGTCGCCGCAGTCAGCGAGCAGATCGCGACCCTCGGGCACGTCTCGAACTACTTCACCCACCCCAAGGTGCTGGACCTGGCCGAGCAGCTGCTGCGCCTGATCGGCGCCGAGAGCGACGGCCGGGTGATCTTCTGCAACTCCGGTGCCGAGGCGAACGAGGCCGCGTTCAAGATGGCCCGGCTCACCGGGCGCCCGCGGATGATCGCGGCCGAGGGCGGATTCCACGGTCGCACCATGGGAGCGCTTGCGCTGACCGGTCAACCGAGCAAACGTGCCCCCTTCGAACCGATGCCCGCTGGTGTCGAGTTCGTGCCGTATGGCGACGTCGACGCGTTGCGTGCTGCGGTCGACGAGAACGTGGCCGCCGTGTTCCTCGAACCGATCCAGGGCGAGGCCGGCGTGATCCCCGCTCCGGACGGCTATCTCGCTGCCGCCCGGGAGATCACCACCGCCGCGGGCGCCCTGCTGGTCCTCGACGAGGTGCAGACCGGCATCGGCCGGACGGGGAACTGGTTCGCGCATCAGGCTTCCGGCGTCCGGCCCGACATCGTGACCCTGGCCAAAGGTCTCGGCGGAGGACTGCCGATCGGCGCGGCCATCGGCATCGGGCCGGCCGCAGAACTGCTGTCCGCCGGTCAGCACGGATCGACCTTCGCGGGCAACCCGGTCTGCGCCGCGGCGGCCCTCGCCGTGTTGGCCACCATCGAGAAGGACCGGCTGCTCGACCATGTCGGTGCGCTGGGCAAGCACCTGTCCACCGCCATCGAGGATCTCGGCCATCCGCTGGTCGATCACGTGCGCGGCGCCGGCCTGCTGCTGGGCATCGCGCTCACCGAGAATCTCTCGGGTGAAACGGCTGCGGCGGCGATGGAGGCCGGGTTCATCCTCAACGCGCCCGGCCCCGATGTGCTGCGGCTGGCTCCGCCCCTGATCCTCACCACCGAGCAGGCCGACTCGTTCGTGCTCGCTCTGCCCGCCATCCTGGACACCGCCCTCGCATCGAAGAAGGACGAATCATGATCAGGCACTACCTCAAGGACGACGACGTCTCGCCCGACGAGCTGATCGCCCTGCTGGACCTCGCCGACGCCTACAAGACGAACCGCTACGGTTACACACCCCTTGCGGGCAAGGCGGTTGCCGCCCTCTTCGAGAAGAACTCCACCCGCACCAGGCTCTCGTTCGAGGTGGGCATCAGCCAGCTCGGCGGGCAACCGGTGATCGTCGACGGTCGCACTTCCCAGCTCGGCCGGGAAGAGACCATCGAGGACACCTCCCGGGTGCTCTCCCGCTATGTGGACGCCGTCGCGATCCGGACCTTCGCGCAGCGCCGCATCAACGCACTGGCCAGCGTCTCCAGCGTCCCGGTGATCAACGCGCTGACCGACGAGTACCACCCGTGCCAGGTGCTGGCCGATCTGCAGACCATCCGCGAGAGGTTCGGCCGGCTCAAGGGTCTGACCCTGACGTACCTCGGCGACGGCGCCAACAACATGTCGCACTCGCTGATGCTCGGTGGAGCCAATGCCGGTCTGCACGTGCGGATCTCGTCACCGCTCGGGTTCGACCCGCAGCAGGACATCCTGATCGCCGCCAAGGAGCGGGCCAGCCTCACCGGCGGGTCGATCGAATTGATCACCGATCCGTTGGTCGCCGTCACCGGGGCCGACGTCCTGGTCACCGACACCTGGACGTCGATGGGTCAGGAGAACGACGGACTCGACCGCATCGGCCCGTTCCGGCCGTACCAGGTCAACGCCCAACTGCTGGGCACCGCCGCCGACGGCGCGATCGTCCTGCACTGCCTGCCCGCCCACCGAGGTTTCGAGATCACCGACGAGGTGCTCGACGGCCCGGCCTCCGCGGTCTGGGACGAGGCCGAGAATCGTCTGCATGCGCAGAAGGCGCTGCTGGCGTTCCTGGTCGGGCTCACCGGATCCGCCTCGGACGCATCGGCCGCCGTCCATTCCACGACCGAACCGACCCGGTCCTGACGCCGTGATGACGCACCGATGACCACGCGATGACCACGGGTAACTTCCCGGCGACCAAGGCGGCACGGCACGGCCGGATCACCGATCTCATCCGGGACGGCGCCATCCGCTCCCAGTCGGAACTCGCTGGACTGCTGGAGTCCGAGGGGGTGCACACCACCCAGGCCACGCTGTCCAGGGACCTGGAGGAACTCGGCGCGATGAAGTTGCGCGGGGTGGACGGCGGCGCGCCGGTCTACGTCATCCCCGAAGACGGCTCGCCCCGGCCGATGGCGGGTGGGACCTCGCGCCTGGCCCGGCTTTTCAGCGAGCTGCTGCTGTCCCACGACGCCTCCGGCAACCTGGTGGTGCTGCGCACCCCACCCGGTGCCGCCCAGTTCCTCGCGTCGGCGATCGACCGGGCGGCCCTGGTCGACGTCATCGGAACCATCGCCGGCGACGACACGATCCTGGTGGTGGCCAGGGCCGGGCTGACCGGCGAGGAGCTCGGAGCGCGGCTGGCCGCGTACTCCCAGAGCCCGACCAACGGCGCCGAGAACCCGGTCGCCGCCGTCGAATAATCCGCCCTGGGAGGCCGTCAGGCCGGCATCAGTTCGCTCATCCGGGTCAGGACGAACTCGCCGATCTCCCGGGCCGAGGTGAATTCGTACACCAGGGCGGCGGGCAGCTCCAGCAGGGTGATGATCTCCAGCCGGTTCCTCAGCTCGACCGCGGTCAACGAGTTGAAGCCCAGATCCAGCAGATCCTGCTCCGGCTCGAGGTCCGAGCTGTCCGCGTGCCCGAGCACCGTGGCTGTCTGGGACAGCACCAGCCCGATCAGCACTTCGAGCCGCTCGCCGGCGGGCAGGGGAGCCAGTTGTTCGGCCAGACTCGGCCCGCTGTCGTCGGTTTCGTCGTGATCCTCGGGAACCGCTGCGGCGCCTGCACTGTCGACCGAGGTCTCCTGCCGCCAGCGGGTGAGCTCGGGCAGCAGGAGTCGCAGAGCCGCGGCCGCCTCGTCGGACAGCAACAACTCGACGGCGAGGGTCGCGCCGTCAGCGCCGTCGACCGCAGCCCAGAACGCTTCCTCGGTCGTGGTGCGCCGGCCGGCCTCGCCGCCTGACGCGAGCCAGTAGTTCTTGCGCTGGAACGCGTACGTCGGCAGGGCCGTGAAACGGCCACCCCGGTCGATCGCCGCCCAGTCGATATTGTGGCCGGCCGTCTCCAGCGCGGCCCAGGCCTCGATCATCGCCTCGCGGTCCGGCCGATCCCGCCGCTGCGACGGCACGGTCCGGACGGCCGAGGAGCCGAGCGTCTGGCCGGCCATGGCGGTGAGCACCGCGTCCGGGCCGAGTTCGAGCAGGGTCGAGACGCTCTGCGCCATGCTCGTCGCGGCGTCGGCGAACCGGACGGTGGCGCGGACGTGCTCGACCCAGTAGGCCGGATCCGACAGCAGTCCGTCGGTGGCGGGTTGACCGGTCATCCCGGAGATGATCGGGATCAGTGGCTCGGACATCTCGACATCGGCGATGGCGGCCGCGAAGTCGGCCAGCATCGGGTCCATCAGCTCCGAGTGGAAGGCGTGCGACACCGTCAGTCGCTTGACCCGTTTGCCCTGTCCCGCCAGTGCTTTCGCCGCGGTGTGGACCGACGCGAGAGCCCCGGAGAGGACCAGGGACGTCGGCGAGTTGACCGCGGCGAGGTCCACCCCTGCCGTGAGGAACGGGGCCACCTCGCTCTCGGTGGCCTCGACGGCGACCATGGCGCCGCCGGACGGTAGGGCCTGCATCAGGCGACCTCGCGCCGCGACCAGGGTGGCCGCGCCGGCCAGGTCGAAGACCCCGGCCACGTGGGCGGCGGCGATCTCGCCGATCGAGTGCCCGGCCAGGACGGTCGGCACCAGTCCGACCGACTCGGCCAGCCGGAACAGGGCCGTCTCCATCGCGAAGAGGGCCGGCTGGGTGTACTCGGTGCGGTCGATCAGGGCGGCCTGCGGTGAACCGGCCTCCGCGAACACCACGCTCGACAGGGGCTGCTCCAGCAGTCCGTCGAATGCGGCACAGACCGCGTCGAACGCGGCGGCGTACGCCGGGAACGATTCGTACAGGCCACGTCCCATCCCGATCCGCTGCGATCCCTGCCCGGTGAACAACAGGCCGAGCCCGCCCGAACCGGCCTTGCCCGTGACCACGCCGGCCGTGTCGCGGGCCGCGCTGAGCAGACCGAGATTCAGCCGGCGCTCGGTCGGGTTGCTGCCGAGCACCACGGCGCGGTGGGCGAAACGCGTCCGGCCAGCCAGGGTGTGGGCGATGTCGGCGTCGGAACCGGGGACGGCGCCGGACTCGAGTGCCCTGAGCAGCGCACCGGCCTGGCCGCGCAATGCGCCGGAGGTCCGGGCGGACAACACCCACGGGTGGCCGGCGTCGGACGTCGATACGTCCTTCGTGGCGGCACCCACTGCTGTGGGGGTATCGGCAGCGGTCACCGAGGCGAGAGCCGCCGGCGCCTCCAGGATGACGTGGGAGTTGGTGCCGCTGAAGCCGAACGAGGACACCGCGCAGCGGCGGGGCCGATCGCCCGTCTCCACCCACATCGTCGGGGTGGTCACCAGTTGCACGGCGCCGGCGGTCCAGTCCACGTACGGCGACGGCTCGTCGAGGTGCAGCAGCCCGGGCACCACGCCGTGCGACATCGCCTGCACCATCTTGATGATCCCGCCGACTCCCGCTGCGGCCTGGGTGTGCCCGATGTTGGACTTCAGCGACCCCAGGAGCACCGGTCGGTCGGCGGTCCGGTGCTGGCCGTAGGTGGCGAGCAAGGCCTGCGCCTCGATCGGATCCCCGAGACTGGTGCCGGTGCCGTGGGCCTCGACCACATCCACGTCGGACGTGGTGAGGCCGGCGGCGGCCAGTGCGGCCCGGATCACCCGCTGCTGGGACGGTCCGTTGGGGGCGGTCAGCCCATTGGAGGCGCCGTCCTGGTTGACGGCCGAACCGCGGACGACGGCCAGTACGCGATGGCCGAGTTCGGTGGCATGGGAGAGCCTTTCGACCAGCAGCATGCCGGCGCCCTCGCCCCAGGCGGTGCCGTCGGCCGCGGCCGCGAACGGCTTGCACCGGCCGTCGGCGGCCAGCCCCCGCTGCCGGGAGAAGTCGATGAACGAGCCAGGGGTCGACATCACGGCCACCCCGCCGGCCAGGGCGTAGTCGCACTCGCCGGCCTGCAGTGCGAGCACCGCGGAGTGCAGCGCGACCAGCGACGACGAGCAGGCCGTGTCGATGGTCAGGGCCGGACCCTCCAGGCCGAACACGTACGAGACCCGGCCCGCCACCACCGATCCCGCGGTGCCGGTCCCGATGAACCCTTCCACCCCTTCGGGAACCTCGCCGAGGCTGGAGGCGTAGTCGTGGTACATCGCACCGGCGAACACGCCGGTCCGGCTGCCGCGCAACGACTGCGGATCGATCCCGGCACTCTCGACGGCCTCCCAGGAGGTCTCCAGCAGCAGTCGCTGCTGGGGATCCATGGCGACCGCCTCGCGCGGTGAGATGCCGAAGAACGCGGCGTCGAAGCGGCCGGCGTCGTGCAGGAATCCGCCGTGCCGGGTGTAGCTGGTGCCGGGGTGCGACGGGTCAGGGTGGTAGAGGTTGTCCAGGTCCCAGCCCCGGTCGGTGGGGAAGCCGGAGATGGCGTCGCGGCCGGACAGGATCAGGTCCCACAACGCCTCCGGCGTGTCCACCTCGCCGGGGTAGCGGCAGGCCATCCCGACGATGACGATCGGGTCGTCGTGGTCGGTCGTCCGTCGGGTCCTCGCGCCGGACGGTTCGGCAGCGGCGGAGGGGTTCTTGTCCGGGTTCTCGTCCTGCACCATCTGCAGGATCAGGTCGGCGACGGCCTGGCACGACGGATGGTCGAAGACCAGGGTGGGCGCCAGGGTCAGGCCGGAGGCCTGTGCGACCTGGTTCCGCAACTCGATCGCGGTGAGCGAGTTGAGGCCCAGTTCGGTGAAAGGCTTGACCGGGTCGACGGTATCGATGCCGGCGTGGCCCAGCACGGCCGCGGCGGCCTGGCGGACCAGCGTCAGGGCGAAGGCGGCCCGACGGGCGGAGGGGGCCGACCGCAGCGCCCGCGGTCCGGCTGCCTGACCGCCCTGCCCAGCCGCGGTTCGGGAGGGCGCCGGGATCAGATCGCGGATCAGGGCGGGGACGGCCGCGGGATCGGCGCCGCGTGGCAGGGTCAGGGCGATCGGGACGAAATGTGCCCGCCGCGTGCCGACGGCCAGGTCGAACAGGGCCAGTCCCCGTTCGATGCTCAGCGGTGTCACACCGGCCTGCGCCATCCGGCGTCGGTCCTCGTCCGACAGTGCTCCGGCCATGCCGGAGGTGCTGTCCCACAGGCCCCAGGACAGCGAGGTCGCCGGGAGGCCCTGTGCGCAGCGGTGAGCCGCCAGCGCGTCGACGAAAGAGTTGGCGGCGGCATAGTTTCCCTGTCCGGCCGCCCCCATCACGCCGGCGCTGGAGGAGAACAGCACGAACTGCTCGAGGTCCAGCCCGGCGGTCGCGCGGTGCAGTGCCCACCCAGCGCTGACCTTGGCGGGGAACACCGCGCGCAGCTGCTCGGCCGACATCGCGGTGACAGAGCTGTCCTGCAGGACGCCGGCGGTGTGCACCACTGCGCGGACCGGGTGGTCGGAGTCGGCGTGGCGGAGCGCGGCGGAGATCGACGTCTCGTCGCTGACGTCGCAGGCGAGCACCTGCGTGGTGGCGCCCAGTGCGGCGAGTTCCGTGATCAGGCCGTCGGCGCCCGGTGCCTCCGGCCCGCTGCGGGACAGGAGCAGCAGACGAGTGATCCGGTGGCGGTTGACGAGGTGCCGGGCGACCTGTACGCCCAATGCACCGGTGCCACCGGTGATCACCACCGTTCCGGCCGGATCCCAGGCCGGGCCGCCGATCTCGCCCGCGCCGCGGAACGGACGGAGCCGGGGAACCAGGACGCCCCCGTCCCGGACGGCCAGCTGCGACTCGCCGGGCACGACGACGGCCCGGATGCCGTCGTCGTCCAGGTCGGTGTCGGCGTCGATCAGCAGGAGGCGGCCGGGGTTCTCCGATTGCGCGCTGCGAGCCAGGCCGAGCAGTGCTGCGCCGGGCAGATCGGTGGGGGAGTGCGCCGGGTCGATCGCGACGGCGCCGCGGGTGAGCAGAACGAGGGTGCTGTCGGCGAAGCGATCGTTGCCCAGGAACGATTGCACTGTCTCCAGCACTGCCGCGGTCCGGGAGAACGCATCGGCCGCCGGGTTCTCCCCAGCCTGGTGGTTGGCGGTCGGGTAGCAGCGCACCGCCACGAATGCGGCCGGACGAGCGTCCGTCAGGAGCGCATCGACGATGAGGATGTCGGCGGGCGTCGTGGGGAGCACGACGTCGGCCGCTTCGATCCACTGGATCTCGAAGAGAGCGTTGGCTGCGGTCGCGGCTGCGGTCGCCGAGGTGTCCTGGCCGGTGATCTCACGGGAGGAGACCCCGTCCATCCGACCGATCACCAGGCCGGTGGGATCGGACAACGTCAGAGCGGTGGCGCCGTCCCGGGTGCTGACCCGGACGCGAAGGGTCGGCGAGGTGCTGCCGGTCAGGGTGACCCCGGTGAAGGCGAACGGCAGTCCCGGTGCGCGATCGCCGATCAGTCCGACGCTCTGCAGGGCCGCGTCCAGCAACGCCGGGTGGACGGCAAAACCCTGGGCCGAAACGCTTTCCGGCGCCTGCACCTCGGCCAGCACGTCGCCGTCGGCGGTGAGCCAGGCGCGATGCAGACCGGTGAACGCCGGGCCGTACTCGATGCCGGCCAGAGCCAGGCCCTGGTGCAGCTCGGTGACATCCAGCTCCGGCGCATCGGCCGGATCCCAGTCGTCGTCGAAGGTGGGTGCGGCGTCGTCGGGAGTGATCGAACCGGCCGCGTGCAGCGTCCAGTCGCCGGCGGCCGAGCTGTCGGTGGAGTCTGCGGCGCTCCGGGCGTGCACGCTGACCTGACGTAGACCGGCGACACCCGCGGTGCCGATGGTGATCTGCAGATCGATGTCACGTCCGCCGACGACCATCGGTCGTTGCAGCGTCAGCTCGGTGATCCGGCGGCAGCCGACCTCCAGACCGGCCCTGATCACCATTTCGGCGAGGGCCGTTCCGGGAACGACGGCGGCGCCGCCGATGCGGTGGTCGGCAAGCCAGGGGGTCCCGGTGAGGGTCAGGCGTCCGGTGAGGACCACGGCCCCGGTATCGGCCAGGCTGACGGCTGCCCCGAGCAGTGGGTGGCCGACCTCGGTCAGGCCCGCTCTGGAGACATCGGCGCCCAGCAAGGGCTGCAGCCAGAAGCGCTGGTGCTGGAAGGCGTAGGTGGGCAGCGGGATCGGCCGGCCATCGGTGAAGAGATCGGCGAGTTCGATGCCGCGTCCGGCGATGGAGAGCTGGCCAACCGCGGTGGTCAGGGTGGCCAGCGCGGACCGGTCCCGGCGCAGCGCGGTGATCACCGTCGTCCGCCGGGCGGCGAGTTCCGTGTCGGCCTCGAGGGTGTGGGTGGCCATGGCCGTCAGGACCGCGTCAGGGCCCAGCTCGAGGAACGTCGACACACCGCTGCGGGCCATCGTCAGGACGGCCTGCCGGAAGTGCACCGTGGCGGGGATCTGACGGACCCAGTACATCGGGTCGCGCATCTCGTTGATGCCGACCTGGCGGCCGGTGACGGTGGAGATGATGTCGATCGCCGGCGGCCGGAAGGTCACCGACCGGGCGACCGCCTCGAACTCTTCCAGCATGGGCCTCATCAGCGCGGAGTGGAAGGCATGCGAGACCACCAGGCGCTTGTGCCGGACACCCTGCGCCACCAGGGTTTCGGCCAGCTCGGAGATGCCCGTCTCGGAGCCGGACAGCACGACCGCCGCCGGACCGTTGACGGCGGCGAGGTCGACACCATCGGCCAGGTGTGCCCTGGCCTCGTCCTCCTCGAGCGCGACGGCGAGCATGGCTCCGCCGGATGGCAGGGCCTGCATCAACCGGGCGCGGTGGGCGACCAGTTTCGCGGCGTCCGCCAGCGAGATCACCCCGGCGATGTGGGCAGCGGTGATCTCGCCCACTGAGTGGCCGGCCAGGTACTTCGGTGTCGCGCCCCAGGTGCTGACCAGGCGGAACAGTGCCGTCTCCAGTGCGAACAGCGCCGGCTGGGTGTAGGCCGTGCTGTTGAGCAGGGCCGCATAGGCCGAATCCGGTGCTGCGAAGACCACGTCGCGCAGCGGGTGCTCCAGCAGCGACGAGAAGGCCTGGCACACCTCGTCGAAGGCGGTGGCGAAGACCGGAAGACCCTGGTAGAGGTCCTGTCCCATGCCCGCGTACTGCGAGCCCTGCCCGGTGAACAGGATGCCGAGCGAGCCCGGGATGGAACTGCCGGTGGCGGTTCCGAGCGAGGGGTTGCCCGCCGCGAGGGCCGCGAGATTCGCCCGTCGGGTGGGCCGATCGGTGCCGAACACGACGGCCTGGTGCTCGAAACGGCTGCGGGAGAGCAGGGTCCGGGCGATGTCGGCGGTCGCGAGGTCGCCACCGGAGACGGCCGGATCCAGGTGGGCGAGCAGGCGGGCGGCCTGGTCCTTCAGCGCATCGGGGGTCCGGCCGGACAGCACCCACGGCGCCCAGTCACCGGGCAGGCCCGTCGGCAGGTCGGCGGTTTCGTCTGCGACAGGAGAGCCGGAGTCGGCCTCGACGGCCGGCATCGGGGCCTGCTCCAGGATCACGTGGGCGTTCGTGCCGCTGATCCCGAATGATGACACCGCCGCACGGCGGGGTGCCTCGCCGGACGGCCACGGCCGCGCCCTGGTCAACAGTTCGACCGTGCCGGCACTCCAGTCCACCTGGCGGGACGGTTGATCGACATGCAGGGTGGCGGGCAGGATCCCGTGTCGCATCGCCTCGACCATCTTGATGACGCCGGCCACGCCCGCGGCCCCCTGGGTGTGGCCGATGTTCGATTTCACCGAGCCCAGCCACAGCGGGGTGGCCGGCTCCTTGGCCCGTCCGTAGGTGGCGATCAGGGCCTGCGCCTCGATCGGATCACCGAGAGCCGTGCCGGTGCCGTGTGCTTCCACGGCGTCGACCGCGGCCGCCTGCAGACCGGCGTTGGCCAGGGCGGCCCGGATGACCCGCTGCTGGGACGGTCCGTTCGGGGCCGTCAGCCCGTTGGACGCGCCGTCCTGGTTGACGGCCGAACCCTTGACCAGGGCCAGGATCTGGTGGCCGTGGCGCTGCGCATCCGACAGCCGCTCCAGCAGCAGCATGCCGGCGCCCTCGCCAAGACCGGTGCCGTCCGCGGCGTCGGCGAATGCCTTGCAGAGGCCGCCGGCGCCGAGGTTGCCCTGCCGCGCGAAGTCCAGGACCGGGTCCGGCGTGACCATGACGGTGACGCCGCCGGCCAGTGCCAGATCGCACTCGTCGTTGCGCAGTGCCTGCATGGCAAGGTGCATCGCGACCAGCGACGAGGAGCAGGCGGTGTCGATGGTGACGGCCGGCCCCTCCAGGCCGAAGACGTAGGACAACCGCCCGGACAGCACACTGGTGGCACGGCCGGTGCCGAGGAATGCCCTGGCCGACTCCTCGATGGTCCGCGGATCCGAGCCGTACTCGGAGTACATCTGGCCGGCGAACACCCCGGTCCGGCTGCCGCGCAGGGTGATCGGATCCAGGTAGCCGTGTTCGAAGGCCTCCCAGGCGGTCTCGAGCAGGTGACGCTGCTGCGGATCCATCGCGGCGGCCTCCCGCGGCGAGATCTCGAAGAACTCCGGGTCGAAGTCGGCGGCGCCGGTCAGGAACGAGCCGACGGCCTCGAAGCCGTCCGGCAGATCGAGACCCGAGATGTCCCAACCGCGGTCGGTCGGGAATCCGCCCATCACGTCCCGCTGGGCGGCGATCAGGTCCCACAGCTGCCCCGGGGAGTTGACCCCGCCCGGGTAACGGCAGGCCATGCTGACGATGGCGATCGGCTCGCTGGTGCGCCGCTCGAGTTCCTGCACCCGCTCGCGGTAGCCGACCAGGTCGGCGGCCGCCTTCTTGAGGTACTCGCGGAGCTTGTCCTCGTTGGCCATCTCAGTTCGCCTCTCGCTGGAAGTGCGCAGTCATCAGGACAGGCCGAGTTCATCGAGCATGTCGAACATGTCGTCGTCGGTGGCTTCCGCCAGCCGGGTCCTGACGTCTTCACCGGGCTCGGCCGCCGCGCTCTCCAGCGCGGCACTGCCGAGCAGTTCGTGCAGCCTCGCGGTCACTCTTGCCCTGGCCTCGTCCGCGCCGGAAGCGCCAAGAGCACCCAGGGCGCCGAGAGTTCCTTCCAACCTGGCGATGTCGGCCAGGATGGAGTCGAGGGCGATGGTCCCGGCATCGGGGACGACCAACTCCTCCGCCAACATGGCGGCGATGTGGTTCGGTGTGGGGTAGTCGAAGACGAGGGTCGGCGCTAGCCGGAGCCCGGTGACCTCGGCGAGCCGGTTGCGCAGCTGCACGGCGGTGAGCGAGTCGAACCCGAGGTCCTTGAGAGGTCGGCCGCTGCTGATCGAGTCGACGGACGGGATGGACAGGACGGTCGCGACCTGTGCGGTGACCAGCTCCAGCAAGACCTCGAGCCGCTCCTGCGGATCCTTGCCCGCCAACGTGTTCAGCAGCCGGCCCGACGTCGAGGCGCCCTCGCGCTTGGCCGGGATCTTGACCAGGCCGGTCAATAGCGGCGATAGCATCTGCTGTTCGGCGAGGCGCCGCAGGACCGCGGAATCCAGCTTCACGGGGACCTGCAGCGGGTGCCCGCAGGTGACGGCCGCGTCGAAGAGCGCCAGCGCCTGCCCCGACGGGAGCGAGACCATGCCGCCGGAGGACATCCGGTCGGTGTCGGCGTCGCCGAGGTGGGCGGTCATCCCGCTGGCAGTCTCCCAGAGGCCCCAGGCCAGCGACACGGCCGGAGCGCCCTGGTTCGACCGGACCTGGGCCAGTGAGTCGAGGAAGACGTTGGCTGCGGCGTAGTTCGCCTGGCCCGGGCCACCGAAAATGCCTGCGGTGGAGGAGAAGAAGACCATCGGGGTACCGGGAGCCGCTGCCCGGTGGAGGTTCCAGGCCGCGTCGACCTTCGGGCGCATCACCTGCTCCAGGGCCTCGGGCGTCAGCAGGTGCAGCAGTGAGTCCGACAACATACCGGCCGCGTGCACCACCGCGCTGATCCGGTGCTGGGCGAAGAGCGCGTCGACCTGGACCGGATCGGTGACATCGCAGCCGACCACCTGGATGTCGGCGCCGGCCGCTGTCAGCTCGTCGACCAGTTCACCGACACCCTCGGCGTCGGCGCCGCGCCGTCCGGCGAGCAGGAGCTGCGTGATGCCGCTGTCGGTCACCAGGTGCCGGGCCAGGAGGGCGCCGAGCGTGCCGGTGCCGCCGGTGATCAGCAATCGGCCGTCACCGGCAAGATCCAGCGGGCTGTCGGCACCGCGGTCGGCCTTGGCCAGCCGGGGCAGGTGGCCGACACCGTCCCGGAGGACGACCTGGTCCTCGTCCGACGTCGCGACGGACGGCAGACAGCTCACCGACGACTCGTCGACGTCGATCAGGGCGAACCGGCCGGGGTTCTCGGTGATGGCCGAACGCAGCAGCCCCCAGATCGCGGCAGCGACCGGATCCGGAGCCACCCCGTCGTCGACGGTGGTCACCGCGCCGCGGAGCAAGACGACCAGACGGGAATTGCGCAGACCGTCGTCGGCCAGGAAGCGCTGCAACAGGTCCAGCGTGATGGCCGCCTGCTGCCGGGCGAGAACTCCGGCGTGGTCGGACGAACGGTCGCAGCCGGCCAACGGATCGTGCAGGACCACGGCGGCGGTGGGCAGGTCGGCCAGCGTCGCCGCCCGCGACAGCCCGAGCTCCTGCAGTCCGAGCCGGTCCGGTCCGAGCACTGCGACGTCCACACTGGACCCGGTCGACCCGGTCGGCACCGACCAGGGCACCCACCGGAGCTGGTAGAGATCGGTGGGACTGCCGCCAGCTGCGGCGGCCAGCTGGGCCGCCGAGATGCGCCGCACGGCAAGGGAAGACGTCGAGAAGACCGTCCGGCCCTGCTCGTCGGTGACGTCGATGGCGATCGAGTCCGGCCCCGCGGGCCGCAGGTGGGCGTGCAGTTCAGTGGCCGGCAGCCGGGTGGCGGTCGCGTCCGTCCAGGCGAAAGGCAGTGCGGCGCCGTCACCTTCCGTGCCGTCGCCGCTGAGGAAGTCGCCCAGCGCGATCGCGTGCTGGACCGCATCCAGCAAGGCCGGATGCACGGTGAACGAGTCGAGTTCGGACCGCAGGGATTCGGGGGCAGCCACGGTCGCGAAGATCTCCGTGCCGCGGTGCCAGGCCGAGACCAACCCCTGGAACGCCGGACCGTACTCGAGCCCCGAGTCGAAGAGGTTGTCGTAGAACGAGTCCAGCTCGATCGGCTCGACTCCGGTCGGCGGCCAGATCGGTGCCACGTCCGGTGCCTGACCGGCGTCGGGGCCAGGTGCGCCGGCTGCGGCCAGCGTCCCGGCGGCGTGGCGTGTCCACGGCTCGTCCTCGTCCGCGGCGGCGTTCCGGGTGTGGATGGTGACGGTTCGCGAGCCATCCTGGCTCTCCGGCGTCCCCGAGACCATCACCCGCAGGTGCAGGCTGCTGGACTCCGGGACCACCAGCGGGGCTTCGGCGGTGAGGTCCGCGACCATGGGCAGGCCGACCCGGCGACCGGCGTCCAACGCCAGTTCCAGCAGGGCGGTCCCCGGCAGGATGGTGGTGCCGCGGACGGCGTGGTCGACGATCCAGCGGGTGGTGTCCCGGTCGATCCGTCCGGTCATCAGCAGGGCGTCGCTGTCGGGCAGGCTGACGGCCGCGGCGACCAGCGGGTGGTCCGTGCGGATCTGCCCGATCGCGGAGGCGTCGCCGGAGGACGCGACGGTCTGCACCCAGAAGCGTTCGTGGTCGAAGGCGTAGGGCGGCAGCTCGATCCGGCCCTTGGCGGGCGTCGGGATGCTGTCCGCGAAGCTCACCGGTCCGCCGGCGACGAAGGTCTCGGCCATCGAGAGCAGCAGGCGGTCGAGGCCGCCGTCCTGGCGGCGCAGCGACCCGACGGTGACGGCGTCGGCGCCAAGGGCGGTGAGCGTCTGCTCGGTCGGCACGGTGAGGATCGGGTGCGGGCTCATCTCGGCGAACGTGCCGAAGCCCTGCCCGGCCAGCTCGCGGATCGCGGATTCGAAACGCACGGTCTGCCGGAGGTTCTCGAACCAGTAGGCCGCGCCCAGTTCGGCGGTGTCCAGGAAGGCGCGGCGGACGGTGGAGAAGAACGGCACCCCGGTCGAGCGGGGAGTGACCGGTGCGAGCGCGACCGCGAGTTCCTGCTCGATCGGCTCGACCGCGGCGCAGTGGGACGCGTAGTCGACGGCGATGCGCTTGACCCGCACGCCCTGGGTCTCCAGGTCGGCGGCAAGCGTGTCCAGCGCGGCGATCTCGCCGGCGACGACCACGGCGTCGGTGCTGTTGACCACGGCGATCGACAGGCGATCACCGTAGGGCACCAGTCGGCTCGCGGCCTCGGCCTCGGGCAGACCGACCGACAGCATGCCGCCGGTTCCGGCCAGGGCGACGATCGCCCGGCTCCGAAGGGCCACGACCCTGGCAGCATCGGAAAGACTCAGCGCGCCGGCCACACATGCAGCGGCGATCTCGCCCTGGGAATGACCGACGACGGCGGCCGGGGACACCCCGTTGGCCTGCCAGGCGGCGGCGAGCGAGACCATCATCGCCCAGAGCGCCGGCTGCACCACGTCGACCCGGTCGAGGCCCGGTGCGCCGGGTACGCCGCGCAGGACGTCCATCAGCGAGAAGTCGACGAACTCCGACAGGGCCGCCGCACACTCCTCGAGGCGCTCGGCGAACGCGGGCGAAGTGGCCATCAGTTCCTGCGCCATGCCCGGCCACTGCGCGCCCTGCCCGGGGAAGACGAAGACGGCGCGGTTCGGGTCGGTCCCGTCGTCGGCCGACTTCTGGCCCGTCACCACCGTTTCGGTGGGCGTGCCGGCGGCGAGTGAGCGCAACCCGGCGATGACGGTGTCCCGGTCGTCGCCGACGACCACCGCGCGGTGCTCGAACGGCACCCGCAGTATCAATCGGGCGGCAACCGCTGCGGGGGTGAGGGTCTCGTTCTTCGTCATCGAGTCGGCGAGCCTCGCGGCCTGTCGGCACAACGCGGTCGCGGTCCGCGCGGTGAGGACCAGGGGTACTGCCGCCGTGCCGACTGTCGTTGTGTCGTCGACCGTCTCGGTTGGGGTGGCGGTCACGGCCGAACCCTGCTCGAGGATGACGTGCGCATTGGTGCCGCTGACGCCGAAGGAGGAGACGGCGCTACGGCGGGGCCGGTCGCCGGGTGTCGTCCAGGCCTGCGGCTGCAGCAGGAGTTCGACAGCCCCGGCGGACCAGTCGACCTCGGGGCTCGGGGCGTCGACGTGCAGGGTGGCCGGCATGACGCCGTGCCGCATGGCCTGCACCATCTTGATCACGCCGCCGACGCCGGCCGCGCCCTGGGTGTGGCCGATGTTGGACTTCAGCGATCCGAGCATCACCGGTCCGAGTTCCGCGGCGCGCTGGCCGTAGGTGGCCAGCAGGGCCTGCGCCTCGATGGGATCGCCGAGCGGTGTGCCCGTGCCGTGTCCCTCGATGAGGTCGACGTCGGACGTGGTCAACCGGGCATCGGCCAGGGCCTGCCGGATGACGCGGCGCTGGCTCGGTCCGTGGGGGGCGGTCAGCCCGTTGGAGGCACCGTCCTGGTTGATCGCCGATCCCCGGATGACGGCCAGCACCGGATGTCCCTGCCGCGTCGCGTCGGAAAGACGTTCGATGACGATGGTGCCGACGCCCTCGCCCCAGCCGGTGCCGTCGGCGCCGGCAGCGTAGGCGCGGCAGCGACCGTCGACGGACAGGCCGCGTTGGCGGGAGAAGTCGACGAAGGTGCCGGGGGTGGCCATCACGGTCACGCCGCCGGCCACCGCCATCGAGCAGTCGCCGGTGCGCAGGGATTGCACCGCAAGGTGGATGGCGACCAGCGAGGAGGAGCAGGCGGTGTCGACGGTGACGGCCGGGCCCTCGAAGCCGAAGGTGTAGCTGACCCGTCCGGAGGCGACGCTGGCGGAGGTACCGGTGCTGATGTAGCCGCCGATCTCCGGCTCGTCCGAGCGCTCCAGCAGGTTCATGTAGTCGTGGTAGACGAGGCCCGAGAACACGCCGACCGGAGCACCTTTGAGCGTCCGGATGTCCAGTCCCGCGTCCTCGAACGCCTCCCAGGTCGACTCCAGCAGGAGCCGCTGCTGCGGATCCATCGCCAGCGCCTCGCGCCGGGAGATGCCGAAGAAGGACGGGTCGAAATCACCGGCGTCGTGCAGGAATCCGCCGCGCTTGGTCAGCGAGGTGTTGGGGCGCAAACCGGTCGGGTCGAACAGGCCCTCGACGTCCCAGCCGCGGTTGGTGGGGAAGTCGGTGGTACCGACCGCCCCGTCCGCGACCAACTGCCACAGGTCCTGCGGCGAGGTCACCCCACCGGGATACCGACAGGCCATCCCGACGATGGCCACCGGCTCGGCCAGTGCCGACTCGGCGTGCTCGAGCTTCTTGCGGGTCTGCTGCAGTTCGGTGGTGACCCGCTTGAGGTAGTCGAGGATCTTCTTGTCCTGCTCGGCGGCAGAGGGCGTGCCCGTGGCCGTGCTGCTGCTCGTGCCCAGTGTGCTCGTCATGATTCGGACAGCCCCAATTCGTTGTCGATGAAGTCGAAGATCTCGCTCGCGGAAGCCTCCTGGAGGCCCTCGGCCGCCGTGTCCGCCGCCGGCGGCTGCTGCCCGTCGCGGAGACGACCCAGCAGGGCGGCCAACCGGTCGGCGACCCTGCCGGTGACCAGTTCATGCGGATCCGCTCCGACCAGGGCGGCCTCCAGCTGGTCGAGCCCCTGGCTCAGGCCGACGACGCCGACGCCCGGCCCTGAATCGGGGAGCACCCGCTCGCGCAGTTCGGCGGCCAGCGCCGCACAGGTCGGATGGTCGAACACCGCGGTGGCCGGCAGGTTCAGGCCGGTGCTCCGGCTCAGACGATCGCGCAGTTCCACCGCCGAGACCGAACTGAAGCCGAGATCCCGGAATGACGTGCCGATCTCGACAGCGGTCACGTCGGCGTGTCCCAGTGTCCTGGCCACCGCAGCGCGGACGATCGCCCGCAGCTCCGCCAGCTGATCGTCGACTCCGAGCACACCCAGCCGGGCGAGCAGGGCTCTGGCCGACTCGGCTGCTTCCTCGGCCCGTCGTTCGCGCATCGCCCTGACCGCAGCCAGGTCCGCCAGCAGCGCCGGGACGGCAACATCGGCGGTGTCGGCAAGCCGCGCTGCCCAATCGATCTCGGCCAGCAGGAGGCCGGTGACGTTGCCTCCGAGCGCCGCCAGCAGGGGCCGGATCGCGGACTCGCCGTCGATGCCGGCGGCCATCGCCGGGAGGCCGATCGCCCGGCGACCGGCGGCCAGGTCGGCGTGCCGGTCGGCCAGCACGGCCGCGTCGAGCGAACCGGGGGTGCCGACCGCCGCGTCCGCTCCGGCCAGCAGGACGAACCGTTCCACCGGCGTGTGCGCGGTGAGCTGGTGCAGGGCCGTCAGGCGGGTTGATTCCGCGCCGGCGTCTCCGTCCTCGCGGGCCAGGTGGACGATGGCCGACAACCCCTGGTGGGCAGGCAGGTCGATGCAGCCGGTGGACGGATCCACCACGGCGACGGCGGTGTTCGCGCCGAGTCCGGCGATGGTGTCGGCCAGGTGGTCGTTCTCGCCGCCCAGCAGCACCAGGTCGGTGATCCCGGCTGCGATCAGGCCGCGGACCACCGGCTCGGCCAGGGCGGTCCCGGCGTCGCTGCTGATCAGCACGGGCCCGGAGGGGACCCAGGCCGTCGCCGGTAGGGGCGCCTGGGTGAGGCGCGGCGCGAACACCTCGCCGCCGCGGAGGACCAGCTGGTTCTCCGTGCTGTCCAACGACACCGCGGCGCAGAGTTGCCCGACGGTGGCCGCATCCAGCAGGTCGGGGGTGTCGATGACGCCGCCGAAGAACGCCGGCAGGTCGGCGGACAGGGCCCGGCCCATGGCCCACGCTCCGGCAGGGGCGTTCGGGACGCCGTCGGTGGCGTCACCGATCACCACCCGTTCGCCCTCGACGGTGCCGGCCGTGCCGGAGGTGACCAGCCACACCCTGGCGGGCAGGTTCAGCGCGGCCGTGGCCGTGGCGGCGGCCAGGCCAAGTTCGGGACCGAGATCCCGCCCACCCCAGGCGATGACGCCGGCGACATCGGCAATGCCGAGCGCCGCACGGGTCAGGGCCGCAGAGAAGGCGGCACGGACAGCGTCGGCGGTCGGCTTCCCGTTGTCCGGCAAGACGACCGGGAGGGGTAGAGCACCCCGGGCCCGGAGGGATTCGGTGAGGATCGACGCCGGAGCGGCACCGACCGTCAGCAGGAACCAGGCGCTGTGCAACGGTCGGGCCGAAGGAGCGCTGATCCGCTTCCAACCCGTGACGTACGCACCGCGGGACTGGTCGCCGCTCTGACGCGCGCGGCGCCAGGAGGCCAACCACGGCAACACCTCTGCCATCTTCTGCCGGGCGTCGCCGTCCATCGCCAGCGTCCGGCCGACCGATTCGAGGTCGTCGTCCTGGACTGCCGCCCAGAACTCGGCCTCGTCGGATCCGAGGGCCGGACCTGTCCGCTCGTGGGGGTTGCGCAGGTCGTCGAGCCAGTAGTGCTCGTGGGAGAACGCGTAGGTGGGCAGGGTGACCTGCCGGCCGCGACCCGCGAAGCCGGCGAAATCGATGGACTGGCCGGTGATGTGGGCCCGGGCCATGGCCGCGAGGAAGCCGCACACCTCGTCGGTCTGCCGGCGCAGGCTGCCGGTGACCACGGGATAGTCGTCCGCAGACAGGTCAAGGCTGTCCAGCGTGTCGATGGCCGGGCCGACGAGGGCGGCATCCGGTCCGATCTCGATGATGAGCGAGACCTGCGCCGAAGCCAGGGTCTTCACGCTGTCGACGAACCGGACTGCCGCCCGGATGTGGGACACCCAGTACGACGCGGTTTGCAGCACACCGGGTTCGGCGATCTCCCCGGTGACGTCGGAGACGACCGGAATCTGCTGCTCGCCGAAGGTGAGGTCGGTGATCCGGGACTCGAAATCCTCCAGCATGCCCTCCATCCGCGACGAGTGGAACGCGTGCGAGACGGTCAGGGCCTTGGTGCGGAACCCGTGTCCACCGAACTCGGAGACCAGGGCGTCGACCGCGTCGGCGTCACCGGAGATGACCACCGACTCCGGGGCGTTGACGGCTGCGATGTCCAGCGACGTGCCAGGGTGCTGCGCCAGATGTGCCGAGACAGCCTGGGCCACGGCTGCTTCGCCGGTGCCGATGGCAGCCATGGCGCCGCCGGAGGGCATTGCCGCCATCAGCGCACCGCGCGCGGTGACCAGCGTCGCGGCGTCTGCCAGCGACAGCACGCCGGCGACGTGGGCCGCGGTGATCTCGCCGACCGAGTGGCCGGCGAGCACGGTCGGGGCCAGCCCGAAGGACTGCGCCAACCGGTACAGCGCGGTCTCCACCGCGAACAGCGCCGGCTGGGTGAAGTCGGTGCGGTCGAGCAGGTCTGCCTCCGCGGAGCCGGGCTCTGCGAAGACGATGTCGCGCAGCGACGGGCGGGCGGTGGTGGCGTCGTCGATGGCGGTGGAATCAACACCGGCGGCGTGATCCAGGGCCGCGCAGGCCTTGTCGAACGCTGTCGCGTAGACGTCGAAGGTGGCATAGAGGTCGCGGCCCATGCCGATCCGCTGGGCGCCCTGACCGGTGAACATCACGGCAGTCCCGCCGCGCCTGGTCCGGCCGGCCAGGTCGCAGTCGCCGGACACCAGTCGAGCCAGCTGGTCGGTGAGTTCCCGCGCAGTGCGACCGTGCAGCACGGCGCGGTGGTCGAAGCGGTGGCGCGCCGTCAGCGTGGCCGCCACGTCGCGAGGTGACGGGGACTCGAGGACCAGGTGGTCCAGCAGGCGGCCGGCCTGGTGGCGCAGTGCCGCCTCCGACCGTGCCGAGAGCGTCCAGACGATGGGTGCATCGTCGACGACCGCCGGCTCGATCGCCTGCGGGGGAGCAGCTTCCAGGATGACGTGGGCGTTGGTGCCGCTGAATCCGAAGGAGGAGACCGCGGACCGGCGTGGGCGTCCGGTGGTCGCCCAGGGGGTGGACTCGGTGGCGACCCGGACGTGTCCGGCGGTCCAGTCGACGTGCTCGGACGGCTCGGTGACGTGCAAAGTGGCCGGCACCACGCCGTACCTCATGGCGTGCACCATCTTGATCACGCCGGCCACCCCGGCGGCGGCCTGGGTGTGCCCGATGTTCGACTTCAGCGAGCCGATCAGCACCGGGGCGCCGTCGGGGTCCCGCTGTCCGTAGGTCGCGATCAGGGCCTGCGCCTCGATCGGGTCGCCCAACGCCGTACCGGTGCCGTGTGCCTCGACGACGTCCACCTCGGACGGCGACAGCCCGGCCGACGCGAGGGCGTCGCGGATCACCCGCTGCTGGCTCGGGCCGTTGGGGGCGGTCAGTCCGTTGGAGGCCCCGTCCTGGTTGACGGCGGAACCGCGCAGGACGGCGAGCACCTGGTGACCCTGCCGGGTGGCGTCCGAGAGGCGTTGCAGCATGAGCATTCCCACGCCCTCACCCCAGGCGGTGCCGTCGGCGCCGGCACCGAACGGCTTGCACCGGGCGTCGGGGGCGAGACCGTGCTGGAGGGAGAAGTCGATGAAGGTGTTCGGCAGCGCCATCACCGTCACACCGCCGGCCAGCGCCAGGTCGCACTCACCGGACCGCAGGGACTGCGCGGCCAGGTGCAACGCGACCAGCGACGAGGAACAGGCGGTGTCGACCGTCATGGCCGGGCCGTGCAGACCCAGGGCGTAGGACACCCGGCCGGAGAGCACCCCGCCGGACGTGCCGGTGCCCATGAAGGCGTCGACGCCCTCTGGCGGGCCCGCCACCAACTGCGAGGCGTAGTCGCTGTAGATCGACCCGACGTAGACGCCCGTCCTGGTACCGCGGAGGGTGGCCGGGTCGATGCCGGCGGCTTCGCAGGCCTCCCAGGAGCTTTCCAGCAGGAGTCGTTGCTGCGGGTCCATCGCGAGCGCCTCGCGGGGCGAGATGCCGAAGAAGGCCGCGTCGAACTGGCCGGCGTCGTGCAGGAACGATCCCTGGTTGACGTAGGACGTGCCCGGCGTCTGACCGGTCGGGTCGTAGAGGCCTTCGACGTCCCAGCCGCGGTCGGTCGGGAAGGTGGTCAGGCTGTGGCGGCCCGAGGACACCAGATCCCAGAACTTGTCGGGGTTGTCGGCTCCGCCGGGGAAGCGGCAGGACATCCCGACGATGACGATCGGGTCGTCGCCGGTGTTGATCCGTTCCACCCTGGGGACGTCCGGCTCGTCGCCGGTCTCGCCGCCGAGGAGCTCGGCCAGCAGGAAGTCGGCCATCGCCGGGATGCTCGGGTAGTCGAAGACGAGCGTCGCGGGCAGTCGCAGTCCGGTGGCCGTGTTCAGCCGGTTCCGCAGTTCGATCGAGGTGAGCGAGTCGAAACCGATGTCCTTGAAGGTCGTCTCGGCATCGAGCGCAGACGGGTCGGGATAGCCGAGGACGGTGGCGGCCTCGGTCCGCAGGAGTTCGACGAGAGTGGCGCTGCGGGCGGCGGTGTCGAGCGTGCGGAGCTTGGCGGCCAGTCCGGTCGCTGCATCGGCACCCGCGGCGGCGACGATTCGACGACGGGCGGTGCCGGACAGGAGACCGCGCAGGATCGGCGGCACCATGTCGCCCTGGCCGGCCAGCGCCGCGGCGTCGATGTGCATGGCGACCACCCCGGCGTCGGCGATCCGGGCGGACAGGTCGAGGAGCGACAGGCCTTCGTCGCTGCGGATGGGCGGGAAACCGGCCCTGGTCAGGCGCGCGGTGTCCTCGGCGGACAGATCGCCGCTCATCCCGTGCTCGCCGGCCCAGAGACCCCAGGCGATGGACCGACCCGGCAGACCGGCCCTTGCCCGTCGGACCATGGATGCGTCCAGGTAGGAGTTGGCCGCCGCGTAGTTGCCCTGGCCCGGGTTGCCCAGAACCCCGGCTGCGGAGGAGAACACCACGAAGTCGGCGAGATCAAGACCGCGGGTGGCGTTCTCGAGGTTCGCCACGGCGTCGACCTTGGGCGCGAACACCCGCTGCAGCCGGACCGGGTCCAGGGTGGCGATGACGCCGTCGTCGAGCAGGCCGGCGCTGTGGATCACCGCTGTCAGCGGGTGGGCGGCCGGTACCGAGCCGATCAGCCGCTCGACCGACTGCGGGTCGGTCAGGTCGGCGGCGACGAACTGCACTGCAGCGCCGAGGGTTTCCAGTTCGGTGCGCAGCTCGTCTGCTCCAGGGGCGTCGGCCCCGCGGCGAGAGGTCAGGAGCAGGTGCCGGACTCCGCCTCCGGCCAGGTGTCGGGCGGTCAGTGCCCCCAGCGCGCCGGTACCACCGGTGATCAGTACGGTGCCGGTGGCCTCGACGGCTCGCGGCAGGGTGAGGGCGACCTTGCCCACATGACGGGCCTGTCCGACGAAACGGAAGGCCTCCGGCGCCTGACGCACATCCCAGCAGGTCAGCGGTAGGGGCTGCAGTGCACCGGACTCGAAGAGGGCCAGCAGGTCCAGCAGCATCTCCTGGGTCCGGACCGGTCCGGCCTCGATCAGGTCGAAGGCGCGGTAGGCCACACCGGGATGCGTCGCGGCGACGTCCGCAGGCTTGCGCACGTCGGTCTTGCCCATCTCGATGAACCGGCCACCGGCGGGCAGCAGCCGGAGCGAGGCGTCGACGAAGTCGCCGGCCAGCGAGTCCAGCACCACATCCATTCCGCTGCCGGATGTCTCGGCCAGGAACTCCGACTCGAAGTCCAGGTTGCGCGAGTTGGCGAGCCGGGTCGGGCTGATACCCGCACCCTGGACGACGTCCCACTTGCCGGGGCTGGCGGTGGCGTAGACCTGCGCGCCCAGGTGCTGTGCGAGTTGGACCGCAGCCATCCCGACACCGCCGGCGGCGGCGTGCACCAGGATCCGCTCCCGCGGCTGCAGGGCGGCCAGATCCACCAGCGCGTAGTAGGCGGTCAGGAAGACCAGCGGAGCAGCGGCGGCCTGCGCGAACGTCCAGCCGTTCGGCATCCGGGCAGCCATGTTGCGTTCGCAGATGGCCGAGGTGGCAAAGGCTTCCGAGCGGGTGATCCCCAGGACACGGTCGCCGGGCAGCAGATCGGTGACGTCCGGCCCGATCTCGATGACGACACCGGCACATTCCAAGCCGAGCCAGCCGGCGTCACCCGGGTACATGTCGAGCACATTCATCACATCGCGGAAGTTGACGCCCGCTGCGCGGACCGAGATGCGGATCTCGTCGCCGACCAGCGGCCGGACGCCCTCGACGCAGGGGACGAGCGTCATCGCCTCGATGGTCCCTGATTTCGCTCCGCCGAGACGCCAGTGGGTGGTGTCGGCGGGTGGCTGGAGGCCGGCTCGTGCCACCGCAAGGCGAGGGGTCCGCAGCTGACCGCCGCGGATGGCGACCTGTGGTTCGTCGCAGTCGACGGCGGCCGCGAGGGACGCTGGCGAGGTGCCCTGGGCGTCCAGGTCCACCAGGAGGATTCGACCGGGGTTCTCCGACTGGGCCGACCGGATCAGACCGGCCGCGGTGGCCCCCGGCAGATCGGTGATGGTGTCGGACGTCGCGGCGGCCACCGCGCCGGAAGTGAGGAAGACCAACAGGGTGGCGGCGAGACTCTGGTGAGCCAGCAGGCGCTGCAGGAGGTCCAGGACCCGAGCCGACTCGGCCAGGACCGCGGCCGGGTCGTCGGTGCTCACCGAACGGCTGCCGACCGGTATCAGGAGCGCGTCGATCGTGGCGGCGTCCAGGTCGGCGGCGTCGGCGAACAGTCGGGCTCCCGGCGCACCGACGGCCGCTGGGTCCAGCGGAACGTCGGTCAGCACCGCCACCCGATCGGTCGGCAATTCGCGGCAGGAGGTGCTGGGGGGCAGCGGGTTCCAGGACGGCACGAACAGCGACCGGTCCAGGACGGAGTCGATGGCGGGGGCCGCGATGGCCTCGCTGGGCAGCGAGCGCAGGGTGACGCGGCCGATCGTGGCCAGCCCCGTTCCGTCCTGGTTGGTCAGCCGCAGCGAGTAGTTCCCGTCGGCGGTCCGGCTCAGGTGGACGCGGGCGACGGTGGCGTCGAGGGAATGCACCTCGACGTCGGCGAACGAGAACGGCACGGTCGGGCCGCTGGTGGTGTCGGTCTCGTGGGGGCCCTCGTTCGGGCTCTCGTTCGGGCACTCGGTGGCGCCGGCCAGCGGGATGGTGTGGAGTGCGGCGTCGAGCAGGGCCGGATGGATGGTGTGCCCGGCGCTGGTGATGCCGTCGGGTAGGGCCAGCTCACCGTGGATGTCGCCGTCTGGTGTGCGCCAGGCACTCGTCAGGTTGCTGAACGTGGGTCCGTAGTTCAGGCCGGTCGACGCGAGATCGGCGTAGTGGTCGGCGAGGTCGATGGTCACGGCGCCGACGGGTGGCCAGACCTGCTCGTTCACAACGGCTTTCGCCGACTGGCCGGACAGCGAGCCCTGGGCGTGCAGTGTCCAACCGGTGGCACCGTCCGGCCGCGAGTGAATGGTGACCGTCGACGTTTCCGGGTCGACCGGGGTGGTGGTCACCTGCACCGTGGTGCGGCCGGTGGCCGGGATCACGAGCGGCGTGGTGGTGGTGAGCTCGGCGAGGTGGGGCGCACCGATGGCGTCACCGGCGTGGATGGCCAGATCGATCAGCGCGGTCGCCGGCAGGATCACGGTGTCGCCGATCTGGTGGTCGGCGAGCCACGGATGGCTGGTGGTGGAGAGCTTTCCGGTGTGAGTGGTCGCCCCGGTCCCGGCGTGCTGCCACGATGCGGCCAGCAGGGGATGGGTGGTGCCGTCCAACCCGGCCGCCTGCACGTCGCCGACTCTGGTACTCGGGAGCAGCCAGTAGTTCTGGTGGTCGAAGGCGTAGGTGGGCAGTTCGACGTGGTTCCCTCCGGCCAGGAGTTGGGTGAAGTCGATGGGTGCGCCGATGGTGAGCAGCTGCGCCAGCCCGGTGAGGAACGTGGTGGGCTGGTCGCGGTCGCGGCGCTGCAGCCCGACCACGGTGATCGTGCTGGTGATGCTGCTGGTCGTGCTCGCGTCGAGGGTGTCCTGGGTGGGGGCGGTCAACGCCGAATCGGGTCCGACCTCCACGATGGCGGCGACACCGAGACCGGCGATGGTGGTGACGGTGTCGGCGAACCGCACCGCCGCCCGCACATGCTCAGCCCAGTACCGCGCGGTTTGCAGCAGTCCGGGTTCGGCGACCTTTCCGGTCACCCCGGACACGATCGGGAAGCGTTGCACCCCGAACTCGATGCTGCTCAACGCCTCCTCGAACTCGGCGAGCATCGGCACCATCAACGCGGAATGGAACGCGTGGGAGACGGTCAGCTGCTTGCAGCGGACCCCGCGGCCGGTGAACACCTGCACCAGCTGCTGCACGGTTTCGATGTCGCCGGAGATGACCGTCGAGGTCGGGGAGTTGACCGCCGCCACCTCCACCCCGGCATAGTCGGCGAGGATCTGCTGGACGGTCTGCTCGTCGGTGCCGAGGGCGGCCATCCCGCCACCGGCGGGCAGCGCATCCATCAACGCACCGCGGGTGACGACCAGCAACGCCGCATCTTCCAGGGTGAGGACCCCGGCGACGTGGGCGGCGGTGATCTCCCCCACCGAATGCCCCGCCACCACCGCGGGGGTCAACCCGAACGAGGCGGTCAAGGCGAACAGCGCCGTCTCCACCGCGAACAACGCGGGCTGGGTGTACCGGGTCCGATCCAGCAGTGCGGCTGCGGCGGAACCCGGTTCGGCGAACACCACCGACTTCAACCCGACCCACGACTTGTCGGACGCAGCAGCCGCATCGACCGCGGCAGCAGCAGCGTCGAACGCCGCCGCGAACACCGGATGCGCCTCGTACAGACCAGCGCACATCCCGACCCACTGCGCACCCTGACCGGTGAACACCACCCCGAGACCGGCGAACTTCCGGCCGGCCGTTCCGGTGACTACTGAAGACGTTGGCTGGTCGGCCGAGAAGGCCTGCAGCGCAGCAATTCGTTGATCGGTGGACCCGGCGACAATCACTGCGCGGTGCTCGAACCGCGAGCGCCGCCACAGGGTCGCGGCGATGTCCGGACCGACCAGCCGGCCCCCGTCTGCCAGCTGGTCGGCCAAGCGTGCGGCCTGACCGTTCAGTGCGTCCTCGGACCTGGCCGAGAGCACCCAGGGCAACAGGTCGTCCTGGGTGGTCGGCGCCGTCGCCGGAACCTCCACGGTCGAGGGAGCCGGTTGCTCGAGGATGATGTGCGCATTGGTTCCGGAGATGCCGAAGGAGGAGACTGCGGCGCGCCGCGGTCGATCCAGGGTCGGCCACTCCCGTTGCTGCGTCAGCAGTGTGACGCTCCCGGCGGTCCAGTCGATCTTGTCCGACGGCCGCTCGGCGTGCAGCGTCGCCGGCATCACGCCGTGCCGCATCGCCTGCACCATCTTGATGATTCCGCCGACGCCCGCGGCCGCCTGGGAGTGACCGATGTTCGACTTCAACGAGCCGAGGTAGGCCGGTGTCAGGCCTTCACCGCGCTGTCCGTAGGTCGCCAGCAATGCCTGCGCCTCGATCGGGTCGCCCAGCGCGGTGCCGGTGCCGTGCGCCTCGATGAGGTCCACGTCGGCCGCCGTCAGCCGGGCGGCCTCGAGCGCGGTGCGGATGACCTTCTGCTGCGCGGGTCCGTTGGGAGCGGTCAGGCCGTTCGACGCGCCGTCCTGGTTGATGGCCGAACCTCGGATGACCGCCAGGACAGGGTGTCCCAGGCGTTCGGCGTCGGAAAGCCGCTCCAGCAGCAGCATCCCGACGCCCTCCGCCCAACCGGTACCGTCGGCGTCGGCGGAGAAGGCCTTGCAACGACCATCGGCGGCCAGACCACGCTGCCGGGAGAAGTCGATGAACGTGTCCGGGGTGGCCATCACGGTGACACCGCCGGCCAGGGCAAAGCTGCACTCCCCGTTGCGGATCGCGGCCGCGGCCTGGTGGACGGCGACCAGGGAGGACGAGCATGCAGTGTCGACGGTGACCGCCGGGCCCTGCAGCCCGAGGGTGTACGAGACCCGTCCGGAGGCAATGGATCCGCTGACTCCGAGGAGACCCTCGACGCCGGCGGCCGCCCGATCGGCACCCGTGCCGTAGTCGCCGTACATCACGCCGGCGTACACCCCGGTCGACGAGCCACGCAGGGTGGCCGGCACGATACCGGCCGATTCGATGGCCTCCCAGGAGGTCTCCAGTAGCAGGCGGTGCTGCGGGTCCATCGCCAGGGCCTCCCGCGGGGAGATCCCGAAGAAGCCGGCATCGAATTCGCCGACGTCCTGCAGGAAACCACCCTGGGTCGAGTAGGTCTTGCCCGAGACGCTGGGGTCGGGGTCGTAGATACCGGCGATGTCCCAGCCGCGGTTGGTCGGAAAGCCGGAGACGCCGTCCGCTCCGTCGGCGACCAGATCCCACAGACCGGCGGGCGTGCTGACCCCTCCGGGGTAGCGGCACCCCCAGCCGATGATGGCGACCACATCGTCGGCCGTGCGGGGGCCGGCCACCGCGGCCGGCACGGTGGCCACCGGAACGCTCTCGACGAGCAGATCCAGCAGGTGATCGCTGACGGCAGCACACGTCGGGTAGTCGAAGACCAGGGTGGCGGGCAGCGTCAGCGTCGTGACGGTCGCCAGGGAGTTCCGCAGTTCCAGGGCCGTCAGCGAATCGAAACCGAGCTCGGTGAAGGACTGTTCGGGATCGATGCCGGTCGGGTCCGCGTAGTGCAGCACGGAGGCGACCTGCTCGGCGACCACCGTGACGAGGAAGTCGCGCTGGGCCTCGCGATCGATGGTGGTGAGGTGCTCGGCCAGACCCGTTCGACTGCCTTTGGGCTTGCGGGCGGCGGGCGCCAGCACCGACAGCAACGGGGAGGTGGACGGAAGGGAATGGGCTCGCAGACTGACCGGAGCCTGCGCTCCGACGTGGTGGGCCAGGGTGTGGGCCAGCAGGGCAACACCGTGCTCGGCGGTCAGCGGAAGAATGCCGCCGGCCGACATGGATTCGGTGTCGACGTGGGTAGTCATTCCGCTGTTCGTGATCGTCCGCGACGATGTGGGTGACTGGCTCGTCGATGGCGATAAGGATGCCGGCTCGCTCGGCTGCCAGGGGCCCCAGGCCAGCGCCAGGGTCGGTAGACCGTCGGCAGCCTGTTGCGCGGCAAGGGAATCCAGCCAGCTGTTGGCGGCCGCGTAGGCGGCCTGCCCGGCATTGCCCATGGTGCCGGCGACGGAACTGAAGAGCACCAGAGGCGTGCCGGGGGCGGCCTGCTGGAGCGCCAGTGTGGCTGCGACCTTCGGCCCGAACACCGTTTCCAGATGGGCTGGGGTGGTTCCGGGAAGGGTGGCGTCGGCGAGCACACCGGCGGTGTGCACGATCGCCCCCAGCGGAGCGGCCATCGCGCCGAACAGTGCGGACAGCGCCGCGGCGTCGGTGAGGTCGACCGAACTGAAGGTCACGGTGGCGCCGAGGGCGTGCAGGCCGGAGTCGAGTTCCGCTGCGCCAGGGGCGGTCTCGCCGCGTCGGGAGATCAGCAGCAGGTGGGCGGCACCGGAGGCGGCCAGGTGACGAGCGGTCAGCGCGCCGAGTTGACCGGTTCCGCCGGTGATCACCACGGTGCGGGCGGTCAGGTCGACGCCTGCCAGCACGCCGTTGTCCGCGGTGATGTCGGTGCGGGTGAGGACGAGTCGGGGAACCCAGAGGCCGCCGTCCCGGAAAGCCTGCTCGGGTTCGCTGCCGGACCAGCCGGCCAGCAGAGCGGCGACTGCGGTGGCCGGATCCGCGGTGTCGGGGTCCAGGTCGACGAGGCTGATGCGACCGGGGTTCTCGGCCTGGGCGACGCGCACCAGGCCGGGGAGTCCGGCCCGCTCGAGATCGAGCTGTTGCTGGACCTTCTCGGCGGCCTGGACGTGTTCGGCACCGCGGGTCACGATCAGCAGGTGCGTGCCGGTGGTGGCCGGGTCGGCCAGCCACTCCTGCAGCGCACCAAGGGTTTCAGCGGTCCGAGCCAGGATCGCGGAGGCCGACGGGCCGACCGAGTCCTCGTCCAGCGACAGCGCGGGCAGGACGGCGAACGCCGGATGCGCCTGCACCAGCTCCGACAGTTCGGTGTGGTGCTGGACAAATGAGCCGACGGCGCTCAGGGCGGTGGTCCAGGCGGCGACCGGTAGGCCGCCCGGCGTCCACAGCGCGGTGGTGACCTGCGCCGGGTCGACATCTGCAGGGGCGGAACGCCACTCGACGTGGAAAAGCCCCTTCGCCGGTCCGGCGAGATCGCCCGCCGGCAGCGGACGGGCAGCGATCACGCCGATGGACACCAGCCGCTCGCCGCTGGCGGAGGTCAGTTCCAGCCGGGTGGAATTGTTCTCCCGGCTGATCCGAACCCTCGCCTGACGAGAGACCGCGGCCCCGACGTGGACGACGACCTCCTCGAAGGCGAACGGAACCACCGTTCCGGTGGTGGAGGAATCCTCGCTGTCGGCGAGCGGCAGGACGTGGAACGCCGCATCCAACAGGGCGGGATGCACGCTGAAGCCATCGATGTCGGGTCCGGGCCCCAGATCGAGGTCCGCAGTCAGCGACCCGTCCGATGCACGCCAGGCGCGGATCAGATTGCAGAAGACCGGTCCGTAGTTCAGGCCCGATGCGGCGAGATCGTCGTAGTGGCCGGAGAGGTCGAGAGCAACGGCGTCGGTGGGTGGCCACACATCCAGGGCCGGCGGAACTGCCGGGAACGTGGTCCCGGTTGCGGCCAGCGTGCCCTGCGCGTTGGTGGTCCACTCCTGCGTCCCCTGGGGACGGGAGAAGACGCTCAAGCCGAAGGACCCGCGGTCGGCGGCCTGGCCGACGAGCACCTGCAGGTCGACGTGTCCGGTCTCGGGAATGGTGAGCGGGGCGATGACGGTCAGCTCGACGAGCTGGTCCTGGTCCAGGCAGGCGCCGCAGTGGGCAGCCAGATCGAGGAGCGCAGCGGCCGGAAGAACGGCGGTGTCGCCGATGCGGTGGTCCGCCAACCACGGGTGCGCGGACAGCGAAAGGCGCCCGCTGAACACCATTCCGGTGCCGTCCGCCGACCGCGTCACGGCCGCGAGCAGGGGATGGGTCGATTCGTCGAGGCCGGCCGCCGACACGTCGCCCTTGAGCGCCGCCGGCATCAGCCAGAACCGGTGGTGGTCGAAGGCGTAGGTGGGTAGGTCGGCGACACGGGTGGTGGTGTCCAGGAGCTGGGTGAAGTCGATGGGTGCGCCGATGGTGAGCAGCTGCGCCAGCCCGGTGAGGAACGTGGTGGGCTGGTCGCGGTCGCGGCGCTGCAGCCCGACCACGGTGATCGTGCTGGTTGTGCTGCTGGTCGTGCTCGCGTCGAGGGTGTCCTGGGTGGGGGCGGTCAACGCCGCATCGGGTCCGACCTCCACGATGGCGGCGACACCGAGACCGGCGATGGTGGTGACGGTGTCGGCGAACCGCACCGCCGCCCGCACATGATCGGCCCAGTACCGCGCGGTTTGCAGCAATCCGGGTTCGGCGACCTTTCCGGTCACCCCGGACACGATCGGGAAGCGTTGCACCCCGAACTCGATGCTGCTCAACGCCTGCTCGAACTCCGCGAGCATCGGCACCATCAACGCACTGTGGAACGCGTGGGAGACCGTCAGCTGCTTGCACCGGACCCCGCGGCCAGTCAAAAGTGCGACCAGCTGCTGCACGGTTTCGATGTAGCCGGAGATGACGGTGGACGTCGGCGAGTTGACCGCCGCGACCTCCACCCCCTGGTGCGCACTGAGAATTTCCTGGACGGTGGTTTCGTCGGTTCCGATGGCGGCCATCCCACCACCGGCGGGCAGCGCATCCATCAACGCACCGCGGGTGACGACCAGCAACGCCGCATCTTCCAGGGTGAGCACCCCGGCGACGTGGGCGGCGGTGATCTCCCCCACCGAATGGCCCGCCACCACCGCGGGGGTCAGCCCGAACGAGGCGGTCAAGGCGAACAGCGCCGACTCCACCGCGAACAACGCGGGCTGGGTGTACCGGGTCCGATCCAGCAGAGCGGCTGCAGCGGATCCGGGTTCGGCGAACACCACCGACCGCAGTCCAATCCATGACTTGTCAGACGTAGCAGCGGCATCGATGGCGGCGACGGCCTGATCGAACGCCGCCGCGAACACCGGATATGCCTCGTACAGACCAGCGCACATCCCAACCCGCTGCGCACCCTGACCGGTGAACACCACCCCGACCTCTGACCCGCCGCGACCGACCGCACCGGACACCACCGTCCCGGACGGCCGGGCCTCGGCGATCGCCTGCAACCCGGAGATCACCTCGGCGTGGGAGGACCCCACCACCACCGCGCGGTGATCGAACCGGGAACGACCCCACACCCCACCGGCCACCGCCGACAACGACGGAACCGACCCGGAAGACGAAGCAGTGGCCGCGAGAAAGTCCAACAGTCGGCCGGCCTGACCCGCCAACGCCGCCGCCGACCGCGCCGACAACACCACCGGCACCGGCGAATCCGCCGCGGAATCCGACCCAGCAGCGGAAGGCACCGCAGCGACAGAGCCGGCAGAGGCCGCGGCGAACTCCTCCAGGATCACATGCGCATTCGTCCCGGAAATACCGAACGAGGACACCGCAGCCCGCCGCGGACGATCCACCGCCGGCCACTCCCGCGCCTGCGTCAGGAGTTCGACCTGCCCGGCCGTCCAGTCGATCTTCTTGGAGGGGGTGCCGGCGTGCAGCGTCGGCGGCATCATGCCGTGCCGCATGGCCTGCACCATCTTGATGATCCCGCCGACCCCGGCTGCGGCCTGGGAGTGGCCGATGTTGGACTTGAAAGACCCGAGGTAGGCGGGGATCTGGCCGGCGTCGCGCTGTCCATAGGTGGCCAGCAGTGCCTGCGCCTCGATGGGATCACCCAGGGCCGTGCCGGTGCCGTGCGCCTCGATCAGGTCGACCTGGTCGGCGCCGATGCGTGCGGAGGACAGCGCCGCGCGGATGACGCGTCGCTGGGCCGGACCGTTCGGCGCGGTCAGTCCGTTGGATGCGCCGTCCTGGTTGATGGCCGACCCACGAATGACGGCCAGTACGGGGTGTCCCAGCCGCTGCGCATCGGAAAGCCGTTCCAGCAGCAGCATTCCAGCACCCTCGGCCCAACCGGTGCCGTCCGCGTCATCGGAGAACGCCTTGCAACGACCGTCGGCGGCCAGGCCGCGCTGACGGGAGAAGTCGACGAAGGTGTCCGGGGTCGCCATCACGGTGACGCCGCCGGCCAGGGCAAGCGAGCACTCGCCGGCGCGTAGTGCGGAGGCGGCCTGGTGCACCGCGACCAGGGAGGAGGAGCAGGCGGTGTCGACCGTGACGGCCGGGCCCTGCAGTCCCAGCGTGTACGAGACCCGCCCGGAGGCAATGGATCCGCCTACTCCGAGCAGGCCTTCGACGCCGGCCGCGACGCGGTCCGCGCCACTGCCGTAGTCGTGGTACATCACTCCGGCGAACACGCCGGTGTTGGAACCGCGCAGGGTGGCCGGCTCGATACCGGCCGATTCGATTGCCTCCCAGGATGTTTCCAACAGCAGCCGGTGCTGGGGATCCATCGCCAGGGCCTCGCGGGGGGAGATCCCGAAGAAGCCGGCGTCGAAATTGCCGACGCCGGCCAGGAATCCGCCGTGCACCGAATAGGTCTTGCCGGAGACGGCCGGGTCCGGATCGTAGAGACCCTCGACGTCCCAACCACGATCGGTCGGGAACGGGGTGATCGCGTCGTTGCCGCCGGCGACCAGGTCCCACAGCTGTGCGGGGGAGGCGATGCCACCCGGGAATCGGCAGCCCCAACCCACGATGGCCACCGGGTCCCGGTCCTTGCTCTGCAGCACCTTGTTCTGCTCGCGGAGCCGTTCGGTCTCCTTGACCGACGCGCGCAGCGCATCGACAAGGCGTTCCGTGGATGGAGTGGTGGATCGGGGCTCGGTCATGCGTGGTGCCTCCCGGTGCGTCGACTTCTTGTTCCACGTCAAAAGCTAGGTCTGTTTCCGGGTCACCCCAACCCCTGAATTCCCCCAGGTGGCGCTATGGGCATGAGGACTTCACGAAGACATGTGACGGATTCACAGCCATCGGGGTTCTAGGGGGGCGCCAAGGGTTCTACCTGCGGGTTCGGTATCCCTAGCCTGCTTGGAAAGAAGTCTGCGACGAAGGTGTTCGTCGTCTCGTGCCGGAAGCGAATCCACCCATCGATCTCACTCTGGGGTACACATGGTGCTCAACAGCAGTCGAAGCAGTGAAGAGAGCTATCTGCTCCACCTCCTCGACGAATGCGAGCGGGGCAGGCCGCAGGTGGTCTGCGTCAGCGGCGCCGTCGCCATCGGGAAAACCGAGCTGCTGACGGCCTTCTGCCAGCAGGCGGCCGATTCCGGCGCACTCGTGCTGTCGGCAGTGGCCCGGCCCGGCGACCGCGACCGGCCGCTGGGTTCGTTCGCCCAGCTGCTGGACCGTCCGGGCATCCCGGAGGAGATCCGCGAGCACCTGTCCGCGTCGGTCAGCGTCATCGCGGCCCAGCCCACCTACGGGACCTGTACGCACCCGCGTTCGCTGCTGCAGGACGCGGCGCTGCTCGCCGATCAGGTCGCCGCCCTGCTCTCGGATCTGGCCGGTCTTGGTTCGGTCGTCCTCTCGATCGACGACCTGCAGCACATGGACTGCATGTCATTGCAGGTGCTGATGCAGCTGTTGCGGCGCCTCACGTCCGGTCAGGTGATGATCGTCTTCACCGAGGATGCCATGGTCGTCCCCACCCATCCGGTGCTCCGCGCCGAGATCGGCCGGCACGCCGGGTATTCCGGGATCGACCTGCGGCCACTGGAGATCGAGGACATCGCCGGCATTCTCGGGGAGTACTACGAACCGGAGCTGATCGACGACCTCGCTCGGTACTACCAGGCGCAGACCGGTGGTGCCCCGCTGCTGGTCCGCGCCCTGTTGGACGACCACGTCGCTCCCGAGAGCGCCGGCACGGTCCCGGACATCGACGAACCCGCCGCCGGGCCGTCCTTCCGGGGTGCGGTGCTGGCCATCTGCATGCGGTGGGACGACAAGACGACGGCCGTCGCCCAGGCGGCCGCTGTGCTGGGGGATCGGGCCGACGCCCACCAGGTCGCGAAGGTGCTGCCGTGCGATCTGGAACATGCGCAGGAGCGGCTGGCCGCACTCGAGGCCACCGGCCTGGTCGGGTCCGGGCTGCTCCTGAGAAGTGCACGGCCAGTGGTGCTCTGGAACACGCCGGACCAGGTGCGCTTCGACCTGCGGCTCCGGGCCTCACGAGTGCTGAGCGCCCAGGGCGGCGTCGACCAGGCGGACCGCCACGCGGTGCCGGAGCCGTGGAGCATCGACGCGTTCACCGAAGCCGCCCGCCAGGCCGAGGAAGACTACGACTCCGACCAGGCCGCCGGCCTGCTGGACCTCGCGGTGGCCAAGGCGGAGGAGCCGGCCCAGAAGACAGCACTGACCGTCGATCTGGTCCGGCTGCAGTGGCGGTCCGATCCGTCCCGGGCGGCGGCACACCTCGACGACCTGCTGCAGAGCGTCGACGCCGGTCGGCTGGACGGGACCGATGCCGTTTGCCTCGTCCGCTGGCTGACCTGGTGCGGGCGATTCGCCGACGCCGACCGCGTCGCCGGCGCGGTGGTCACAGCCGATTCCCTCGGCGAGCAGGGGACCGCGGATCTCGCCGCCCTGATCCTGGTGCACGGGGCGTCCCTACCGTCGGCAGCCGAGTGGTTCTCCTGTCTCCGCGCCGATCTCGACCTGCTGGTCCAACCTCCGGTCGACACGAAACTGCTGCTGGGATCTGGGGCCCAGCCGGGTCGGTTCGGCCTGATCGCCGTGGCCGCCTTCGATCACACCCAACGCGTCGGCGCCGACGATCTGGTGATCGGCCACGCCGAACAGGTGCTGGCCAACCTGCCGATCGACGACGAGACGTTCGAACCCATCGTGCTGGCGCTGCGAACCCTGGTGCTGGCAGACCGACTGCGCACGGCCGCCCAGTGGACCCACGTCTTCCTCTCCGAGGCCAGAGCCCGGCTTGCCGGCTACTGGCAGGCGGTGCTGACCGGGCTCCGCGCCGAGATCTTCCTCCGCTCCGGCGATCTGGTGGCCGCGCTCGAGTGGGCCGACCGAGCCTTCGACCTGCTGAGCGACGCCGGGTGGGGAGTGGCCATCGGGCAACCGATCTCGGTGGGCATCAGGGCCTCCGCCGTCACCGGCGGGTCAGCGCAGGCGCAGTGGCTGCGGCGCCCGGTCCCGCCCCAGATGGACGGAACGGGCTACGCCATCGACTATCTGGCCGCCCGCGCCGAATCCGAACTCGCACTGGGTTGGGTCGACGAGGCAGCGGAGGATGCCGACCACGCCGCCGAGTTGGCCGCGGGTCGCTTCGACCTGCCGACCGCGGTCGCGGTGCGCTCGGTCCAGTCGGCGGTCGCCATCGAGCGTGGCGAACCCGAACGTGCGCTCGAGCTGCTCGGTGAACAACTGCGGATGCCGGGATCGGGAGGCGCACGCGTGCGCGGTATCTCGCTCCGGCTGTTCGCCGCAGCCCTGAACGGTCCCACCCGTGCGGACGTGCTCACCGAGTCCGCCGGACTGCTGGCGCACTGCGGGGCCCGGTACGAACAGGCCCTGACCCTGGCCGCCCTCGGCGAGATCCGGTCCGAGGAGGGTGCGGCGGAGGCCGCCTCGCTCGTCGTCCGGCAGGCCCTGGAACTGGCCGAGAAGTGCGGTGCCACCGTGCTCTACCGCCGCCTGCGTGTGCTGGCGGACGAGCTGGATCTGCAGATCATCGACGCTGCCGCCGATCTGGGCCCGCAGCCGTCGCCCGGCATCGAGCAGGAATCATCGCCTCCGCTTCATCGGGCGCAGCACGCAGCCCGTCACCGGGAGCCGCCGGCTCCCGTCCATCGTGGATCACTGATCGAATCGGGGAACCCGTCATCATGAGTCTGATGAACCAGCAGCCCAGTTCCACCAACGCGTGGCAGAAGGACGGTCGGCTGTGGGACGTGTTCTTCGTCGCCACCCTGATCGGCACCATCACCTCGGTCGCCACCGGCAACAGCGGGCCGACAGAAGGTGTCGCCGTCATCCTGCTGGTCCTGACCCTGCCGGTCTACCTGCTGCTCGGTCGGCCACTGTTCGGTCCGGTGACGGGGGACACCCGGGAGGTGAACACCTACGTCCTGGCTCTCTCGGCGCTCTACATCGCGGCCGTGGCGTTGCAGCCGTCGGCTCTCGTCCTGCTCTCGGTGGTGTCCTCGCAGTGCTTCAAGCTGCAGTCCCTGCGACGCGGCATCATCACCCTGCTGGTGCAAACCCTGCTGCCGCTGGCGATCTGGACCTACACCCTGCGAAACGACCCATCCGAGCTGGCCGGTCAGGCCATCATCGTCGGGATCATCGTCCCGATCGCCATCGTCGTGTCGATCTGGGTGCAACGGATCATCGACCAGTCCACCCAGCGCGGCGACTTCATCGAGGCTCTGGCCAAGGCGCAGAAGGAGAACGACCGGTTGTCCCGGGCCCATGGCGCACTGGTGGAACGGGAACGAATGGCCAGGGAGATCCACGACACGCTCGCCCAGGGCTTCACCAGCATCGTGATGCTCAGCCGCGCTGCGTCGTCGGAGATCGACAAGGCTCCGGCCGAGGCGCGACGTCACGTCGAACTCATCACCCGCACCGCTGCCGACAACCTCGGGGAGACAAGGGCGTTGGTCGCCGCGATGTCACCGCCGCAGCTCCGCGGGGCATCGCTCCCCGGAGCGATCAGGAAGCTGGCCGGCCGACTGTCGGACGAGGTCGGTCTCGAGGTCGAGGTGACCGTGCAGGGTGAGGCCAGGGCGATGGCCGCGGCCACCGAGCTGGTCGCGGTTCGATCGGCCCAGGAGGCGATGAGCAACATCCGCAAGCACGCCAGGGCGAGCCACGTGTCGATCGACCTGTCCTACGGTCCGCAGGGTTGCGAGATCACCGTGCAGGACGACGGTGTCGGTCTCAATCCCACTCGGGCGGCGACGGTCGAGGAGAGCGACGGCGGTTTCGGCCTGGCCGGTATGCGGAGCCGGCTCGCGGAGATCGGCGGCCACGTCACCCTGCGCAGCGGCGACGGGGAGGGGACCACCGTGGTGCTCTGGCTGCCCGACGTGATCAACCCCGACCTCAAGCGCCCCGAGAATACCGGCAACGAGAATGCGGATGACGGGGTCTCCGCAGAACTCGTCAGTGGGACGGTGACGTCATGATCAGGATCATGTTGGTCGACGACCACCCGATCGTCCGAGAAGGATTGCGCGGCATGCTGAACACCGAGGACGATTTCGAGGTCGTCGGCGACGCCTCGTCCGGTCCGCAGGGCGTGACGCTGTGCCGGACGCTCCGTCCGGACGTCGTACTGATGGACCTGCAGATGCCGGGTGGCGACGGTGTCACTGCCACCCGGGAGATCGTCTCGACCTACCCGGACATCAAGGTGCTGATCCTGACGACGTACGAGACGGACGCGGACATCGTCCGGGCGGTGGAAGCCGGAGCATCCGGTTACCTGCTGAAGGACATCGGGCTCAGCGAGTTGGCAAGATCGATCCGCTCGGCCCGCGACGGTGGCACCGTTCTGGCGCCCTCGGTGGCCGCCTCCCTGGTCTCGTCGATGCGGCATCCGGAACCAACGCTGCCCAAGCTGTCCGCCCGGGAGATCGAGGTGCTCCGACTGGTGGCCGAGGGAATGACGAACAGCTCGATCGGACGCCGGCTCTACATCAGCGAGGCCACCGTCAAGACCCATCTGCTGCGGGCCTACCAGAAGCTCGACGTCGACGACCGCACGGCTGCCGTCACCCGTGGTGTCCAGCTCGGGGTCCTCACGCTCAGTCCCTGGGCGCCGGCTCTGAGCTGATCACTCGAACTGTCCAGCCGGACGATCCAGCCGAGGTATCAAGACAACGAATCAGCCCGGTACCGATTCTCATCGGGACCGGGCTGATCTCTGTCCCTGCCCTTGCCGGACCGGTCGGTCTGCCGCTGCTGCAGCAACTCTCATTCACCATGGGCGTTCAGCAGGTCCGCAACGACGTCGCCCAGAGATGGCGGGACGACGGCGATGCTGTGCACCTCGAGGCCGAAATGCAGCTCCAGCTCGGCCACCACGGCGCCGGGGGCGCGGGTGCGGTGCTCGTGCAATCCGTCCGGTCCGATCCAGCTGACCGTCGAGATGCCCTGACGCCGCTGCGCGATGGTCGCCGGGTGTCCTTGCGCTACCACCTCGCCGGCCGCCACCACGACGACGTGGGCGGCCACCGCGTCGGCCCACCCGATGTCGTCGGTCGCCACCAGGACCGCCGTGCACGCCTTGGTGGCGTCGGCAAGCAGCTCCATCACCCGACGGACCGCGACCGCGTCCAACGAGTCCAGGCGCAGATCCAGCACGATGCGATGGCCGACGCCCGCGACGACGGCGGCACCGATCTCGACGAGCCGGCGAACGTCCCCGGACAGGCCGGACAGATGTTGACGGGCATAGGGTTCCAGGCCGAGGCGGACCAGGATGTCGGCTGCGCCGAATCCGGGCTGGCGTGATCCGGTGGTCTGCGCTGCCCGCCGCAGGAACGACGCGACCGTGGTGAAGCGACCGGGGACGACCGGTGGCGCGGCCAGGGTCTGCAGCGTCAGCGAACGGGACCGCAGACCGGATCGCCTGTTCACCACCGTGAATCGCCCCGGAAAGGCTCCGGGCGCCGCAAGGACTGCCAGCAGGTCGACGGTGTCGGTCGCGTCGGCGCCCAAGAGGGCCGTGACGGAGCCGGCCACCACCGGGATGTCCGTCACCGCTGGGTCGACCACCAGGCGTTCGCGCTGGGTGGTGGTGCTCGTGCTGGTCGATCGACGAGTGCTCCGGCGGCTCAGGACTGTGGACATCGGTGGCTCCGTTCCGGTGGTGGGGACGTTCTGGAAGGGATTGCGTGGGACCTGCCGGTGGGCTCGATTGCCTGCTGCCCTCAGCATCTCGCCAGGTGTGACCCTGATAACACCACCGATCGGTGACGGCAGGGTCCACCGCTCGGTTGACACCGCCACCTCTTTCGTGGGGTATCGACGGTGGTTCGAGGCGGCGTCGGCAGTGCCCAGGCTGCACCTCGGTGGGTCCGGTCGAAGACCCACCAGACGCCGAAAGGCCCCCGGTCGCGAACCGGAGATGATCCGGTGGGCGGTACGGGGGCCGTATCGGGTGGTTCTCGTCGGGCGGCTGCGGGTCCGCAGGCTCTTCTCTGTCGGCCGGGGCCGGCCGGTGAATCAGACGGCGTAGGTGCGGGCCAGGTCCTCGACCGCGTCGGTCAGGGTCGGCGGGGTCACGGCGATGGTGTGGACCTCCTGGCCGAAGTGCGCCTCGAGCTCCGCGACGACGGCACCCGGGGTGCGGGTGCGGTGCTCGTGGACACCGTCCACCGCGGTCCAGCTGACCGTCGAGGGGCCGTGGTGGCGAGCGCGCAGCTCGGCCGGGTTGCCCTGCGCCACAGCGGTTCCGTTGACGAGCACGACCACCGTGTCGGCGGCGGTGTCGGCCCATTCGATGTCGTCGGTGGCGATGACGACGGTGCAGCGGGCGGCGGCCAGGTCGGCGAGCAGTTCCATCACCCGGCGGGTGTTGACGGCGTCGAGGCCGGCGGTCGGGTTGGCCAGGGCGATCCGGTGGGGCGCTCCGCACACCGTGGCCGCAAGGTCGGCCAGTGCCCGGACCTCGGTGCTCAGGGTGCCGACCCGGCGACGGCCGTAGGCGCTCAGGCCCAGGCGCTCCATGATGCTGACGGCGTCGAAGCCGGGGGTGTGACGGCCGTTGGCGTTGGCGGACTTGCGGAGGTAGGCACTGACCGTGGTGAACATGCCGGCTTCGGGGGCGGCGGTGCAGAGGCCGTGAATGGCGGCGGTGGCGGCGGTCCGGTTGTCCGGGCTGGTGACCGCGGTGAGCTGTCCGGCGGCGGCGGGGATGGTGCAGCTGACCTGGGCGGTGGTGCTGGTGGCGGTGGCGGTGGTGGTGGTGTTCATGAGGTTCTCCTTGGGGTGGTGGGCTGGTGAGAGGTTCTGGGGGGGTTCTGGTCCCTGCTTGCTGAGGACAACTCTGCTTCCCCGGCCGCCGGCGCAACACCGTCGAACGGCTCACTGCGGCGTCAGCCGACCGGTTGACACCCACCGTCAGCCGCGTCGGCCGCCCGGCGTCAACCGCCGTCGGGTATCGCGGGACCGGACGGGCCCGGATACCGCCTCCGACAACAGCTCTGGCAGCGGCGGGGGGTAGGGGCGCCCTGCGGGCGCCTAGGGGTGTTCGGCATCCGCGCGGAAACCGACGATATGAGTACCGGGTCCGTCGGACCGGCGGCGCGGCACCGCTTGCAGGTCCGCGGACCCGGTATCTCCACAAAGCACCGGTATCTGAAACAGCAGAGAAAACCCGAAAACGCTGGAAGAGCAGGAGCCATGACCAACAGCGCAATGGTGTTCCCGGGCATGGGGCCGACCGACTACGGCGAGCTGGCCAAGTTCGTGATGATCAACCCGTCGGCGCGCGCCCTGTTCGCGGAAGCCGACGCTGCCGCAGGATTCCGGATCCTGCCGGCCTTCCGCGACGCCGAGGGTGATTACTCCCTTCCCGCGCAGCTGGCGTTCCTGGTCGGATCCCTGGCCCTGGCCCAGTGGGCCGACCGGCAGGACCCGTCGCCGCGCCTGCTCGCCGCCGGTCCCAGCTTCGGGGCAAAGCCCCTGTGCGCCTACGTCGGCAGCCTGTCGGTCGCCGACACCGTCGCGATGACGGTCGGTCTGGCCGAGCTGGGCGAGAGGTACTTCGCCGAGCATCACCAGGGTCTGGTGACGGCCAGTTTCGCCCGGGTCTCGAAGGCCAGTCTGCAGCCGCTCCTCGACCGGCTGACGGCCGACGGGCACTGGCACGAGATGGCCTGCTACGTCGATGAAGAGTTCCTCATGCTGACCCTCGCCGAGGACAACCTGGCCGCCTTCCAGGCCGACATCCGTTCCCTCGGCGGCTTTCCGCTCTATGCGATGCGGCCGCCGATGCATGCGTCCATCTTCGGCGACCTGCGGCAGGCGGCGCTCGATGATGTGCTGGCCCCGCTGACTTTCACCGATCCCACCATCCCCGTCGTCCACGATTCGACGGGGGAGATCCTGCGAACCGGGGAGCAGATCCGCGACCTGGTCCTCTCCACCTACACCTCGCCCGTGCGATGGCCGCGCGTGGTCGAAACCCTTCAGCAGCACGACATCACCGACGTGGTGGTGGCCGGCTCGGACGCCCTGTTCAGCCGCGTGCCCTGCACCGTCAGGAACTTCACCGTCCTGGCGGCCTCACCCCGTCGCGCGCTCCGGCCCGCCGCCTGACGCACCCACCCGCGGCCTGACTCACCCGCCCGCCCAACCCTGACGACCCGATCCACCGGGACATCCATCAACGAAAGGACGCACGAGCATGAGCGACAACAAGATCTGGGACGAACACTTCGAGGACATCGTCAGGACGATGGTCCCGTTCTTCCAGCCGGAGGACGAACTCACGCCCGATACCGATCTCCAGAACTACGGTCTCGACTCGTTCGGGGTGATCGAGTTGCTGGTGGCGCTGGAAGGCGGCTACGGCATCCACTTCTGCGACGAGGTGATGACCAGGGCCACCTTCGCCACGCCGGCGACGCTGTGGGATGCGGTCACCTCGCTGCGCGAGCCCGCCGCCTGACCGTCCGTCCCACCCATTTCCTCGAACCCGAACCGGAGGGCCACACGATGAGCACTTTCCACGCACCTTTGTACGGACGATTCCTGCGCGGACTGGCGGTCTCGGAGCACCGGCCGGCCTGGCGGGTTCGCGGACACGAGACCACCTACCGGGAAGCGCACGAGAGCGCCCTGACCCTGGCCGGAACGGCCCTGGCCGCGATCGACGACGCGGCCGGGGCCATCGGCATCTTCGCCACCAAGAACTCCGCCGCCTATCTCGGCATCCTGGCTGCGCTGTACGCCGGCCGGACTGCCGTGCCCCTGCATCTCGCGCAGCCGGACGAGCGCAACGCCGACGCCGTGCGGGACGCCGGGGTGCGGGCCATCCTGACCGATGCCCCCGGCGCCGTCAAGCTGGTCGAGACCGGGATCGCCGGTGGAACAACGGGCATCCCACTGATCCTGGTCGAGGCCGCTGATCTGACCGAGGCCGGCACCGCCGACTCGCTGGCCGGTGTGGTGAAGGCCGATCCGGCCCGCGCGCTGACGGGGCCGCGCCCGGTGCTCGGCTCCGACATCGCCTACATCATGTTCACCTCGGGCTCCACCGGGCGGCCGAAGGGTGTGCAGATCACCAACGCCAACATCGCGCACTACTGCGACATCCACGACAGCCGCTACGATTTCCGTCCGCAGGACGTCTTCTCCCAGTACTTCGACCTGGCCTTCGACTGCGCCATGTTCGACCTGTTCATCGGCTGGGGTGCCGGCGCCTGCGTTGCGCCCATCTCCGGTCCGGACCTGCGTGATCTGCCGGGTGCCATTGCCCGGAAGGGCATCAGCATCTGGTACTCGACGCCCAGTGCCATCGGCGTCGCCGACCGGATGGGCCGGCTCACACCCGGCTCGCTGCCGAGCATCCGATACAGCTTCTTCGCCGGCGACGCCCTGCGGGTCGCCGATGCCATCACCTGGTCCCAGGCCTGCGATCACGGCATCCTGGACAACGGCTACGGCCCCACCGAGAACACCATCACGATGTCGCGGCACCGGTGGGATCCCAAGACGTCGATGGCCAAATCGGTGAACGGGATCGTGCCGCTCGGCCGGATCTACGACGGCATGCAGATGCTCGTCCTGGACGGGGACAAGGAGTCAACCGAGGGTGAACTGTGCCTGTTCGGCCCGCAGAACTCGCCGGGCTACCTCGATCCCGCCGACGACGAGGGAAGGTTCTTCGATCGCTACGGACGCCGCTGGTACCGCACCGGTGACGTGGTCCGGCTCCTCGACGACGGAGACATGGTCTTCCTCGGTCGGGCCGACGACCAGGTCCAGGTGGCCGGGCAACGGGTCCAGCTGTCCGAGATCGACCATGCGCTGCAGGCACATCCGGCCGTCGAATTCAGCGCGACCGTCCCGGTGTCCGACGGCGGCTGTCTGGAACTGGCCGCCTACTTCACCGGCGACGACGTGCCGGTCGGCGAGCTGGTCCGGCACCTGCGGGGCCTCTTGCCCGACGGTCTGGTGCCCCGACGCTTCACCCGCCTCGACGAGATGCCGCTGAACCAGAACCGCAAGACCGACCGGAAGGCGTTGCGCGCCATGGCCGTCCACGCCCAGATCCAGCCGGCCCCGGCAGATGCACCGCTGTTCGCAATTCTCGCGGAGGCTGCGGCGCACCACCCGGACCGTCCGGCGGTCCGAGATTCCGACGGCGACTGGACCTACGCGCAGCTGCTCGAGCAGAGTCTGCGCGTGTCGGGATACCTGCAGGCCCAGGGTATCCGCCGTGGGGACCGGGTGCTCGTGCAGCTGCCCAACGTCCGGGAGTTCGTCGCACTGCTGTTCGGTTGCGCCCGTGGCGGTGTCGCCGTGGTGCCATTGAATCCGGACATGAAGACCTATCACCTGCGAGCCGTGCTGTCCGACTGCTCGCCCTCCCTCGCCGTGGCGACCACCGGTCGGGCTCCCGACCTGGCCGAGATCGGCGGGGTGCCGGTGCTGACCACCGCGCAGCTCTGGGCCGAACTCGGGCCGGTCGAGCAGTCGGTGCCGGCCGCCGGCCACGGCGAGGACGTCGGCACGCTGATCTACACCTCCGGCAGTACGGCCGCACCCAAGGGAGTGATCTGCCCGCAGGCCCAGATGGCCTTCGCCGCCAGGGCGATCGGATCCCAGCTGGGCTACCGCAACGACGATGTGGTCTACACCAGGGTCCCGCTGTCGTTCGACTACGGCATGTTCCAGATCATGTTGTCCGCGCTGGCCGGAAGCGAACTGGTGCTGGCGGCCGGACCGGATCTGACCCTGCTGAACGAGATCCGCGAATACGGAGCGACGGTGGTACCGGCCGTGCCGAGCCTCTCGGTGATGCTGAACCGGCTGGCCGCACGGGACGACCGGCCGACCTCGCTGCGACTGGTCACCAATACCGGTGCGGCACTGCAGCAGTCGACCATCGACGAGCTGAGGGCACGCTTCCCCGGTCTGCGGGTCGCGCGGATGTACGGCATCACCGAATGCAAGCGGGTCAGCATCATGCCGCCCGAGCAGGAGTTCGAACGGCCCGCTTCGGTGGGTCGACCGCTGCCCGGCACCACCGTGGTGATCCTGGGCGACGACGGCAGCGAGGTGCCGACCGGACAGGTCGGCCAGATCGTGGTCGACGGGCCGAATGTGATGGGCGGTTACTGGAATGCCCCCGAACTGTCGGAGAAGACGTTCCGGCCCGATCCGGTCACCGGGCGGACCAGGTTGTTCACGGGTGACTACGGCAGTGTCGATTCGGGTGGCTATCTGTACTTCCAGGGGCGCCGCGACGACATGTTCAAGCGACGGGGTCTGCGGATGAGCACGATCGAGATCGAGGCCGCCGCCACCGATATCCCGGGGATCAGGGCCGCCGCCGCGTTGGCCCCGACCGACACCTACGACCTGGCCCTCTGGGTGGCCGGCGATCTGGATGCGGCCACGGTGAAGCGGGAACTCGCGGACCGGCTCGAGCCGGCCAAGGTCCCCGCCTTCGTCCGGGTGCTGGACGAACTGCCGGTCACTCTGAACGGCAAACCGGACAAGAAGCAGGTGGCGCAGATGATGGCCGACCTGTCCGCGGTGCGGGCATGATCGCCGGAGCGGTCAGGTCCGGCCTCGTCGAGCGGTTCGGTTCACCCCTCTACGTCTACGATCTCGATGCTCTGCGGGCCTCCCAGGCCGATCTACGGGCGGCCCTTCCCGAGGATTTCGGGATCTACTACTCCCTGAAGGCGAACCCGCACCCGGTGATCGCGAGGACTCTCCGCGAGGTTCCGGCGCCCTGCCGGGCCGAGGTTTGTTCGGCCGGTGAGCTGAGGTCCGCGCTCGAGGCGGGCTACCCCGCGGGCGAGATCCTCTACGGTGGGCCGGGAAAGACCGCGGTGGAGATCGGCGGAGCGCTGGCGGCCGGAGTCCGCCGCATGTCGGTGGAATCGTTGTCGGACCTCCGCCGGGTCGGCCGGGTGGCGACGGCCTGGGGCGTGACGGTGGAGTGCCTGCTGCGGATCAATGCGCAGGCCGCCCCGTCGGTCACCAGCATCCGGATGACCGGCACCCCGTCCCAGTTCGGGATCGACGCCGAGACCCTCCCCGAGATCGCCGAGGATCTGTTGTCCACCCGCGGAACCCGTGTGGTGGGAGCACATTTTTATCCGCTCAGCAATTCACGGGACGAGGAGAGTCTGGTCGCCGAGTTCCGGCAGAGCATCGAACTGGCGGCCTCGATGCAGGCCACCTTCGGCATTCCGATGCGTCACCTCGATCTCGGTGGTGGATTCGCCGCCCCCTACGCCGCGGCCGGCGATCATCCCGTCTACCCCAAGCTCCGGATGGAACTGGCCAGGGCGATGGATGTCTCGTTCCCCGGCTGGCGGGACGGTTCGGTGAAGGCGTACTGCGAGTCCGGACGGTTCCTGGCCGGCGGTTGCGGTGAACTCCTGACCTCGGTGACGAACGTCAAGCAGAGCCGGGGTTCCCGGTTCCTCATCATGGACGCGGGCATCAACACCTTCGGCGGGATGGCCGGACTCGGCCGGATGCTGCCGCTGTCGGTCGATGTCGATGTCGCCAGGGCGAGCGAAGCCGCGGGGGATGTCGTCAGGGCGAGCGAAGCCGCGGGGGATCTGGCCAGGGGGGCCGAGCCTGGTCGAGCCACTCTCACCGGTCCGCTCTGCACGCCTGGAGACCTGTTGGGGCGCAACGTCCTCGTACCTGATCTGGGCGAGGGCGCCATCGTCGTCATCGCCAACGCCGGGGCCTACGGCGCGTCATCCGGACTGGTCAACTTCCTCAGCAGGCCGGCACCGGCCGAGATCTTCCTCGACGGCGGCGAAGTCGTCGCCGCGACGCGGCAGGTCAACTCGCGCATCGACATCAAGGACGACATCTGATGAACACGCCTTTCGTGACCGAGATCGACACGCTGGACGCCGCTCAGGCCCGGCGCGCCACCGAGCACCTGGTCAACGACACGTTGCGCTCGGTCCTACAGGCCGCGGATCGGGCGGCGCCCCCCTCCTTCCGCATCACCGCGGCCTTCAAGGATCTCGGTCTCGACTCGCTGCTGGCGCTCGCGCTGGCAGACCAGCTCGGCCGGGCGATCGGCACCTCGGTGGCGCCGTCGCTGCCCTTCGACCATCCGACGCCGGCCGCGCTGGCCAAGGCACTGCTGGTGATCCTGCGCGGACCGGACGACACCGAGGTCCTGGATACCGCGGCAGGCAACATCGAACGGGCCAGGACGGTGTTCGACGAGCCGATCGCCATCGTCTCGATGGCTTGCCGGTACCCGGGCGGAGTCAGCTCCCCGGAGGACCTGTGGGCACTGGTGGCCGACGAGGTCGACGCGATCGGCCCGCTGCCGACCGATCGCGGTTGGAACCTCGCGGAACTGTTCGACGAGAACCCGGACCGGCCCGGCACCAGCTACGCCCGGCACGGCGGATTCATCGAGGGGGCAGCACATTTCGACCCCGGCTTCTTCGGCATCTCGCCGCGTGAGGCACTGGCGATGGATCCCCAGCAGCGCCTGCTGCTGGAGGTCACCTGGGAGGCCTTCGAACGAGCCGGCATCGATCCGACCTCCCTGAAGGGCAGCGGAACCGGGGTCTTCGTCGGGGCCGAACCGCAGGACTACGGCCCCCGGCTGCAGGACGCGCCCGACGGCCTCGACGGCTACCTGATGACGGGCGCGGCCACCAGCGTGCTGTCCGGTCGCATCTCCTACGTGCTCGGTCTGAACGGGCCGACCCTGACGGTCGACACCGCCTGTTCAGCCTCCCTGGTCGCCCTGCACCTGGCCATGCGGTCGTTGCGCTCGGGTGAATGCGATCTCGCGGTCGCCGGCGGTGTCGCCGTGATGAGCTCGCCCGGTACTTTCACCGCCTTCTCCCGCCAGCGGGGTCTGTCCAAGGATGGGCGCTGCAAGGCCTTCTCGGCCGACGCCGACGGCACCGGATGGGCCGAGGGCGCCGGCATGCTGGTGCTCGAGCGGCTGTCCGACGCGCAGGCCAACGGACATCCGGTGCTCGCGGTCCTGCGTGGCTCGGCAATGAACTCCGACGGGGCCAGCAACGGCCTCACGGCTCCCAACGGGCCCGCCCAGCAGCGTGTCATCCGGGCTGCGCTGGCTGACGCGGGCCTGCACAGCGGCGAGATCGATCTGATCGAGGCGCACGGCACCGGCACCTCCCTGGGCGATCCGATCGAGGCCCAGGCCATCCTGGCCACCTATGGTGATCCCGCGCGGCGTGATCGGTCGGCCCGGCTCGGCTCGCTGAAGTCGAACATCGGCCACGCGCAGGCCGCTGCGGGTGTCGGCGGCGTCATCAAGGTGGTGCAGGCCATCCGCCACGAACTGATGCCCGCCACCCTGCACGTCGGCCGTCCGTCGGAAAAGATCGACTGGACCGCCGGCGAGGTCGAACTGCTCACCGCAGCGGCACCCTGGCCCGCATCCGAGCGGCCGCGTCGTGGTGCGGTCTCCTCCTTCGGCATCAGTGGCACCAACGCCCACGTGATCCTCGAGCAGGCACCGGATCTCGAGCAGACCGGCGAGCCCGCCCCGGAGGGGCAGCCCATTCCGGCGTTGCCCTTCGTGTGGCCGCTGTCGGCTCGCACCCCCGATGCATTGCGGGACCGTGCCGCTCAACTCCTTTCCTTCGTCACCGCCGAGATCGCCGACGGTCGCACGGTCGAGCCGGGGTCGGTATCGGCCGCACTGTCCGGCCGGGCCAGATTCGAACACGGCGGGGTGGCCATCGGCGCCGACACCGCCGCGCTGTTGAGCCGGTTGACGACATTGGCCGCGGGGGAGACTGCCGCCGGTACGGTGTTGGGCGACGCCGTCGCGGGTGAGCTGGCCATCCTGTTCACCGGTCAGGGCGCCCAGCGTATCGGGATGGGACGTGAACTGCACCAAAACTTTCCGGTGTTCCGCCGGGCCTTCGACGATGCCTGCGACCAGCTCGACCTGCAGCTGGAGGTGCCGCTGCGAGAGGTGGTCTTCGCCGAGCCGGGTTCCGAGCACGCGGCCCTGCTGAACCGGACCGGCTACACCCAGCCGGCCCTGTTCGCCCTCGAAGTCGCACTGTTCCGACTGGTCGAATCGTGTGGTGTGACGCCGGATGTCGTCGGTGGCCACTCGGTTGGAGAGATCGCGGCCGCCCATGTGGCCGGCGTGCTGACGCTGGAGGACGCGGCGCTGCTGGTCGGCCTGCGTGCATCGTTGATGCAGGCGCTGCCGGAAGGCGGAGCCATGGTGGCGATTGCTGCGTCGGAGGACGAGGTTCTCGCCGAGTTGTGCAGCACAGCGAATGCTTTCGACGGCGTCGACATCGCCGCGGTCAACGGGCCGACCGCCGTGGTGGTCGCCGGCGTCGAGGACCGCACCGTCGCCCTCGCCGAGATCTTCGCCGCCCGCGGGGTTCGCACGCGGCGACTGTCCGTCAGCCACGCCTTCCACTCGCCGCTGATGGAGCCGATGCTGGCCGAGTTCGGCGACATGATCGAGCTGCTCACCTTTTCGGAGCCGACCATTCCCGTGCTCTCCTGCCTGACCGGCAGGCTGGCGGTCCCCGGGCAGCTCACCGACCCGCAGTACTGGGTCCGCCACGTGCGCCAGGCCGTGCGTTTCGCCGACGGCGTCGTCGCGCTGTTGGCCAATGACGTCGATACCGTCCTGGAGCTGGGCCCCGACGCGGTGCTGACGGCAATGGCCGCCGCGGTGGCCGAGGCCGCGCTCGAAGACTCTGCCCGGCCGACCTTCTCGACGATCTCGCTGATGCGGCGGGAACGGATGGAGGTCGATCATCTCGTGTCGTCGCTGGCGGAGCTGTGGGTGCGCGGGCACCAGATCCGTTTTGAGGACGTCGCCGGTCACCACGTCGCCGGCCGGACCGATCTGCCGACCTACCCATTCCAGCGGGAGCGTTACTGGTTGGACTCCGGCCGCACCACCATGGATCTGAGCGGATTCGGGATGGTGATGGCCGGGCACCCACTCGTCGGCGTCCAACTCGATCTGGCCGCGTCCGGTGGCATGGTGCTGACCGGTCAGCTGTCCACCGCTGCGCAGAGCTGGCTGGGCGACCACGTGGTCGCCGGCTCGGTGCTCGTCCCGGGAACCGCCTTCGTCGAGATGGCTGTGCAGGCCGCCGATCGCTGCGGCGCCGGCGTCCTCGAAGAACTGATCATGGAATCGCCGCTCTACCTCGCGGATTCGTCTGCCGCCGTCGTCCAGGTGGCCGTCGGTGCCCAGGACGACCGCGACGGCTACACGCTGGAGATCTTCTCCCGCCCCGCAAAGGATCCCGAGGCCTCGTGGATCCGCCACGCCACCGGGTATCTTTCTGCTGCGATGCAGATCCCCCGCTCGGCCGGAGATCTCGCCGGAACCTGGCCACCGGCGGGTGCCGTCGTCTTCGACACCGACGATCTCTACCCGAGGCTGACGGCGGAGGGCTACGACTACGGTCCGGCCTTCCAGGGTGTGCAACGGGTTTGGCATCGACATCGGGGCGACGTGGTGGAGTCCTTCGCCGAGATCGAGCTGCCCTCCGAGCAGGACGAGAAGGCGTTTGCCCTGCACCCCGCGTTGCTCGACGCCGTGCTGCAGAGCGTCGGCCTGGATGCGCCGGCCGGCCAGGTGCCGGAAGTGCCGTTCAGCTTCAACGGAGTCCGGCTGCTGGCCTCCGGTGCGCGCCACCTCCGGGTGCATTCGGTAGCCGTCGACGGTGGCGTGCAGCTGACGATGGCCGACCGCGCAGGGCAGCTGGTCGCCGTCATCGACTCGGTCGTCACCCGACCCCTGACCAGGGCAGCGGCACCGACGACCGACGGTCAGTTGTTGGAGATCAGCTGGCAGAACGGGGCTTTCGCCACGACATCGGCTGATCGGGCGATGCTGCTTGCTTCTGCCTCCCGCCTCGATCCGACCCGTCCGGTGCATGCCGATCTTCCGGCCCTCGTCGCCGCGATCCAACGGGGCGCTGCGATACCCGACTTCGTCGTCACCGGTCTGGACGGGACGGGCGAGGACATCACCGCCCACGTCCAGCAGGTCCTGACGGCGATCCAGCAGTTCCTGGCCGAGCCCACCCTGGTCGGTACCGCCCTGGTTTTCGCCAGGGCGAGCGGAGCAACGGGGGATGGACCCGAGCACGCCGCATCTGCAGCGCTCGGACTGATCCGGTCCGCCGCCGCCGAACATCCCGGCCGTTTCCTCGTCGTGGACGCCGACGACGAGTCCGGCGCGGCCGCACTCCGTGCGCTGTCCGGTTCGCTGGCCGCCGGCGAGTCCGAGTTCGCCGTCCGCAGCGGGAAGGTCCTGGTGCCGAGGTTGGCTCCGGTGCCGGCCGAGGTGGAGGCCGGGTCTGCCACGTCCCCCTGGACCGCGGACGGCACCGTGCTGATCACCGGTGGCACCGGAGGTCTCGGTCTACTCGTGGCACGCCACCTGGTTGCCGAACACGGCGTTCGTCATCTGGTGCTGCTGTCGCGCCGCGGCATTTCCGCCCCGGGCGCCGCCGCCGCAGCGGAGGAGCTGACCGCGCAGGGCGCCACCGTCACCTTCGCGGCAGCCGACGCCGGCGACCGCCCCGCAATGGTCGAAGTTCTCGCCGGAATCCCCGCAGGCCATCCCCTGCGCGCCGTGGTGCACGCCGCCGGCCTGCTGGACGACGGACTGGTGGAAGGCCTGACGCCGCAAAGGCTCCAGCGGGTGATGGCGGCCAAGAGTGAGTCCGGCTGGCTGCTCCACGAACTCACCGAGGCCATGCCACTGACGGCCTTCGTTCTCTTCTCCTCCGCCGCCGCGACCGTGGACGGCACCGGCCAGGGCAACTACGCCGCTGCGAATGCCTCTCTGGAGGCGCTGGCCCGTCATCGTCATCGCATCGGTCTTCCGGCCACCTCGATCGGCTGGACCCTGTGGGCGGCCGAAACCGGCATGGCCGGGTCGTTGCAGGCTGCTGATCTGGCCCGCATCGCCGCCTCCGGTCTGCCGGCTCTGCAGACGACAACGGCCCTGTCGCTGTTCGACGCCGCGGTGGCGTCGGGAATCTCGGTTACCTCCGCGCTGCGCATCGACGCGGCCGCCATGCGGGAACGCGCGCTCGGCGTGCCGCCGGTGCTTCGCGGACTCGTGCGGACCGGCGTCCGCCGGACTGTCGCCGGTGGAACCGCAACCGGCCGCACCGATGGGCTCGGCGATGTGCTCGCCGGACTCGAGTCGGCGGCACGGTTGGAGCACCTGCGCACCCTGGTGCGCACCCAGGCCGCCCTCGCGCTGGGATTCACCGATCCGTCCCAGGTTCAGCTCGACCGCGCCTTCTCGTCATTGGGTCTGGATTCGCTTGCTGCCGTTGACCTTCGGAACCGGTTGAACGCCGTGACCGGACTCCGACTGCCCGCGACGCTGGTGTTCGACCACCCGAACTCGGACTCGATCGCCAAGATGTTGATCGGAAAATTCGGCGACGTCACCCCTGCCCCGACTGCCGCATCGGCCCAGGCCCCGGCGGCGCAGGACGATCCGATTGTCATCGTCGGCATGGGTTGCCGATACCCCGGCGGGGTCGGATCCGCCGAGGACCTCTGGAACCTGGTCATCAACGGACGCGACGGCATCACCGATTTCCCGGTCAACCGGGGCTGGAACCTCGACGAGCTCTACGATCCGGAGCCGGGCCTGCCCGACCGGACCTATTGCATCCAGGGAGGTTTCCTGCACGACGCCGACGAGTTCGACGGCGACTTCTTCGGCATTCCGCCGCGGGAGGCTCTCGCCACCGATCCGCAGCAGCGGCTGTTGCTCGAGGCGAGTTGGGAGGCGCTCGAGGACGCCCGGATCGATCCGTTGTCGCTGCGCGGGTCGCGGACCGGTGTGTTCGCCGGCGTCATGTACCACGACTTCGCCTCCCGTCTCCGTAACATCCCGTCGGAGCTGAAGGGCTACATCGGCAACGGCGGGCTGGGCAGCGTGGTGTCCGGGCGGGTCTCCTACACCTTCGGTCTCGAAGGCCCCGCCGTCAGCATCGACACGGCGTGCTCCTCGTCGTTGGTCGCGCTTCATCAGGCGGCCGGTGCGCTGCGCGCCGGCGAATGCGATCTCGCGCTGGCCGGCGGTGTCACGGTGATGACCGGACCCGATACCTTCGTGGACTTCTCGCTTCAACGAGGCCTGGCCGCGGACGGTCGCTGCAAGTCGTTCTCCGACGACGCGGACGGCACCGGTTGGGGAGAGGGCGTCGGAGTGCTGGTGCTGGAACGACTTTCCGACGCGGAGCGCCTCGGGCATCCGGTACTCGCCGTCGTCCGAGGGTCGGCAGTCAACCAGGACGGAGCCTCGAACGGACTGACGGCACCCAACGGCCCCGCGCAGCAACGCGTCATCGAGGCAGCTCTGGCCGTCGCCGGTCTGACGTCGCGGGACATCGAACTGATCGAAGGACACGGCACCGGTACAACTCTCGGTGATCCGATCGAGGCACAGGCCCTCCTGGCCACCTACGGACAGCACCGTGATGCCCCGGCCTACCTGGGGTCGCTCAAGTCGAACATCGGCCACACCCAGGCCGCGGCCGGCGTGGGTGGTGTGATCAAGATGGTGCAGGCGATGCGCCATGCGCAGATGCCGCCAAGCCTCTACGCGGCCACACCGACCCAGTCGGTGGATTGGGCGGAAGGTCAGATCTCGCTGTTGACGCAGGCGCGGGAGTGGCCGGCGGTGGATCGTCCGCGTCGTGCTGCGGTGTCCTCGTTCGGTATTTCCGGGACGAATGCGCATGTGATTTTGGAGGAGTTCGCCGGGGCATCGGTGGTTGCCTCTGCTGGGTCTCCCGCTGCTGGTCTTTCCGCTGCTGTCTCTTCGTCTGCTGTTTCTTCGTCTGCAGGGTCGGATTCGCCGGTGCCGGTGGTGTTGTCGGCGCGGTCGGCGGCGGCGTTGGCGGGTCAGGCCGGCCGACTGTTGGACTTTCTCGCGGTCACTGCTTCGTCTTCCGGGTCGGTTCCGTTGTTGTCGGCGGTGGCCGGTGGGGTGTGGGGTCGGTCGAGGTTCGATCACCGCGCGGTGGTGGTGGGGTCCTCCCACGCCGAGGTGATCTCCGGGTTGCAGGCGCTCGCCGAGGCCCGGCCGTCCGGGACGGTGGTGTCCGGTGCGGTCGGCCGCAGCGGGTCAGAGGTGGGTGTGGTGTTCACCGGTCAGGGTGCGCAGCGGGTCGGGATGTGCGCTGGTCTGTATGAGTCCTATCCGGTGTTCGCGGCGGCCTTTGATCAGGCCGTCGCCGCAATCGATGCTGTTGCCGGGTCCGACGGGTCGTGGGTCGGGTTGAAGTCGGTGGTGTTCGCCGAACCCGGTTCGGCTGCAGCGGCTCTGCTGGATCGGACCCGGTACACCCAACCGGCGTTGTTCGCGGTGGAGTCGGCGTTGTTCGCGTTGGCGTCCTCCTTCGGGCTGACCCCCGCTGTGGTGGCGGGTCATTCGGTGGGGGAGATCACCGCCGCCCACGTCGCCGCGGTCCTCACCCTGGAAGACGCGGCACTGTTGGTCGTCACCCGCGGGGCGTTGATGGATGCGCTGCCCTCCGGTGGTGGGATGGCCGCGATCGGCACCGACGAGCAGACCGTCCAGCAGATCCTCGCCGACTATGCCGGGGTGGAGGTCGCTGCGGTCAACTCCCCGACCTCCACCGTCATCTCCGGCGACATCGAAACCGTGCAGCAGCTGGTGCAGGTTTTCACCGGCCGCGGGGTCCGGTGCAAGCAGCTGACCGTCTCCCACGCCTTCCACTCCGCGTTGATGGTGCCGATGCTCGCCGAGTTCGAGCAGGCATTGGCCGGCATCGAGTTCGGGGTGCAACGCTTCCCGGTGGTGTCCGGGGTGACCGGGAAGGTCGCCGAACCGGGTCTGCTGCAGACCGCGCAGTACTGGGCCGATCATGTGCGTGCGGCGGTGCGGTTCGCCGACACCGTCACCACCATCGCCGGTCTCGGTGTCGCCGCGATCGTGGAGGTCGGACCGGATGCGGCGTTGACCGCCCCCACCCAGGACACCCTCGAAGCAAGCCCATCCGCCAGCAACATCACGGTGGTCGGGTTGCAGCGCCGCGACCGCGACCAGCCCACCACGTTCCTCACCGGACTGGCGCAGCTGCTCACCATCGGCGCCCCCATCGACTTCACCCAGCTCCTGGACACCACCACCCGTGTCGCCGACCTACCCACCTACGCCTTCGACCACCAGCGCTACTGGCTGATCGATGCTCCCGGTCAGGGAGACGTGGCCTCGGCAGGCCTGTCGGCCTCGGAACATCCACTGCTCGGGGCGGTCGTCGAGACCTCCGATGGCGGTGTGCTGGCCACCGGCCGGCTGTCCCTCGGATCGCATCCGTGGTTGGCCGATCACCGGGTCAACGATCAGGTGGTGGTGCCCGGTACCGGCGTGCTGGACCTGGCGATCACTGTCGGACGCCTCGTCGGTGCTCCGTCCGTTCGAGAACTGTTGCTACTGGCGCCTTTGGTGGTGCCGGGAAGCGGTACCGACGTGCGGGTGTCGGTCTCGGCCGTTCAGCACGACACCGATCGGCAGGTGCAGGTGCACTCGCGCATCACGTCGGCCGACCCCTGGACCCTCAACGCATCCGGCGTCGTCGGCACGATCGAGACCAACACCGAGACCCTGGGGAATTGGCCCCCGGCCTCCGCGATCCAGGCGGACATCAGTGGCCGCTATCGGGATCTGGCAGCAGCAGGACTGGCCTACGGACCGGTCTTTGCCGGCCTCGCTACCGCCTGGGTCGACGGAGACACGGTCTACGGCGAGGTGTCGCTACCGCCGGGCACCCCGGTGGCAGGATTTCAGCTGCACCCGGCGCTGTTCGATGCCGCCCTGCACGTACTGGGCCTCACCGACGACGGGACCAACGACACTGCGGAACTTCCCTTTGCTTTCTCCGATGTCGTCGTACACGCCGCCGATCGGACGGCCGCCCGGGTCAGAGCCACGAAGTCGGTCGCCGGGTCGTGGCAGCTCACCCTGTTCGACGAGACCGGGATTCCGGTAGCGCAGATCGGCTCACTGACGCTGCGGTCGATCGTCGTCGATCAGGTCGCCGCGGCCGCGAGCAAACTGCTGACCGTGTCATGGGTCCCGGTACTCCCGAGCCAGAACACAGTCACCGCAGGACCTTCGCTCGCACTGATCGGCGCTGGTCCGGAAGTGATCGGGGCCGAGCGGTTCCGGGATCTGGGGGAGTTGGTGGCCTCAGGGGTACGACCGGATGCAGTGATCGCCCATCTCGGTGGCCACCGCAGCGGCGGTTCCGAGGTGATGGATGCCGCGGCGATCATCGATGCCGCGGCGGACGCACTGACCCTGATCCAGTCGATGATCACCGCCTCGCAGAGCATCGACTCGACCTTCGTCCTGCTCACCCACGGGGCCGTCGGCGTCGACCAATCCGAGAGGATCGACGATCTCGCTGCCTCCGCCATGCGTGGGCTGGTCAAGGCGGCCATCGCCGAGCACCCCGGTTCCTTCGTACTGCTGGACCACGACGGTCACACCGAGGCCGTCGGCGCAGCGGTGGCTGCCGGCGAACCGGAAGTGGCCATCCGCAAGGGAAAGGTGTTGGTGGCCAGACTGACCCGGGCGGGCATCCCGACGCCCCCGATCGCCGGTGACAGCGCCGGCCAGGTCGCCGGCGACGGCGACAGGAACGGGGCGGTGTTGATCACCGGGGGTACCAACGGACTGGGTGCCCGGCTGGCCGAGCATCTTGCGCGGCAGCGGCCCGGTCGGCAGTTGGTCCTGATGTCCCGACGGGGGAGCGCCTCGCCGGAGGCCACGGAGCTGCTGGCGACGCTGGCCGATAGCGGAGCCGAGACCTACGTCCTGGCTGCTGATGTCGCCGATGCCGCGGCCATCCGGGCCGGGCTGGACTCGTTGCCTTCCGAAGTTCGCATCGGCAGCATCGTGCACGGCGCCGGCGTACTGGCCGACGCCACGGTGGCGGCCGGCACGGCCGAACAACTGCAGACCGTGTGCGCCCCGAAACTCGAAGGGCTGCAGGCTTTGGAGGAGGCGCTGCCGGACGTCGAACGATTCGTCGTGTTCTCCTCGGTCGCCGCCACCCTCGATGCCTCTGGCCAGGCCACCTACGCGGCCGCCAACTCGGTGCTGGACGCCTGGGCCCACAACCGTCGTCAGGCGGGCCGGCCAGGGGTTGCCATCGCCTGGGGGCTGTGGGGCGAGGACGGCATGGGGGCTTCGCTCCAGGAGTCCGCCCGCCGCCGGATCGAGGCCTCAGGGGTCATACCGCTCTCCACCGCCGACGGACTCGCGATGTTCGACGCCGCCACTGCCCCTGGCCGCTCCGGTCACCTCGTCGCCGGCGGTTTTGATCTGGCTGTGATCGCCAGAGACGCGGCCGTATCGCCGATCTGGGGTGACATGCTGCCCAAGCAGGCGCAGCGGAGGGTAGCGGCACCGGCGGTCGTGGAAGCATCGATGCCGGACCAGCTGGCATCGATACCTGCGGACCAACGAGCGCAGCACGTCCAGCGAGCCGTGCGGGGCCAGGTGGCCGAGGTGCTCGGCTACGCCACGCCGGACGCGGTCGATGTCGACCGTGGGTTCGGCGAGATGGGCTTCGATTCCCTTGCCGCCGTGGAACTACGCAATCGGCTGACGAAGTTGGCGGGGTGCAAACTACCGGCCACGGTCACCTTCGACTTCCCGAACGTGGTCGCACTGGCCGAACACCTCACCGAACAGCTCACCTCCCGGCTGACCCCGGTGGCGACGGCAGCGCCGGCGATGACGCCGGAGGACCAGCTGGGGAGGCTCGAGGAAATGCTGTTGCGGGCCGAACCGACCGGTGATGCGCACAGCCGTATCGTGCAGCGGCTGCAGGCGATCACGGCGGCGTGGATCGAGCGGGGCGGGGTCGCCGCGGCGGATCGCGCCGAGATCGCCACCGCCAGTGCCGAGGACATCTTCAGCATCCTGGACGAGGAATTCGACTCCTACGTCTGAGTGCGGCGCCCAGAATGCCGTCAACCGAACCATTGCTACGGGCGGCGGGCGCTCACGAGCCAGGCACTCGATTCGAACCACACGCCGTCCTGGTTCCGGACGTCGAGCAGACGCTGCAGTCGGCCGAGTCCGCGTGCGGCCGAAATGGTGTCCAGGTCGCGAAGGATTCGTTCGGTCATGCCCAGCGATTGAATGGCGCGCAGTGCGCCTTCGCCGTCAGCTCCGTAGTAGACCGGCTCGTCTACCGGGCTGACGCGCACGTCCACGAAGCCGGCGCCTGTCAGGATGGCGCCGACCTCTGCCGGGTCAGGCATCGAGAACGCCACGCTCGCCGTCGATGTCGCCGACGACACCGGCCCGTCGGGCGACAGCGCCCGCCGGATGGCCACGTGCCACTCCTGACGGCTGCTGTCCTGCCAGACCAGCTGGATGAAGGTCGCGCCAGGGCGCATGGCGTGTGCGATGTGTGCGAAGGCGGCAGTCGGATCGGTGAAGAACATCGTGCCGAATCGGCTGATGCCGACCGTGAAGTGCTGCCGCGGAAGGGAATGAATCTGCGCGTCGCCACGCTCGAACTTCACGTTGGCAAGACCTGACTGTCCGGTCAGCCGACGCGCCTGCGCCAGCATCGGCGCGGAGATGTCGATACCGAGCGCGTGGCCGTCGAGCGCGACACGAGCAGCCGCCCTGGTGGTCTGGCCGGTGCCGCAGCCGATGTCGAGCACCTGTGCGTCCGAACCGATGTCGACGGCCTCCATCAGATGTGCGTGATAGCGGCGAAGCTCGGCGTCGTAGTCGAACACGTCAGACTTCTCTGTCCGCGGGACCATCCCGAAGGAAGCCCAGAACCAGGTCGAGCCTGACGCCGGGCTCGAATTCCGGCAGCCACCAGGTGGCGCCGGCTGCCGCGAAGGGCTGCGGGTCGACGCCGACCGGCAGGGCGACGGCGAAGTCGAAGGCCGTCGCGTCCGGCCGGCGAAGCGCCTTGATGGTGAAAACGATTTCGGCGAGTTGTTCCGAATCGGTGAGGTTCGCCGGAACGAAACCATCGAGCCCGGCCGCTCGCCGCATCGGCTTGACGTGGCCGGGCAGGCCGCCGGCCCAGACCGGAACACCAGGTCGCTGCGCCGGCTTCGGCAGGAGGAGCAGATCGTCTACGACGTAGTGGCGGCCGCGATGTCGGACGGGCTCGCCGGACCAGGCCTTGGCGAGAATTTTCAGACCCTCGTCGAGCATCTCGGCCCGAATCCGGTCGTCCGGCTGCTCTCCGGTCCTGGAGAATTCGCGGGCGAACCGGTCGCTGCCGACACCGACCCCGAGGGTGAGACGGCCCCCGCTGAGCCGGTCCAGCGTGACTGTCTCGCGGGCCAGTTTGGTCGGTCGTCGGCGTGCCAGCGGCGTGACCATCGGCCCGATCCGCACGCGTTCGGTGGCGGCCGCGATCGCCGCCAGAGTGATCCAGGGATCGGCGATCCGAGAAACGGGAGCCGACCAGGACAGTTGGTCCCACACGAAGACGCCGTCCCAGCCCGCAGCCTCCGCGTCGGCGGCGAGACGGGCCACGAGCGAGGGATCGGCGAGCTCGTCGACCAGCGGAAGCCACAGCGCCGACCGGAGACCTGGCCCTGCCGTCACCCGCTCGGAACTTGCCGTCATGACTGCCACGGTAGATCGCCGGTGAGATCGAGAAAAGCGATGAATCCCGATCGAAGCAATCGGGTTTGGCTATGATCCCGGTCATGCGCGACCTGCAGTTCCGGCATCTGGCAACGTTGGCCGCGATCGCGGAGGAGCGGACGTTCGGCCGGGCGGCGTTGCGGCTCGGCTACACGCAGTCGACGGTGAGTCAGCACATCGCCGCGTTGGAGTAGGCGGTCGGTGGCGCTGTCTTCGATCGACCGGGCGGTCCGAGGCCGGTCCGGATCACCGCCCTCGGCTCGGTCGTCCTGAACCACGGGCGCACGCTGCTGGCCGACTCCGAGCGGCTGGCCGAGGCGGTCGACCGGTTCAAGGCCGGTGACGGGCGGGTCGACATCGGCACCTTCCAGAGCGTGTCCACCGTGATCCTTCCGGCCTTGGTGCGGCGACTGCGTGACGAGCACCCTGCCTGCGACATCAGGTTGTCGGAGTCGGAGGCCGATGCCCCCGATCTCGGGAACCTCGATCTCCTGTTCTACGACGGTCTGGTCGGCAGGGAGGCCGAGCATCTGAAACTCCTGGACGATCCCTACCTGCTCGTGACCCGACCGGGCGACTTCCCCGACGGCCCTGCCCGGATCACCGATCTGGACGGTGCCCCGTTGATAGCCTGGCCGGCAACCTGCGATCAGCCGAGGCTGGAGCAAGCACTGGTCGACAACGGCGCCCGTCCCCGGATCGTGTTCCGCACCGCGGGCAACGAGACCATCCTGTCGATGGTGCGGGCGGGTCTGGGATCGGCAATCCTGCCCTGGCTCGCCGTTCACGGCGCGGACGTCAGGTCCGACGACCGGTTGCGCGTCCACGAATTGCGCCCGTTGATCGCGCGCGAGATCTTCGTCCACTGGCCGGGCGGACGTACCCGGTCGCCGCTCGTGGCCCGCACGATCGAGATCGCTGTCGAGATCGCCGACGAGCTGTAGATCCGGCGCGACCATAAGGTGTCCGGCGCGAACACCGGGTGACATGCCAGTAGCCGCAGCGATCGCTCGCTGCGGCTACTGGGCGGTTCCCGACGGGAGTTGGGCGTCAACTCGTCTCGCGTCGGGCGTCGACGTGAGCTTTTAACGCCGGGAAGGCTTCAGGCAATGCTGCGCACCGGCTCGAGATCGGTGGCACCGATGGCGACTCCGGTCTGGGACCGGAGCGACGCTGCCTTCAGTGCGATGAGCCCGACGCGGGTCGCCACCATCACGACGGCCCACAGGCAGAAGAACGGCGGGATGGTCTCCTCGACGATCTGGTGGTTGTACATGAAGGTGCCCAACGCATTCCGGAAGGCCTGGTTGTGCTCGGCCAGGACGATGAACACCACACGGGCGGCCAGGGCGAGCAACCAGACCGACGCGAACCCGACGCCGGCTCTGGTGTAGATGGCGCCACCCTTGGCCGGGTTCTTCTCCACGGTGGTGGTGGCGGTCGCTGCGAATCCGAAGACGACACCCAACGCCAGAGCAACTGCGTAGACGACGAAGTCGACCCCGTCGGAGGGGGCGTCCTTGAGGTAGAAGTAGCCGAAGATGGCCACCGAGATCAAGGGCATTGCCCACTTGTGCCAGGTGTAGTCGCGGTAGCCGTACTGGGAGGCCATCATCACGATGAAGATGCCTCCGCCGATGGCCAGGGCCTGCTGAAGATCGGTCATGACGAACTCCTGTCTTGGATCAGCTGAATGAATCGGGATCGATCTGTTGTGGTGCGTGGATGGAATGAGTCGTGCATGGAATGAGTGGGAAGAATTCAGAGCGGCATGTTTCGATGGACCCCCCGTCCCGGCGGGCAGGCCGCGAGTGTCTGCGCCAGAATTCGACGCGTCCGGCTGGGCTCGATGATCTGGTCGACCGAACCCTGCTCCACCGCACGGGCCAGCCCGCCGGACAGTTGCTCGTGCTCGGCGATCAGGCCCGACAACACCCCGGCCAGTTCGTGTTCGGGAGTACTGGCGATGACCTTGCGGTGCAGGACGCCCACCGCGGCCTCGGCGCCCATCACGGCGATCTCGGCCCCGGGCCAGGCGAAAACTGCGTTGCTGCCCAACGACCGGGAGTTCATCGCGATGTACGCCCCGCCGTAGGCCTTCCGCGTCACCAGGGTGACCCGGGGAACCTGCGCGTCCGCGAACGCGTGCAGAAGTTTTGCACCGCGGCGCACCACCCCGTCCCATTCCTGAGCGACCCCGGGGAGGTACCCCGGCACGTCGACGAGCACGACCAGCGGAACCCCGAGGCCGTCGCACAGCCGGACGAATCGAGCGGATTTCTCCGCACTGATGGAATCCAGACACCCGCCCATCCGCAACGGATTGTTGGCCACCACTCCGACGGTGCGACCGGCCAGTCGGCCGAGTCGCGTGACGATGTTGGGCGCCCAGTTCCGGTGCAGTTCGACCGTGGTGGAATCGTCGAGCACCCCGTCGATGAGCTTGCGCACGTCGTAGGCCCTCCGGCGGTTGTCCGGCAACGACTCCGACAGGTCGACGTCCGGGCCGATGAGGAACTCGTCGAAACGCCCCGGCCGACCCAGCAGGCTGATCACGTCGCGAGCAGAGGCCAGGGCCGACGCGTCATCGGCGGTCTTGATATGGGCGACACCGCTCTTGCGGGTGTGGATGTCAGGCCCGCCGAGCGCTTTCATGTCCACGTCCTCCCCGGTGACGGACTTGACCACCCCGGGTCCGGTGACGAAGACCCGCCCGGATTCGGACATGATCACCACATCGGTGAGCGCCGGCCCGTAGGCGGCGCCGCCGGCGGCCGGCCCGAGGACCACCGACACCTGCGGGACGCGACCGGAGGCCCGCACCATCGCGGCGAACACCGCACCGACCCCGTCGAGGGCCAGCACGCCCTCGGCGAGCCGGGCGCCGCCGGAATGCCAGATGCCGACGACCGGAATGCCCTTGGCCACGCCGTGATCGATGGCACGGACGATGTGGCTGCAACCTTCCGCACCCATCGCCCCACCCATGGTGCGGACGTCGGTGGCGAACGCCACCACCGGCGAGCCGTCGATTCGTCCGGACGCCACATGGACGCCCGAGAGATCGGAGTCGAACGCCTCGCTCACACTTCCCGGGTCCAGCAGAGCGGACAACCGATTCCGGGGATCCCGTGGATCGACCGCGGATTCGCTGAGTGCCGCGTTGATGTCAAGAACGCTTGTCATGGTTCCTCCTGACCATTGGATGTCCCTGCACCCGCGGCATAGGTGCTGTCCGAGGCATTTGCCCTCGTGATGTCGACTGTAGAACTCCCGGGTGGCCAGAAGACCGGTATCGCACCTACATCAGCACCACTGCACCGCCGGCGCCGACCCCTACTCCTGTAGCATCCGGCTTCTGAATCACCCATTCCGGGCAGGAGATCCAAGAATGTCGATTCCGTCCGCTGACAGCCGTTCTTCGCCCGATTGGCCTAGGGGAGCGCAAGGGGTTTTCATTGCCGCGGCCTGTTCTAGTCTTGAGTGAGCAATTGCGAAAAGAAAGGTGCAATCATGACGGTGTTGACGACGTCGATCACGACCGACAGCCGGTGGATCCGCAGATTTCATCAGGCCACGGACGGTTCCGCCCGCCTGGTGTGCCTGCCCCACGCCGGCGGTTCGGCAAGTTTCTACTTCCCGGTCTCGGCGACGCTGTCACCGTCGATCGAAGTGCTGGCCGTGCAGTATCCCGGCCGGCAGGATCGTCGCAAGGAACCGTTCATCGATTCGCTCCCGGATCTGGCCGACGCCGTCGCCGAGGTGGTGGCTCCGCTGGCCGATCGTCCGATCAGCCTGTTCGGCCACAGCATGGGCGCCGCCCTGGCTTTCGAGGTGGCATTGCGTCTGGAGGCCCAGGGTCTCGAGCTCGCCGATGTCGTGGTGTCCGGCCGCCGGGCCCCGTCCACCTTCCGGGACGAACGCACCTACCTGGCCGGCGACGAGCGACTGCTCGCCGACGTGCGCACGCTCGACGGAACGGGTACGGCCGTCTTCGGCGACCCGGAACTGGTCCAGATCATCCTGCCGGCGATCCGCAACGACTACCGGGTCATCGAGACGTATCGCTGGATTCCCGGCCCTCGGATCAAGAGCCCGATGCTGGCGCTGAGCGGAACCGAGGATGTCAAAGCGACCCCGGCGGAGGTGCAGGCCTGGTCCGAACACACCAGCGCTGAATTCGAGATGCGACTGTTCCCCGGAGGGCATTTCTACCTGAACAACCACGCCGGTGCCGTGATCGGCATGATCGCCTCCCGTCTGGAACGCGCCGCCGCATAGAGCCGCCCGCGCCTCGGGATATCCCGACCCGGCAGGGATCGTGGACGAGCGTTCCATATCGATGACTGGAGTCGCAATCGTGGGTCAAGATCTGATTCTCACCTTCTCCTGCCCCGATCGTCCGGGCCTGGCCTATGCGGTCGCCGGATTCGTTCTCCAACATTCCGGAAATGTGCTGGAGAGCCAGCAGTACAACGACACGGTCACGGATCGATTCTTCATGCGGGTGGAGTTCACCGTGCCGAGCGACGACGTCGACCGGATCCGTCAGCAATTTCTGCCGCTTGCCGAGCGACATTCCATGCAGTGGCGGCTCTCTCCCGCTCGGCAGCCGGTCAGGGCTGTCATCCTGGTGTCCAAGGAAGGGCACTGCCTGAACGATCTGCTCTATCGTTGCGGCAACGGCACGATGAACATGACCGTCGCCGCCGTGGCCGGCAATCACCGGACGTTGGATCAGCTCAGCCGCGGACACGGTGTCGAGCTGCACCACATCCCGACGCCTGCCGGCCGGAAGGGCGAGACGGAAGACGCCATCCGGCATCTCGTCGAGGAGACGAACGCGGACCTGGTGATCCTGGCCCGCTACATGCAGATCCTGTCCCCGGAGCTCTGCCGTGATCTGGCCGGTCGAGCCGTCAACATCCACCACTCGTTCCTGCCGAGCTTCGCCGGTGCGCGCCCGTACCACCAGGCGTACGAGCGCGGCGTCAAGCTGGTCGGCGCCACCGCGCACTACGTGACGGCCGACCTGGACGAGGGCCCCATCATCGAGCAGGACGTGATGCGGGTGGCGCACCACAGCACACCCGCGGAGCTGGCGGCAGCCGGTCGCGACGTGGAGACGCAGGTGTTGGCCAGGGCGGTGCGGTGGCATTGCGAGCAACGGGTGCTGCTCAACGGGCTGCGGACCGTCGTCTTCAACTGATCCGCATCGTGATCTTGCCACAGCGCTCCTGAGCTGCAGCACATCTCGGACTCACCTCAGATCGGAGTCAGGTCCCCGACGAGCGGGCCGACCAGCGTGCGGTCACTGACCCACTCGGTGAAGCAGGTGGTCTTGGACGCAAGGGCGATCGCGGTGACGACGAGTCCCTGACGGCAGATCCAACGCCCGGCCAGCAGGTCGAGGCCACGGCTGGCCACCAGGGGGGAGCCCACCAGCAGGCGCGCCGTGAAGGTGCCGCTCTCCGGCATCAAGGTGATGTGCGCTTCCTCGAAGCCGAGTTCGGTGCCGACGATCGGGTACCAGACCTTGAAGACGCTCTCCTTGGCGGAGAACAACATCCGGTCCCACGGCACCTGGGGGTGGCGCACCGCCAACACCTCGAGCCGGCGACGTTCGGCCGGCAGTGCGATGGCCTCGAGCACTCCCGACGGCAACGGGGCGGCTGGTTCGGCGTCGATGCCGACCCCGGCGGCCTGGCTGGAGAGCGCGACGGCGGCGGCCCGGTACCCGTCGCAGTGCGTCATGCTGCCGATCACGCCATCCGGCCAGGAGGGTGCCCCTCGTTGACCGGGCATGATCGGCAAGGGTGGAAAGCCCAGTTCTGCCAACGCCTCCCGAGCGCACGTGCGTACGGTTCCGAACTCGCGACGGCGCTTGTCGACGGCCCGGGCGATGTAGGCGGTCTCCTCGGGGAACAGATCGACCGGCCCGGTGTCGTCGTAGCGGAACGAGGTGACCATGGCTGACGGCAGGATCTGGTCGATCATCGGACGGCCTTCATCGAACGAGGGCCGGTTCCGGAAGAATGCGCCGCAGTCTGGCCCGCGCCGGGTCCTGGTGGTGCCACTCCCGCGGGTATCCGAGGGAGACCTCCTCGAAACGCACTCCGTCGTACCAGGTCACGCGCGGGATGTGCAGATGTCCGTATACCGCCGCGATGGCCCGGTAGCGCAGGTGCCAGTCCGCGGTCGCCGTGGTTCCGCACCACTGTGCGAACTCCGGGTAGCGCAGGATGTCGGTCGGTTCGCGCACCAGTGGCCAGTGGCTGACCAGGATGGTGGACACGTCGACCGGTAGTTCGTCAAGGCGTTGGCGGCTGATCTCCACCCGCTGCCGGCACCAGTCGTCGATGGCGTCAAGGGGCTCCGCGTGGAGGAAGTGCTCGTCGGTGCAGACCACTCCGGCGGCGTAGGCCAACCGCAGGGAGGTCTCCTTGTCCTTGACACCCGGTGTACGGAAGGAATAGTCGTACAGGGTGAACAGTGGCGCGATGACCACCGGTACACCGTCGCCGTCGATCCACCGGGGGAACGGATCCTCCGGGGTCACCACACCGAGTCGTCGACATGCGGCCACCAGCTTGAGGTATCGATGCTGACCCCGCTCGGTGACCGGATCGCTGGGATGGGTCCACAACTCGTGGTTGCCCGGCACCCAGATCACCTTGGCGAAGCGGCCCGCGAGCATCCCGAGCACGTCGACGATGTCGCCGAAGCGCTCGGCCACGTCGCCGGCGACGATCAGCCAGTCAAGTGGCCCCGTCGGGTGAAGATCCGCGGCGATGGCTCGGTTCTCCGGGTAGCCCACGTGCAGATCACTGACCGCGTAGAGCGAGCCGCGGTCGGACGCGCTCATCCGGCGGCCGAGAGCAGTGCGGTCCCGGCGCGGTCGGAATGGCGAAGCCGGATCGGCAGGTCCACCCGCCGCGTCACCCCGAGCTTGCGATAGATCCGGGTGAGGTGCTGCTCGACCGTGCTGACCGTGATGAAGAGCTTGTTGCCGATCTCCCGGTTGGTGTGGCCCATCACGGCCAGTTCGGCGACCCGGCGCTCGGCGTCGGACAGGACGTCGGGAGACTGCCCCTGATCGGGGATCTCGGTGGTGCCCGGCGCACTGGGGGTGACGCCCGTCAGCAGCGACCGGCAGCTTGCGGTGGTCCCGCAATCGGCCGCCACCTCCTGGGCCCGGCGGCTCATCAGGCGGGCCCTGGTGAACTCGGACAGGTCCTGGTAGGCGGTGGACAACTCGGCGAGAGCGTTGGCCAGGCCGGCCCGATCACCGGATACCTGCAGCAGATCGATCGCCTCGCGCAGCAGCGTCGGGCGTCGTCTCGGCTCGCCTGCCACGGCGATGACGCACAGGGACTGGCCGCGGACGCGCGCGCCCTGCCCGCCCGGGCGGGCCAGCTGCGCGGCCATCAGTTCGACGGCGGCCTTGCCGTGCTCGAGTTTGAGATGCAGTCGTGCGTAACCGGTCCGCCACGGAACCAGTGCGGGCAGGTCGCTTTCGGTCTGCGCGGAAAGCTCCGCACAGCGTGCGAAATCGGCCTGGGCGAGGTGGAACTTGTTGGTGGCCAGGTGGAACTGGGCGCGGGCATACAGGAAGGTGAGACCGTAACGGGTGCGGTAGGTCTCCTCCGGCAGGACCGCCCTGGCCACCACAGCGGCCTCGTCCATCTGTCCGGTGCCCAGCAGCGCTTGCAGTCGTACCGCCATCGGCAGCCCGATCGCCACCCCCCAGCCCCGCCGGGAGATGCGGTCGAGGGCGAAGTCGGACCAGCGGAGCGCTTCGGTGAGATCTCCGTGGCGCCAGGCCAACTCGGCGCGCAGGGCGCCGAGGACGCCTTCCCAGGTGGCCGCCGGCCGCTGGGCGGCCACGTCCATCAGGGCCGTACACCAGGCCTGTGCGGCCTCCAGGCGATCGGTGTAGATCAGCGCCTGCAACGCAGCGACGACCGCGGGCAGGGTGTCGTCGGACAGCTCGCAATTGGCGAGCACCTGCTCGGCCCTGGCGTGGATCCGGTCGTCGGGGACCTGCGACAGGGCCCTGGCCAGCACCCCGGTCGCGACGATGCCGGCGTGGGCGGCCAACTCGACCGGTATGTCCGACACATCCTGCGGCAGAGACCATCCGGCCACCGCCGGGATGGAGAGCGGAAACTGGCCCCGGAGGGTGGTCAGCGCGGCGCGAACCGCTGGGTCCGCGGTGCGCTCCGCTGCGGCGAAGATCCAGTCGATGGTGCGGGTCGCCTCGTCGGCCCGTCCCAGCCAGAGGAGCCAGCCGGTGACGTCGGCGACGTCGGAGGGCGCCAGTCGTCCCGTCAGGGCAGCGTCCACAAGTCCACCCAGATGCCGGGCCGCCGTGCTCGGTTCGTGGCGCCACTCGATCCGGGCCAGGTCCATCACGATGCGGGCCCGCTCCGTCTCGTCGGTCGTCGACCGGGCGGCCAGTTCCAGGCAGTCGATCGCGAAGGCCGGTTCCTCGGAGGCCTCGGCCTGGGCGGCCGCCTCCGTCAGGGTGCGTCCGGCCCACGACTCGCAGGGCCGCCCGGCAGCGATCAGATGCTCGGCGACCACGGCGGCGCCACAGCCGTTTTCATCGGCAAGGCGGGCGGCCCGCCCCCGCAGATTGGCCCGGAAGGCGGGATCGGTATCGGCCAGCACGATGTCGCCGACCGCAGGCTGGCAATACCCGTCGGCGGTCATCAGCCCACTGTCGGAGAGGTCGCGGACCGTCGTGTCGATCGCCCCGGACTCGCGGCTCAGCAGATCGCCGATCAGGCCGGCGTTGCTCAGTTGGCCCAGGACCGCTGCGGCCTGGACGATGGCTTCCGCACTGTCGTCGAAGCGGCCGATCGCGCCCAGTACCGCGTCCCGGAACGCCCGGCCCGGCCTTGGCTGCGGAGCTGGATCGGATCCGGCGTGACCGTCCAGCATCAACGCCTTGACCAGGAGCGGGTTCCCGCCGGACAGGGCATGCACCGACCCGGCCAGTTGACCGCACGTCGGGTAGGACTGCTCGGCCAGCATCTGTCCGACACCGTCGACGCTGAGCAGGGAAAGAGTGATCTGTTCGAAACATGGGTGGCGGACGATCTCTGCATGCAACGCCGGGAGCGTGATGTCCTCGACGGAGGGTGCGGCAACGACAGCCATCAGGCCGCCGCCGTGCATCCGGCGTGCGAGGTAGAGCAGCACCTGCTGCGAGATCCGGTCGGCGAACTGCAGATCATCGATGCAGAGCACCAGCCCGCCGGAGTCGGCCTGCTCCAGCAGATAGCGGTGGAGCTCGCGGGCGAGGGCCGAGGCCACCGGACCAAGCGGCGCAGCAGGGTCGCCCTGGTCGTCCGTCGCCGCCAGCTGGTCCGCGCAGGTGCGGACCAACTCGACGAGCCGTGCGGGGAGCCGCGGATCGCAGAACAGCTGGCCGATCAGTCCGAGCGGCAGGTCCTGCTCGTCTTCCGCGCCACCGGCGCCCAGCGCCAGATGCCCTTCCGCGGTCGCCACCCGGCGGAACTCCCTGAGCACGGCCGACTTCCCGACCGCCGGCGGCCCGACGATCATCGACACCGCGGACGAGTCCTCGAAGGTGGCAAGACGGGTGCGCAGTCGGCCAATGGCTTCCTGCCGTTCGATCAGCATCATCTGCGGAGTCCTTTCAGATCATCCGGCGGCCCGTGAATCGATCCGATTCCGTTCGATTGCCCAGAAATGCCCCGGGGCTCGCCTGTTGCCACCACACTGGCAGCGCGCCCCTTCCGGCGGCAGTGTCCAGGCTCATCGCCCTGGCGTGAATGCGGCTGGTGAACGGGCGTGAAAATCTCATACCGAGGCAGTGAATCCGGGCACTGTCGCAGCGCCGCCCCGCAGGCAACACTTCTCTCACCGGTTCACCGGACCCGAGCTCCCGCACCAACTCTCCCGAAAGGCATTCGCCATGAGCACCTCGACAATGACCTCCGATTGGCGCTTCGTCCAGCTCGTTGCTGGTAGTTACCTGGACCAAGGTCTGACCCAGCGCTATGCCGCAGACCCCCGCGCGGTGCTGGCCGAGTTCGGCCTCGAGCTGGCCGAGAACGAGCCGATTCCCGACCTCGACGGAGCTGCTGCACCCACCGTCGTCAACGACAAGCTGACCGGGATCGACGCCGCTATCGTGCCGGGCTACTGCTGGATCTGCTGGAAGTCGCAGAGCCGTCCGGAACTGCTGGCCGCCTGAGCCATGGACGACCGTCGTCCCGCCCCGTTTCTCGGTTTCAAGAGGCACATCCGGGCCGAGGTCGTTCCGGGGGACGCCACCTATCTGATCTCCGACGCCGGCGTGACGGCACTGCACGGTGACCACGTCGCCGAGGTGGTGCCGCTCCTGGACGGCACCCGCGACCTGGCCGATGTGCTGGCCACCCTCGGGCCGCGGATGCCGGCCGAGCAGCTCGGGCGGGTGCTCGGCGAATTGATGAAAGCCGGGCTGGTGCGGTACCACACCGATCCGTCGGGCCAGTCCCTGCTTGATGATGACCCGGCCGCCGCCGATCGGGCACTGGCCGCCGAGGCATATTGGGACCTCGCCGGCCTCGACGGCTCGGCCGCGCTGGCCCGTCAGGCCGTGGCCAGGGTCGACATCGTCTGCCTTGGCTCGACCAGCGGGATCGCGCTCGCCCGGGTGCTGGCGGAGGACGGGATCGAGGCCATCGAACATCCGGCCGGTGCGTGGCCGCTGGTCGAGTCAGCCGAAGATGCTGCTGCACAGAGCTTTCCGGACGGATCAGAGAGACGGAACAGGTTGGTCGTCGTCCTCACCGATGACTACCTCCGTCCGGAGCTCGCACTGCTGGATCGCAGTTTCGCCGCAGCCGGGCGGTCATGGGTGGTGGCCAAGATCTGCGGTGCCACCCCGACCTTCGGCCCGTTCTTCACCGCCGGGATCGGTGCCTGCTGGAGCTGTCTGTCCTGGCGGCTGCGCGCCAACCGTGCCACCGAACTGCCGGTCCGGCGTGCTCTGCGACAGGATGGTCCGGTGCGGGCGCCGGCCGCCCACACCGGTGTGACCCAGGGCCTGGCCGCCCACCTCGTCGCCCTCGCCGTCAGCGCCTGGCTGGCCGGCGCCGGCGGGGCCGAGCAGCGGATCCAGGCCTTCGACTCCGTCACCGGCGGTGTCGTCACCCACCCCGTCCACCCCCGGCCACAGTGCCCGACCTGCGGAGATCCGGGATTGATCGCTCGCCGGACGGCGACACCGCTGACGATCAGATCAGTGACGAAGGCGTGGTCCTCCGGCAACGGACACCGATCCGCCTCGCCCGCCCAGGTGCTGGCCGCCTACGGGCATCTCGTCGATCAACTGACCGGCGTGGTCCGCGAACTGCACCGTGAGGAGCGGGTGGGGGAGGGCATGCACTGCTATACGGCGCAGCGCAATCCGGCCGCCCGCTCCCGTGATGCCGCGGATCTCCGGTCCGGCCTTCGTGCGCTCTGCGGGGGCAAGGGGGCCACCGATCTGGATGCCAAGGTGAGCGCGCTCTGCGAATCCCTGGAGCGGTACAGCGGTCAGCTGCAGGGCGACGAGCTGCGGGTGCGGGCCTCGTTCGTCGATCTGGCGGAGTCGGCGATCCACCCCAATGACGTCCTGCTCTTCGACGAGCGCCAGTTCGGCAGCACGGACGCATCCACCCCGCTTTTCGAGCAGGTCGACGACCAGTTCGACGAGCGGGCCCAGGTGGACTGGACCCCGGTCTGGTCGCTGTCCCGCCACCGCCACCGCTACCTGCCGACCTCGATGCTCTATTTCGACGGCTCGCCCGAATGCGACCTCGAGCCCCCGGCCGGCGCCAGGATGGCGACCGCCGACTCGAACGGGAACGCGGCTGGGAGCTGCCTCGAGGACGCCATCGTGCAGGGCTTCCTGGAACTGGTCGAGCGCGACGCGGTGGCCCTGTGGTGGTACAACCGCACCCGCGCCGCGGCGGTCGACCTGGACTCCTGCGGTGACGACTGGGTCCGCGGACAGGTCCTGACGCATCGGGAGGCCAACCGCGAGATGTGGGTCCTCGACCTGACTTCCGATCTGGGAGTTCCGGTGATGGTGGCTCTCTCGCGTCGGATCGACGACCAGAGACAGGACATCGTCTTCGGCTTCGGTGCCCATTTCGATCCCCAGGTGGCGGTGCGACGCGCGGTGGCCGAGCTCGCCCAGATGCTGCCGGGTGTGCTGCGACGCGCGAGCGGGGATCTCCTGTTCCGGGTCGCCGATCCGGAAGCCGATCGCTGGTACCGGTACGCCACCGTGGAGAACCAGGCCTATCTCCTTCCCGACCCTGCGCTGGGGGTCCGCCGGCTGCCGGACTTCCAGTACGAACCGCGTTCGGATCTGGCTCAGGACATCCAGGCCATCGTGACGCTCACCGATCGACACGGCCTCGAGGTGCTGGTGCTGGACCAGACGCGGCCGGACATCGGCCTCCCGGTGGTGAAGGTCCTCGTCCCCGGCCTGCGTCCGTTCTGGTCCAGGTTCGCCCCCGGACGGCTGTTCGACGTGCCCGTTCTGCTCGGTCGACTCCGTGAACCGACGGCATATGCGGACCTCAATCCCATCCCCATCTTCATTTGATTCGAACCGTTCCTCTCCTCGTACCGTTCCTCCGGTAGGCCCACATCGATCGAACCGGTCCGAGGCTCGACAGCACGCGACAGGGGGAGCATCCCGTGAACCATCAGTCGCTGGACCTCGGTTCGGTCGGCGCTGAGCCGGTCGAGTTGTGGTCCCTCCGCGACGACGTCACGGTCACCGAGCAGGCCGGCACCGACCTACTGCTGGCGGGCAGGCAGGGATCGTTGCTGGTGGAGAATCCGGCGCCCGTCGTCCGTGAGGCGCTGAACCGGATGGTGATGGGCCCGGTGCGGCTGAGCAATGTCGCCGCGCACGGCGAGGATCTCGGCACTGTCCTGCTCGACGCGTCGCACCTGCTGGTCTGCTCGCTGGGGGCCACCGACACCGGTGGGCCCCTGCTGTCGCTGGTCACCAGCGCACCGTCGGTGGTGATGACCCGGATGCCCCTACCCGTCCGCATCCGGTGGTCGCGTCACACCGTCATGAGGTTCGTTCCCGGACGGGGCCTCCAGTTGGAGTCCGGACGTTCGGCGCTGCGGGTGCAGCTGCACCGCCCGGAAGCCGGCGCCGTCGTCGGCACGCTGGGCCGCGGCCTCGACGTCGATGCCATCGCCCGGCAGGTCACGGTGGCCCGGCCGATCGTGATCGCCGTGGTGGAGTATCTGCTCGGTGCCGGCATGTTGATCGGCGGGACGGTGGCCGGCGGTTTTGCGGAGGACAGTGATGCGGATGGCCGGCCGATGAAGATCGGATGATCTTTCTGCACCGATCGACACCAGGGTCGGACCGAGTCCCGATAAAGTCTCTACCAAGCGCGGGGGCCAATATGTGAATGCTCAATCTGTGGTTCACGACCCGGCGGTTGGACGTCACAAATCGGTGATCCGATGGTTCTACAATCGGCCTGATTCCGACGAGGAGCAGGGCGACGTCCGGGTGGACGAGGGAAATGGCAGGGGCTCGGAGTGACGATGGGTGAATTGTCTGGATCTTCGGTGGCCGCGGTCCGGCTGGCGAGGGTGTTGTTGGTCAGCGTGCTGGTGGCCGTCACCGCCGTGCAGCTCATCAACGTGTTCGAGCTCCCGAATCTGACGCTGGCCGAAACCTGGCGGGCGATCGGCTTCGTGACCGTCACCGTGCTGATACAGGCGGTCAACTCGCTGCCCTCGGCGCGCCTTCGGCCACGCTGGCGGACGGCGGCATTGCTGGCCGTCCAGGCGGTGGTGACGTTCGTTCCCCCTTTCGAATTCGGTTATGAGTGGGGCGGAATGGTCGGCCTGCTGCTCGCCTCCATTCTGCTGCTACTGCCCTCTCCGGTGAGCTGGATTCTTTCGGTGGTCGGCCTCGGCCTCGTCCTGGTCGTGGCTCTGAGAGCTCCAGTGCCACTGCCTTTCGGACTGATCGCATACTTACTGATTGCGAACATCCTGACTACGCTGACCGTGTACTCGGTCACGCAATTGGCCGCATTGGTGGGCCAATTGTACGAAGCCCGCCAGGACATCGCCGATCTCGCCGTCGAGCAGGAACGGACCAGATTCTCCCGCGATCTGCATGACCTGCTGGGCTACAGCCTGTCCGCCATCACCCTCAAGGGTGAACTGGCGTATCGCCTGATGCGGGTCGATCCCGATGCCGCCCAGGCGAACCTCGAGGCCATCCTCGGTGTCTCCCGACAGGCCCTCTCCGATGTGCGGTCGGTCGCCCGGAGCTACCGGGACCTGTCACTGGCCGCGCAGACCACCACGGCGTCGGCCATGTTGGAATCCGCGGGCATCAGCGTCGAGTTGACGGTCCAGGACGCCCGGCTCCCCAGGGACATCGATACCGTGCTGGCCACCGTCGTCCGCGAGGGCGTGACGAATCTGCTCCGGCACAGCAAGGCCGAACACTGCTGGATCACCTTCACCCGGACCTCCACCGAAGCGATGCTGGTTATTGCCAACGACGGTCTGTCCGAGGAGTTCGCCGCGTCCCCGCCGGACGACATGCACGGTGACGGGATCGGTGGGGTCGGCAACCTGCGGGCGCGTCTGCAGAGCGTGGGCGGCCGCCTCGACGTCACGGTCGACGAGCAGTCCAGATTCCGCCTGACGGCGACCGTCCCCGTCGAACCGTCTCCGACCATCTCGCGAGGTCTTTTCGGCGAGCGATCCACTGCGGCCCAGGAGCGAGCGACAGTGGTTCCGGTCGCGCCGGCCGTCTTCGGACAGAAGCCTGAGGTGGAGAAGCGCGGCTCCGGGACGGTCAGATGAGCCAGCCTGCCTCGGTGGCCAGCCGGACCGCATCCAGCCGGTTGCGGGCGTTGAGCTTGCTCAGGATCGTGGTCAGGTAGTTCCGGACTGTGCCGGCCGACAGATAGAGGCTCTTGGCGATCTCGGAAACCTCCGCGCCGACGGCGGCCAGCTGGAGAACCTCCATCTCCCTTGCGGTGAGCGGGTTCTCGCGACTGTCCCAGGCCGCCAGGGCCAGCTCCTTGTCGATCACCCGCTCGCCCCGTGCCACCTTGCGCACCGATTCGGCCAGCTGGCTCGGCGGGGCGTCCTTGAGCAGGAAACCAGTCACCTGGGCGTTGAGCGCTCGGCGCAGCGTCCCCGGACGACCGAGGCTGGTCAGCATCAGTGTGCGACAGCTCGGCAGCACCTCGTGCAGCCGCATCGCAGCGCTCAGCCCGTCGAGACCGGGTAGGTCGATGTCCAGCACGGCGACGTCGGGTTTCACCCGCAGGGCCGTCGGCTCGATCAGATCGCCGTTGTCCACCTCTGCCACGACTTCGAGGTCTGATTCCAGGTTCAGCAGTGCCACGAGCGCACCGCGCACCATGTTCGTGTCCTCGGCCAGCAGGATCCGGATCAACGTGTTCCCCTCCTTGGTCGGCGATCGGCGACTTGCCAGTGCTGAGTCTGGCAGCCCGATGGTATCGACTTCGGAGGTGGTTGCCCCGCTGTTCGTCAGGACCGGCGTGATCCGGTCAGTTGGCGAAGGAGATCGGCGACTCCCCTCGGGGTCGGGGTGGCGAACAGTTCGGTCAAAGGCACGTCCGTGCCGGTCATCTCGGCGATCGACTGCACCAGCTTGACCGCCAGCAGGGAGTGTCCGCCGTGGTTGAAGAAGTTTGCGTCGGACTGGATGTCGTTGCGCCCCAAAACCTCCGACCACAAACCCTTCAACCGGTCGACCATCGGGTCGAGGCCGAACTGGTCTTGGGCCGTGGTTCCCGCTGTCTGATCGTCGGCCGCCGTCGCTGACGCGGCCCTTGCTGCTTCCTGCTTCCGGCCGTCGATCTGCCGGGCCAGGGCCGGGTAGTCGATCTTGGCTGCCCCGTTGGTCGGCAGCGCGTCGACCGGGAAGTACAGGTTTGGGACGGTGGCCTTGGCCAGCCGGGTGCCCGCGTGCTGCCAGAGTTCGTCGGTGGCGATGGTGGCTCCGGCCGACGGCTCGACGAAGGCGACCAGATCCTGGCCCTGACCGTTGTCGTCGTGCAGCAGCACCGCCGCGTTCCGGACGTCGGGGTGCTCGATGAGGACCGCTTCGATCTCGCTCAGTTCGATCCGGACCCCTCGCACCTTGACCTGACGATCGGCGCGGCCGAGCAGTTCCATGCGGCCGTCGGCCAGCCATCGGGCACGGTCGCCGGTTCGGTAGAACCGTCCGAGGTCCGGACGCTCACCGAAGCGTTCCGCGGTGAGCTCGTCACGCCGGTGGTAGCCGAGCCCGACACCCGCCCCGGCGATGCACAGCTCGCCAGGCACCAGCAGGCCGGCGTCGGCCCCGTGTGGATCGGCGACGAAGAGCCGGGTGTTGCGCAGCGGGCTGCCGACGGTGACCGTCGGCAGTTCGCCGGGCGACACCGTGCCGGCCGTGGACCAGATGCAGGTCTCGGTGGGCCCGTAGACGTTGTGCAGGTCGGCGCCGGCGTCCAGCAGTTGGGTGGCCAACGCGGGTGGTAGTGGCTCGCCGCCGCACAGCACGGTCCGTCCGGCCAGCGTGGAGCCGACCGATTCGATCAGCATCCGCCAGACCGTCGGGGTGGCCTGCAGGACCTGCACGTTCTGCTCCAGCACCAAGTCGGCCACGGCCGAACCGTTGTGCCGGAGGGCATCCGAGGCGACGACCAACCGACCGCCCGCTGTCAGCGGAAGGAACAGTTCCAGCGTCGAGATGTCGAAGGAAAAGGTGGTCGACCACAGCACGCTGGTCGCCTGGTCGGCGTTGAGCCGCTCGGTGAACGCCGCAATCAGATTGTTCAGGTTGCCGTGACTGAGCAGTGTGCCTTTCGGGCGACCGGTGGACCCGGAGGTGTACAGCTCGTAGGCCAGTTCGATGTCGTCCGGGATCCGGACGGCGGCGATCTCCGCTGCCGTCGCGACCTGTCCACTGGTGTCGAGGTAATGGATGACGGTGACGCCCTCGGCCGACGGCAGCGAGGTGCCGGGCGCGCACAGCACCAGAGGTGTACCGGAGTCGTCGAGCTGATGGCGGATGCGTTCGATCGGATGGCTGGGGTCGATGGCGAGATAGGCGGCGCCGGCGATCCAGGTGCCGAAGGCGGCCGCGGCCAGTTCCGCGCTCCGCGGGCCGGCCACCGCGACCACGTCGCCGGGCTGCACTCCGCTGGCCACCAGCATGGAACCGTTGCGAATCGCCGCCGAGGCGAGCTGGCCGTAGCTGGTCCGTACCTGCCCGTCGGATACGGCGATCGCGTCCGGGTCGCTCCGTGCCCGGTCCAGGAACAGCCGCAGAACCGACTCGGCCGTTGGAGCACCCGTCGAGTTGGACCTCTGCGTGACAGCCAGATCTCGTTCGCCCAGCATGTTCAGACCGATCAACGGACCGCTGCGATCCCGGCCGGCGGACAGCAGCAGCGCCTCGAGCCGATCCACCAGCAATTCGACCTGCAGCGGCGTGAAGGCCTCGGTGTGGTAAGCGGTCCGCAGGGTGATACCGTCCGGGCCGGTCAGCACGAAGAGCTCGAGATCGAATTTGCTGAAGCCGTTCTCGACCGCGAGCACGCTCGCCGGCAGGTCACCGAGGCTGAAGCCCGGCGCTCCGGTGCCGGGGACGTAGTTGAACACATGACGGAAAAGCGTGTTGCGCCAACCGGAGTCCTTGCGGACCACCCGGTCCATCAGGGCGTCGACCGGTACGTCGGAGTGGGTGATCGAGTTCATGAAGACGCTGCGGCACTTCTTCACCAGCGTGTCGAAGCCGGCGGTCAGATCGACCTGGGCGCGCAGGGGGACCACGTTGACGTGATAGCCGATGGCGTCCGCCCCGTCGGCCGGCCGCACGTTGACCGGTGTGCCGATGACCAGATCCGGGCCGCCGCCATGCCGTGCCAAGAGGGCGTAGTAGGCGGCGAGGAGCACGACTGCCTCCGACGCACGGAGGTCCTCCTGCAACTCGTGGACCACTGCGACCGCCTCGGCCGACAGCGGCCTCGTCACCACGCCGCCGACCAGAGTGGTGCTGGCGCCGGCGTCCTCGCCGATCCACAAGCCAGGGGAGACGGTCTCGAAGTTGGCCAACTGCTGGTCCCAGAACCGCTCGCTGCGCTCCGAGGGCGGTACCTCGACCAGCGGCGGCACCCGGTCGGGTATCTCGGCGACCTCGAAATCCCAGTCATCATCGGTGATGTCGGCGTCCTCGGTGGCAATGCTGTAGGCCTGCACGAACTCGCCGAGGAAGACGGTGGCCGAGACCGTATCGAAGATCAGGTGGTGCAGGACCACGCACAGCACGTCCGATTCCGCTTCGTGCAGGATTCTCGCCCGGACCAGAGGTGTTCCGTCGAAGGTGAACTCGCAGCCGACAAACGATTGCAGCTCGACCTCGGCCGGTATTCCGACGGTGAAGTCAGCCTGTGCGACCCGGAGGTCGATGTCCTCCGGCGCCAGCACCTGCTGCAACAGACCGTCATCGGTCGGCAGGAAGACCGTCGACATGCTCTCGTGCTGCGCCACCACGGCGATCAGGGCCCGCTCGGTGGCCGGCACGTCCAGCCGCCCGGTCACCCGCACGGTGATGGACAGGCTGTTCACCCCGCCGCTTCCGGGCGCGAATTTCTCCAGCAACCAGAGCGCCTTCGCCTTCTGCCCGGCGGTCGTCGGTGCGGCTGCCGTTGTCGCCGCGGCTGCCGTTGTCGCCGCTGCTGCTGCTGTCGCCGCGGCGGTCGGGTCGCCCGATGGGATCAGGGTGGTCGGGACGTCGGTATCGGTCGCGATGAGGGTCATTTCCCTGTCCTTCAGGCGTGTGTCGGTCAGGCGTGTGTCGGTCAGACGTTTGTGGGTCAGACGTTGTGGGTCAGACGGTCGCGGTGCGGACGAGCAGACTGGCGACGAGCTCGGCGACGCTGCTCTCGGCCAGCATGCCGACGTGGTCCACATCCACGTGCAGCTCGCGGGCGACCACGTCACCGCGGAACTCCGCGTCGACCTGGTTGAGGCCGCTGGTGGGGGTGCGCGACGTGATCGCCGTCGCCGTCGGCCAATGCCAGTCCTGCTTGAGCTGGGCACCGCCCACCAGGTAGCGGGTGAACCAGTCGAAGGCGTTCATCATCTCCCGGCCGTACTTCAGATCGATACCGGCGCGGGGGAAGCCGATCTCGGCCACCCGGTGGAAGTCCTCGATGGCCATCGACAGCAGTTCTTCGATGTTGCCGTTGCAGAGTGCGAGGGCCTGCTCGGCGTGCTGGAGGTGCGCAGCGTTCTCCTCGTCGGAGAACAGCGGCGCGAACCGGGAGATCCCACGAACCAGCTGGGTCTGCAGCGTCAACGGCCCGGGAACCTCGGGGTCGAAGAGGATCAGCTCGGGGGTGTGTTCCTGCCACTGCACGATTCCGGCGGCGAGTTGCTCCACGAAAGCTGCACCGGCGCAGAAGCTCAGAATGGCCACCACTGTTCGTCCGCTTCCTCGAACCTCGGGCAGCCAGCGCTCGATCTCGGCGCGGCCGGACACCTCGCCCTCGCTGGTGCAGAGCGGCAGCGTCTCCCAGACTGCGAAAGAACCGGACAGCAGGGGTGCGAACTCGTTGAAGCCGGCCTCGCCGCGTCCGCCGACCGGAAAGTCAACGGCCAGGACGAGATCGCCTGACGGATCTTCCCGGTGAATTCGCCAGCCATTCTTGTCGGGCATGATTCCTCGTTTCCTGGGCGGAGATCTCCGTCTGTCGATGACCTGGATGCGGTGATGCACTGACGGTAGGGAGCCCGTGGACCTCTGCCACACCCCTATGCGCCCCTATGTCGCCGTTGGTGCCGGATTGCTGCGTCGCTTCGTGGGTTGGGTGTTCGGCAGGGTGCTGGGTTGTCTTTTTGACGGGGTGCGGCATCCTCGGCGTCTTGATTTGCGCAGTGGAAACGGGGCGCGGGATAGAGCCGGCGGTGTGCGGCACGGTACGGGAAGTGGCGTGGTGGAACCTCGCGCACTACGGCGTTGTGGGGCGAAAAAGGTTGCACCACAACCAGAAAGAGGATATACTCGAACAATAGTTCGAGATGAACCGAATTAGCCGAACAGGGGAGGGGGTAGCGACATGACAGCGCATGATGGCGATGGCGACCGGATCGACCATGGTCCTTCCGCGCAGTGCGAGCCTGCCGGTGAATCCGCTGCCCAGCCGACTGCTGTGCCAGTTGGCGACACCTTCGGCTGGGTCACCTCCGCTGTCCCGGCGGACCTGACGCCGGCGGAGTTGCCGGATCTGATCGTCGCGGCGAACCGGCTGATCTCCCACCTGCAGGCCGTGCAGATCGCCGCGGTCGCGGAGTTCGCCACACCCGGCCGCTGCGGATCCATGACGAAGCTGATCGACGGTTTGATCGACCACACCGGCCTGGCCAACAGGCCCGGCGGGCTGGTCGACCCGGAAGCGATGAGCGTGCTGATCGCCGAACGGGCCCAGGACATGGCCGCCGCGGAGGTCAGCGCCGCCCTGCACCAATCGCCGCTGGGCGCATCCCGGCGGGTGTCCGCCGCGGTGGAGTTGGTGCAGGAGTTGCCGGCGACCCTCGCGGCGTTGAAGGCCGGCCGGATCGACCTACCCCGGGCCCGGATGATCGCCGAACGCACCGCCAACCTCGACCCCACCCTGCGCACCGCGGTGGAGGCGAAAGTGCTGCCGCTGGCCGAAACCCGCACCCCGGGGCTGCTGCGCCCGATGATCGACCTCCGCGTCATCCAGGCCGACCCCACCGCGTCGAAGAAACGGGCCGACAAGGCCCGCAAGGACCGGTTCGTCGACCACACCCCCAGCGTCGACGGGATGGGGATGATCCGGGCGCACCTGACCGCCGAAGGCGCCGTCGCCGTGTTCGACCTTTTGGACCGGATCGCCAAAGCCACCGTCGGGATGGACGAACGGGGCATCGCCGCGTGCCGCGCCGACGCCCTGGTCGACATGTGCCTGCAGATCCTGGCCAACGGGTTCGTCGACCTCCGCGACACCTGCACCCCGGACAATGCAGACACCGCCCCAGCCGAAACCGCCACCACTGCAGACACCGCCCCAGCCGAAACCGCCACCACTGCAGACACCGCCCCAGCCGAAACCGCCACCACTGCAGACACTCTCGCCGAGACTCTTCCTGTTGAGGAGCCGACAGACGTCGATGCCGATGCCGATGCCGATGCCGATGCCGACGTCGATGCCGAGGTCGAGGTCGAGGTCGAGGTCGAGGTCGAGGTCGACGACAATGTCGGCCCCGTCGAGGTTGTCGAGGACCCTGCCGTTCAGCCCGGAGAGGCGAACCCCGCCAACGAAAGCGATGCGATCGCCGCGTCGGTCGAAGTTGCGGTACCCGCCATGGCCCAGCCTGCAGCGCCCCAGCCCACCGAGCCGGCCGTTCCCGTTGCGCCGCAGCCGATCACCGCGCAGCCAGATACCTCGCGGCCAGGCAAGAAACTGTCGAAGGTCGCCAAGCACCACGGGCGGGGTGCCCACTTCAACCTGACCATGAGCCTGGCCGCGTTCACCGAGTTCAACCAGGACCCCGCCGAACTCACCGGACACGGATTCCTGCCCGCCCACCTCGCGCTCGCGATGAAAACGTCCATCCGATCCCTCGCGGTCATCGTCGTCAACGAGCAGGGGCAGGCGATGGCGGTGGGTTCCACCGCGCCTGTTCCGACATACATCCCCACCCAGACGGCGACCGATCAGGTGCTCACCGCCGCCGGGACCTGCCGCTTCCCGTCCTGCCGGATCCCCGGACCACTGTGCGACCTGGACCACCGGGAATCGTTCGATCACCAGCATCCCAGAACGGGTGGGCAGACCGACGCGAAAAGTCTCGACCCGCTGTCCAGGCACCATCACTTCCTGAAAACGTTCACCGACTGGACCGCCACCCGCAGCGCCGACGACGGATTGACCATGCTGTGGACCAGCCCCACCGGCCACCACTACGTCGACCACCCCAAAGAATTCGCCATCCCCGACCACGAACGACCAGATCCCGCCGACGGCCAGAACAGCTCGCAGCAAACAGATGTCGTCGATACCGACCACCATGAGTGCTGCCCCTGCGTGCACCCATCTCCGGTCATCCTCGACGGCGGCAGCACCGCACAGAGTCACGCCGAACAAACCAAAATCCTCATCGCACGCCGCGACGCCGCCGAAGCCGAGAACACCCGGCTGCTGAAGGCGCAACGGATCAAACTCGACCACCGTTCTACCTTCGTCTACCGCCTCGGCACGGACACAGACCCCCGGCCCGCCGACGAAGACGACCAGGAGACGCAGGAAGAGTTCAACGCCCGCATCGAAGAAGACATCGCCGCCGCCGGCTCCTACGAACGGTTCCGCACCCAGAACAACAACACCCTCAGACGCTTCGACCCCATCGCCTACGGCCTACAACTGGCAGCCGACAAAGCCCGCCAATACCCCGACCCGAACCAACCACCGTTCTGAGTCGTGCCGCACGCGCGGCGGCGGGTGGAACCGCTCCGGGCACATGGGGGTGATGGACACAGTCTGGGGGGCGCAAGGGGTTGGCCTTCGACGGATGACTGCGAAGACTGGGTCCCAAGGTGGTGCACGCGTCTGCACCGATGGAAGTCCACGTGCCCGCGCGAGCGGGCACCGAAGTGATGCTGGAGAACTCCGTGTCCGACGAAGCCAAGCTCCTGGAATACCTCAAGCGTGCGACCACCGATCTGCGCGACGCCAAGCGCCGGATCCGGGAGTTGAACGATCGGGCGACCGAGCCCGTTGCGATCGTGGGCTGGGGCTGCCGTTTTCCAGGTGGGGTGTCGTCGCCGGCGGAGCTGTGGGATCTGGTGGCCGGGGGTGGGGACGCGATCGTCCCGTTCCCGACCGATCGCGGCTGGGACGTCGCCGGCATCTACGACCCGGATCCTTCGGTGAGTGGCAAGACCTATTCGGTGCACGGTGGTTTCCTGTCCGAAGCGGGTGGTTTCGACTCCGGGTTCTTCGGGGTGTCGCCGCGCGAGGCCTTGGCGATGGACCCGCAACACCGCCTGCTGCTGGAGACCTCATGGGAGGCAATCGAATCGGCGGGCATTGCTCCGGCCTCGCTGCGTGGCTCCACGACGGGGGTGTACGCCGGGGTGATGTACGCCGACTACGGGGCCGGTGCGGATCGGGTGGCCGCCGGCGTGGAGGGACTGCTCGGGGTCGGCGGATCCATTGCGTCGGGCCGGGTGTCGTACACGCTCGGTCTGCAGGGCCCGGCGGTGACCATCGACACGGCCTGCTCCTCGTCCCTGGTGGCGGTGCACCAGGCAGCCACTGCGATCCGCAACGGGGAGTGCAGCTTTGCCCTGGCCGGTGGCGTCACGGTGATGGCCACGCCGGAAACCTTCATCGATTTCTCCCGTCAGCGTGGATTGGCCGCCGATGGTCGGTGCAAGGCCTTCTCCGACGACGCCGACGGCACCGGATGGGCCGAGGGAGCCGGAATGCTACTGCTGGAGCGGCTTTCCGAAGCCCAGCGGCTGGGACACCCGGTCCTGGCGGTGATCCGGGGTTCGGCGGTCAACCAGGATGGTGCCAGTTCGACGTTGTCGGCGCCGAATGGGCCTGCGCAGCAGAAGGTCATCCGCAGCGCGCTCGAGAATGCCCGCCTGACGCCGGCCGATGTCGACCTCATCGAGGCGCACGGGACCGGTACCCCGCTCGGCGATCCGATCGAGGCGCAGGCGTTGCTGGCCACCTACGGCCAGCGCAGCGAGGGCGGTTCGCCGGCTTTTCTGGGTTCGTTGAAATCGAACATCGGCCATGCGCAGGCGGCCGCGGGGGTCGGCGGGATCATCAAGATGGTGCAGGCGATCCGGCACGGACTCATGCCCGTCACCCTTCATGTGTCGGAGCCGTCGGCCAAGGTCGACTGGGCGTCCGGCCAGGTGGAACTGTTGACGCAACAACGGGAATGGCAGGACCTGGACCGGCCGCGCCGCGCCGCGGTGTCCTCGTTCGGCATCTCCGGTACGAACGCCCACGTCATCGTCGAGCAGTTCCTTCCCTCCGATGTCGTCGCTGTCAGCGAGGAGGCGCCTGACGGGTCGGCCCCGGCTGTTCCGGGGCTGTTGCCGTGGGTGCTGAGCGCCAAGTCCGCGGCTGCCTTGACCGCCCAGGCCGGCAGATTTTCCATGTCCGTGGCCGGAGGTGTCGCCGACGATCTGGACATCGCCGCGACCCTGTGGAATCGGTCGAGATTCGAGCACCGCGCGGTGATCTTCGGCGACTCCTACGAGGCCAAGGTCACCGCCCTGCAGTCGTTGTTCGAGGGCCGCACCGACCTCGCCGTCATCGGCGCGGCCGCCCGGTCGTTCGCCGGTCTCGGTGTGGTGTTCACCGGTCAGGGTGCGCAGCGGGTCGGGATGTGCGCTGGTCTGTACCGGGGGTACTCGGTGTTTTCGGCGGCGTTCGATCAGGCCGCCGCGGCGATCGACGCTGTCGCTGCTTCGCATGACGGGTCCTGGGTTGGGCTCAGGTCGGTGGTGTTCGCCGAACCCGGTTCCGCCGCAGCCATGTTGTTGGATCGGACCCGGTACACCCAGCCCGCGTTGTTCGCGGTGGAGTCGGCGCTGTTCGCCTTGACCGCCTCGTTCGGGTTGACCCCCGCGGTGGTGGCGGGCCATTCGGTCGGTGAGATCACCGCCGCCCACGTCGCCGGGGTCCTCACCCTGGAAGATGCGGCGTTGCTGGTCGTCACCCGCGGTGCGTTGATGGATGCGCTACCCACCGGCGGCGGGATGGCCGCCACCGGAACCGACGAAACCACCGTCCAGGAAATTCTCAGTGCGCACCAGGGGGTGGAGGTCGCGGCGGTCAACTCGCCGACGTCCACCGTCATCTCCGGCGACATCGAAACCGTGCAGCAGCTGGTGCAGGTGTTCACCGGCCGCGGGGTCCGGTGCAAGCAGCTGACCGTCTCCCACGCCTTCCATTCCGCGTTGATGGTGCCGATGCTCGCCGCCTTCGAGCAGGCGTTGGCCGGTATCGAGTTCGGGGTGCAACGCTTCCCGGTGGTGTCCGGGGTGACCGGGAAGGTCGCCGAACCCGGACAGCTGCAGACCGCGCGGTATTGGGCTGATCATGTGCGGGCGGCGGTGCGGTTCGCCGACACCGTCACCACCATCGCCGGTCTCGGTGTCGCCGCGATCGTGGAGGTCGGACCCGACTCGGCGTTGACCGCCCCCACCCAGGACACCCTCGACGCGAGCACGACCAGCAGCATCACCAGCACGATCACCGTGGTCGGGCTGCAGCGCCGCGACCGCGACCAGCCCACCACGTTCCTCACCGGGCTGGCGCAGCTGCTCACCATCGGCGCACCCATCGACTTCACCCAGCTCCTCGCAGGCGGAACGCATACGGAACTGCCCACCTACGCCTTCGACCACCAGCAGTACTGGCTGGCAGACTCTCCCGCCCGCGGAGATGTGGCCGCCGCCGGGCTTACGGCGTCCGATCACCCTCTGCTCGGCGCAGTGATCGAGACCGCCGACGGCGGTCTGCTGGCCACCGGCCGGCTGTCCCTCGCGTCCTCACCGTGGCTGGCAGATCATCGCGTCGACGACGAGGTGATCGTGCCCGGTACAGCCCTCGTCGATCTGGTGCTCTCGGTCGGCCGGGATGCCGGGACCGGTGCCCTGGCCGAATTGGTCCTCACGGCGCCGCTGGTCATCGCGGGCAACGGCGTGGACGTCCGGGTGTCGGTGTCCGGCGCGGACGAGCACGCCGACCGTCAGGTCCAGGTGCACGCACGCCACGAGACGGCCGCACCCTGGTCGCTCCGTGCTACCGGAGTGCTCTCGGGGCGCGGTCCTGAGGGCTCGCTGTCCCTGCCGAGCTGGCCACCAGTGGGCGGTCGTCAGGTGGATCCAGCCGATTCCTATCTCGCTCTCGCCGCAACAGGTCTGCACTACGGTCCGGTCTTCGCGGGCCTGCGCGCGGGCTGGGTCGCCGGCTCGATCGCATACGGCGAGGTGTCCCTGCCCGCCGGCGTGGAGGTCGCCGGTTTCGGGGTCCATCCGGCACTGCTCGACGCAGCCCTGCACACCCTCGGGATGATGGCGGACGATACCGACCCCGGTGGCGCTGCGCTGCCGTTCTCCTTCGACGACGTCGTGGTCCATGCCACCGGTCTGGTTGCAGCACGGGTGGTCTCGACCCGGGCGGAAGATGGCTCCTGGCGAGTGGATCTGTTCGACGAGGCCGGATCGCCCGCGGTGTCCATCGGTGCTCTGCGCGTCAGGGCTCGTGCGTCCGCCGATCCCGTGGCGGCGCTGGCCGACCGGTCACTGTTCCAGCCAGGGTGGGTTCCGGTCACTCCCCAGAGGTCGGTGAATCCAGCGGAACTGGTGGTCATCGATAGCGTGCAGAGCTTTGCCGGACTGTTGAGCGTCCCGCCGGTGGTGGTCCTCCCTGCCGGCCGGTTGGTCGCCGGCTCCGGGGTCGATCCAGCGGGCCAGGCCCGCGTGGAATGCGTTCGTGTCCTGGAAGTGCTGCAGGAGTGGCTGCTCGACCGCCGGTCCGCCGGGTCGATGCTCGTCGTGGTCACCAGTGGCGTCGCCGCAGGGACCGATCTGGCGGGGGCGGCCGTGTCCGGTCTCGTCCGCTCCGCCATCTCGGAGCATCCCGGCCGCTTCCGTCTCATCGACGTCGAAACCGCGGACTGGCTCGGCGAGGTCGCTGCGGGTGTGGGGGTGACGGACGAGCAGGAGGTGGCCTTCCGGGGCGCCCAAGCGCTGGCTCCGCGTCTCATCAGGGTCAACATCGCCGCAACGGCAGCCCGGATGCCCCTCGCATCGTCTGCCGCCCTCGCCGCATCGTCTGCCGCACAGTGGGATCCGGAGGGTGTGGTCGTGGTCGTCGGCGGAACCGGTGGTCTGGGCAGCATTACCGCCCGGCATCTGGTGCAGGACTGCGGCGTGCGGAACATCGTTCTCGTCTCCCGACGTGGAATGGCAGCACCCGGTGTCGTCGATCTGGTCACCGACCTGGCCGGTCTCGGCGCCGATGTCCGGGTCGACTCCTGCGACGTATCAGACGAATGCGCGGTCAGGTCCGTGCTGATCCGTGCTACGGAGCGTGGCCCGGTGACCGGCATCGTGATGGCCGCAGGCGTCCTCGCGGATGCGCTGGTCGAGAATCTCGACGATCAGGCATTCGGCACGGTTTTCGCGGTCAAGGTGGATGCCGCGTGGCTGCTGCATCGGTTGACCATCGAACTCGACCTGCCGCTCCAGCACTTCATCCTGTATTCCTCGGCTGCCGGTGTCCTCGGTACTGGCGGGCAGGGCAACTACGCTGCCGCCAACAGTTTTGTCGACGCGTTGGTCTCCTTCCGCCGGGGGCTGGGGCTGCCAGGTCTGTCCCTGGCCTGGGGGATGTGGGAGACGCTGGACGGCATGGCTTCCACCGTGTCCGCGCTCGAGCTGACCCGGATGCAGAAGTCCGGTTACGGCATTCTCGACCGGGCCACCGGCATGAATCTCTTCGACCGCGCGACGGCCGAGGCCGCCGTCGAATCCGCCACCGGCGTACTGGTCCCGATCGTGCTGGACCCTGCGGCCCTGGCCCGATCCGGCGATGTCGCGCCCCGGTGGCGGTCCATCGTCCCGGTGACCCGCCTCGCCCTGCGGCAGGCCACCCGGCAGAACGCGCTATCCACCGTTGGCCAGGTGAGCCAGGTGGAGCGGCTCGCCGCCGCCCTGGAAGTGGTTCGGCAGAGTGTGGCATCGGTCCTCGGTCACGCCAGCATCGACGGGGTCGACTCGGACGCGGTCTTCACCGATCTCGGCTTCGATTCCCTGATGGCCCTCGACCTTCGCAACCGGCTGTCCAAAGCGGTGGGTGTTCCGCTGCCGGCCACCCTGGTCTTCGACTACCCGACACCGGAAGTGTTGGCCGAGTACGTCGTCCACGAGCTGTACGGCGACATGGAGATCCTGGACGACGATGTCGTGCACACCGATCGGCCGGCGCAGGTGGACGACGATCGAATCGCGATCATCGGGTGGGGGTGCCGATTCCCGGGCGGGATCGACACGCCGGACCAGCTCTGGGATCTGGTGGTCGGCGGTGGAGATGCGATCGCCCCATTCCCGACCGACCGTGGATGGGACGTTGCCGGGCTGTACGACCCGGACCCGTCGGTGAGCGGCAAGACCTATTCGGTGCACGGTGGGTTCCTCTCCGACGCGGGTGGTTTCGACGCCGGCTTCTTCGGGGTGTCGCCGCGGGAGGCGCTGGCGATGGACCCCCAGCACCGGCTGCTGCTGGAAACGTCCTGGGAAGCCATCGAATCAGCCGGCATGACGCCCGCGTCGCTGCGTGGTTCGTCGACCGGTGTCTTCGCCGGGGTGATGTACGGCGACTACGGGACCGGAGCGGACCGGGTGGCCGCCGGGGTGGACGGTCTGCTGGGGGTCGGCGGATCCATTGCGTCGGGCCGGGTGTCGTACACGCTGGGTCTTCAGGGACCGGCTGTGACGATCGATACGGCGTGCTCGTCGTCCCTGGTCGCTGTCCACCAGGCAGCGGCTGCGATTCGCACCGGGGAGTGCAGCTTTGCCCTGGCCGGCGGGGTCACCGTCATGGCTACGCCCGAGATCTTCGTGGACTTCTCCCGTCAGCGTGGGTTGGCCGCTGATGGTCGTTGCAAGGCCTTCTCCGATGAGGCCGACGGTACGGGGTGGGCAGAAGGCGCCGGAATGCTGCTGTTGGAGCGGCTTTCCGACGCTCAGCGATTGGGACACCCGGTCCTGGCGGTGATCCGCGGCTCGGCGGTCAACCAGGACGGCGCATCCAACGGGTTGACGGCTCCGAACGGTCCGGCACAGCAGCGGGTGATCAGGGGGGCACTGGACAGCGCCGATCTGCAGCCCGGCGACGTGGATCTCATCGAGGCACATGGCACCGGGACACCGCTGGGGGACCCGATCGAGGCGCAGGCGTTGCTGGCGACCTATGGGCAGCGTGGTGAAAGCGATGGGTCGGCCTATCTGGGGTCATTGAAGTCGAACATCGGCCATTCCCAGGCGGCCGCCGGAGTCGGCGGCATCATCAAGATGGTGCAGGCGATTCGGCACGGGGTCATGCCCGCCACCCTGCACGCGGAGCGCCCGTCGGAGAAGATCGACTGGGCGTCCGGTCAGGTGGAACTGCTGACACAGCAACGAGAGTGGCCGGCTCTGGATCGACCGCGTCGGGCAGCAGTGTCCTCCTTCGGCATCTCCGGGACGAACGCGCATCTGATCGTCGAGGAATTCCCCGCTGCCGACATCGTGCCGACCGCGGTCGCCCACGGGCCGGCGGGTTCGTCGTGGCTGTTGTCCGCCAAATCCGATGCGGCGCTGCGACTGCAGGCGGCGCGGCTGGCGGATCAGCTGTCCAACCGGCCGATCTCGGACGTCCGGGTGGCCGCATCGCTGTGGGACCGGACCCGGTTCGAGCACCGGGTGGTGTTCACCGGATCGGACCCGACCTCGAAATGTCAGTCCCTGCAGGCCTTCGCTTCGGGTGTTGACGCTGCGGACGCAGTGAGCGGGACGGCGGCCCGGTCGTTCGCCGGTCTCGGGGTGGTGTTCACCGGTCAGGGTGCGCAGCGGGTCGGGATGTGCGCTGGTCTGTACGAGGCGCATCCGGTGTTCGCGGGGGCGTTCGACGCTGCTGCTGCGGCGGTCGATGCCGTTGCCGGGTCCGACAGTTCGTGGGCTGGGTTGAAGTCGGTGGTGTTCGCCGAACCCGGTTCCGCCGCAGCCATGTTGTTGGATCGGACCCGGTACACCCAGCCTGCGTTGTTGGCGGTGGAGTCGGCGCTGTTCGCGTTGGCGTCCTCCTTTGGGCTGACCCCCTCGGTGGTGGCGGGGCATTCGGTGGGGGAGATCACTGCCGCCCACGTCGCCGGGGTCCTGTCGCTGGAAGACGCGGCGTTGCTGGTCGTCACCCGCGGTGCGTTGATGGATGCGCTGCCCGCCGGTGGTGGGATGGCCGCCATCGGAACCGACGAGCAGACCGTCCAGCAGATCCTTGCCGACCACCCGAATGTGGAGATCGCTGCGGTCAACTCCCCGACGTCCACCGTCATCTCCGGCGACATCGAAACCGTGCAGCAGCTGGTGCAGGTGTTCACCGGCCGCGGGGTCCGCTGCAAGCAGCTGACGGTCTCCCACGCGTTCCACTCCGCGTTGATGGTGCCGATGCTCGCGGAGTTCGAGCAGGCATTGGCCGGCATCGAGTTCGGGGTGCAGCGGTTCCCGGTGGTGTCCGGGGTGACCGGGAAGGTCGCCGAACCCGGCCAGCTGCAAACCGCGCGGTACTGGGCCGAGCACGTGCGGGCGGCGGTGCGGTTTGCCGACACCGTCACCACCATCGCCGGTCTCGGTGTCGCCGCGATCGTGGAGGTCGGACCCGATTCGGCGTTGACCGCCCCCACCCAGGACACCCTCGAAGCAAGCCCATCCGCCAGCAACATCACGGTGGTCGGGCTGCAGCGCCGCGACCGCGACCAGCACACCACGTTCCTCACCGGCCTTGCGCAGCTGCTCACCATCGGCGCCCCGATCGACTTCACTCCCACCTTCGATGGCGTGCAACGTGTCCCGCTGCCGACGTATGCGTTTGCGCACCAGCAGTTCTGGCTGCTGCCGGCCGCCGCTCGGGGCAACGCCGAGGCAGCCGGACTGGACAGCACCACCCATCCGCTCCTGGCTGCCACCTTCCACCACGCCGGGACCGGGGCGACCACCTACACCGGCAAGCTGTCCATCACCAGCCATCCATGGTTGGCCGATCATCAGATCGGCGACACCGTGATCCTGCCGGGCGCCGCGTTGATCGATCTGGCCGCCCATGCCGGGGAGCACTGCGATGCCCCCCACCTCCGCGAGTTGACCACGGTCGCACCGCTCGTCGTCCCGAGCTCGGCGGGCACCACGATCCAGGTGACCACCACGCCGTCGATCGAGCCGGCCGGCACCGTGAACCTCACCATCCACGCCCGTATCGACGGGACCGACGACTGGACCTTGCACGCTCAAGGCATTCTCACCCATGACGGTGCGACTTCCTCGGTCGGGCCGTCGGTGTGGCCGCCGCCCGGGTCCGTCCCCGTCGACCTCGATGGCCACTACGACCGGCTCGCCCTCACCGGTTTGAACTACGGCCCGGCGTTCGCCAACCTCGTGGCGGCCTGGCGCACGAGCGACGGCGGGGTCGTCGCCGAGGTGGAACTCGACGACAGCATCTCGGTCGATGGCCACAGTGTGCATCCCGCACTCCTCGATGCCGCCTTGCACGCATTGCCGTTGCTCGATCCGGCCGACCAACCCGCCGGATCCACGCCGACAGTTCCGTTCTCGTTCGGTGACGTGTCGGTCGCCGGCGGCCGACACCGGGCAGCGCGGGTCGTCGCGACCCAGCTTCCCGGCGGGTCGTGCGCGGTGAAGCTGTTCGATGCCAACGGCTCCGCGATTGCGCGCATCGAACGATTGACCGCCCGCGAGCTCACGTCGACCATGCCGTCCGGGCCGGTCCGAGGTCTCTACCACCTGGACTGGATCCACACCGCGGTCGATATCGAACCAGACCCGGGTGCTCCGCTCGTGGTGTGGAGCAACGGCTCCCCGGTGGCCCTCGATGGGCGGTTCCAGATCGTCGACGACCTGGATCTCATTGCCGCCGACCGGCCGGCGCAGGTGCTGCTCCTGGCCACCAATCAGGACGATCAGCGAGAAGCCTGGCCTGCAGCAGCCAATAGTCGCCTACCCGATTCTGCCGGCGTACTGCTCAGGACCGACGCGGTGCTCACGGCGCTGCAACGATGGCTCGCGCATCCGGGTCTGACCCACACCCGCCTGCTGGTCGTCACCCGCGGCGCCAGCCACCTGACAGTCGAAGGCATCGACCAGCAGCGCACGGATCTGACCCAGGCCGGCGTCCCGGGCCTGGTACGCGTTGCACAGCAGGAGAATCCCGACCGCATCACCCTGATCGACCTGGACCCGGACACTTCCGACCTGACCGTTGCTACCGAGACCCTCCTGACTGGCTGGTCGTCGGAGGGCGAGCAGGCCATCCGCGCCGGGCACCTCTGGGTTCCCCGCCTGGTCCCCACTCGCCCGTCCACCGGCGACACCACCCCGGCCGCGGCCGTCTTCGATGACGTCGACCTGGCCGGCGGAACGGTGCTGATCACCGGAGGCACCGGTCAGCTGGCTGCGCTCTCCGCCCGCTACCTGGCGACCAGGGGCGCACGGAGATTGATCCTGGCCTCCCGCCGCGGATCGGACGCCCCAGGGGCAGAAGCGCTCCGCGCCGAACTGGAGATCCTCGGCACCGAAGTCACCTTCAGCACTGTGGATCTCACCGATACCGCCGCGCTGACCGCGTTGTGCGACCTGCCGGACTCGCCGCTGGTGGCCATCGTGCACACCGCCGGGGTCCTGGCCGATGCCACCGTCCCTGGCACGGACCAATCCCGTCTGCAGACGGTATTCCGGCCGAAGGTCGATGCCACACTTGCCCTCCTGCAGGCGGCACCGGGTATTCCGCTGGTCCTGTTCAGCTCCGTCGCCGGCACGCTGGGCAATGCGGGTCAGGCTGGCTACGCGGCGGCCAATACCTTCCTGGATGCCGTGGCCGCTCACGGCGCGCACCACGGTGCTCGCCTGTTGTCGTTGGCCTGGGGTCCGTGGGAGTCAACCGAGCAGGGGATGACCAGCACACTCGACACCCGAGCCATGACGGACGGTGGTGTCCTCCCGCTGACGGCCGAACACGGCCTCGATCTGTTGGGGTACAGCCTGTCCCATCTCAACGGATCCCAGGTGCCGGTCGATCTCGATCCTTCCCGTCTCGATCAGGATCTGCCGGTGCTGGCCGCATTGCGGCCCGCCCACCGCGTGACCAAGCGCCGCAGTGGCGGGCTGTCTGCTCACCTGGTCACCCTGGGCGACGGGCAACGACACGCCTACCTGGCCACGATCGTCAGGGAGCAGGTGGCGGCCGTCCTGCACCATGCAGACCCCGGCACCATCGATCCGGACCAATCGTTCACCGAACTCGGGTTCGATTCACTGACCGCCATCGACCTGCGCAACAAGCTGGGGACTGCGACGTCCCTGACCCTCCCGGCGACGCTTGTCTTCGACTTCCCGAACGTCACGGCGGTCACCGATCATCTGCTGACCGAACTGGTTGTCGTCGCCTCCACGGAAGTTGCTGTGGTTGCGCCGGTGTCGCACTCGAGCGACGACCCGATCGCCATCGTCGGATGGGGTTGCCGATTCCCCGGCGGCGTCACCACCCCCGACGAGCTCTGGGATCTGGTGGATCGCGGCGGCGACGGTGTCGAGGAGTTCCCGCACGATCGCGGCTGGGATGTAGCCGGGCTGTACGACCCGGATCCGGCCGCTGCCGGCAAGACCTGCTGCATCAGCGGCGGCTTTCTGAGGGACGTCGGCGGTTTCGACGCCAACTTCTTCGGCATCTCGCCGCGGGAGGCCCTGGCGATGGATCCCCAACATCGCCTGCTGCTCGAGACCTCCTGGGAAGCAATCGAATCAGCGGGCATCACGCCCGCGTCGCTGCGTGGTTCGTCGACCGGCGTATTTGCCGGCGTGATGTACCACGACTACGGAACCGGTGCCGATCGGGTGGCTGCCGGTGTCGACGGACTATTCGGCGTCGGCGGATCCATTGCCTCCGGCCGGGTCTCGTACACGCTGGGTCTGCAGGGTCCGGCCGTGACGATCGATACGGCCTGCTCGTCGTCCTTGGTGGCGGTGCATCAGGCCGCCGCGGCGATCCGCAACGGGGAGTGCAGCTTTGCCCTGGCCGGCGGTGTCACGGTGATGGCCACCCCGGATGCCTTCCTCGACTTCTCTCGTCAGCGGGGATTGGCTGCTGACGGTCGTTGCAAGGCGTTCTCCGATGACGCGGACGGCACCGGCTGGGCCGAAGGTGCCGGGATGCTCCTGCTGGAGCGGCTTTCCGACGCTCGGCGCCTGGGACATCCGGTGCTGGCCGTGATCCGGGGTTCGGCGATCAACCAGGACGGTGCGTCCAACGGATTGACCGCCCCGAACGGTCCCGCGCAACAGCGGGTGATCCGCAGCGCGCTGGACAGCGGAAGCCTGACTGTCGCCGACATCGATCTGATCGAGGCCCACGGGACCGGCACCCCGCTCGGCGATCCGATCGAGGCGCAGGCGTTGCTGGCCACCTACGGCCAGCGCAGCGACGGTGAGTCGCCGGCCTATCTCGGGTCGCTCAAGTCCAACATCGGGCACTCGCAGGCGGCGGCCGGTATCGGCGGGATCATCAAGATGGTGCAGGCGATGCGCCATCGGGTCATGCCGGCGACCCTGCATGTGTCGGAGCCCTCGGCGAAGGTCGACTGGACGTCAGGTCGGGTGGAACTGCTGACGCAGCAACGGGACTGGCCGGCTTCCGACCGACCCCGGAGAGCCGCGGTCTCCTCCTTCGGCATCTCGGGGACCAACGCCCACGTGATCGTCGAGGAACCGGATCCGGTCCGTCTCCCTGTCACGTCGCCCGGTGCCGTGTCCGCGCCGTGGATCCTGTCCGCCAAGTCCCCGGCAGCTCTCCGCGGCCAGGCTCGCGCGCTCGTCGGCACACTTCTGCCGCTGGACGACGCCGACGTGGCCACCACCCTCTGGCAGCGGAGTCGGTTCGACCATCGCCTGGTGATCACCGGGACGGACAGCACGGAGAAGCGTTCAGCGTTGGCCGCTTTCGTCGACGAGCAGCCGACCACCGCTGCGGTCCAGGGCATTGCCGGTCGATCTGCCTCGAGTGTCGGGGTGGTGTTCACCGGTCAGGGTGCGCAGCGGGTCGGGATGTGCGCTGGTCTATACGAGGCGCATCCGGTGTTCGCGGCGGCGTTCGACGCTGCTGCTGCCGCGGTCGATGCGGCTGCTGCGTCCGACAAGTCGTGGGTCGGGTTGAAGTCGGTGGTGTTCGCCGAACCCGGTTCCGCCGCAGCCGCACTGCTGGATCGGACCCGGTACACCCAGCCCGCGTTGTTCGCGGTGGAGACGGCGCTGTTCGCCTTGACCGCCTCGTTCGGGCTGACCCCCGCGGTGGTGGCGGGCCATTCGGTGGGGGAGATCACCGCCGCCCACGTCGCCGGGGTGCTCACCCTGGAAGATGCGGCGTTGCTGGTCGTCACCCGCGGTGCGTTGATGGATGCGCTGCCCGCCGGTGGTGGGATGGCCGCCATCGGCGCCGACGAAACCACCGTCCAGGAAATTCTCAGTGCGCACCAGGGGGTGGAGGTCGCGGCGGTCAACTCGCCGACGTCCACCGTCATCTCCGGCGACATCGAAACCGTGCAGCAGCTGGTGCAGGTGTTCACCGGCCGCGGGGTCCGCTGCAAGCAGCTGACGGTCTCCCACGCCTTCCACAGTGCGTTGATGGTGCCGATGCTCGCGGAGTTCGAGCAGGCGTTGGCCGGCATCGAGTTCGGGGTGCAACGCTTCCCGATCGTGTCCGGGGTGACCGGAAAGGTCGCCGAACCCGGACAGCTGCAAACCGCGCAGTACTGGGCTGAGCATGTGCGGGCGGCGGTGCGGTTCGCCGACACCGTCACCACCATCGCCGGTCTCGGTGTCGCCGCGATCGTGGAGGTCGGACCCGATTCGGCGTTGACCGCCCCCACCCAGGACACCCTCGACGCGAGCACGACCAGCAGCATCACCAGCACGATCACCGTGGTCGGGCTGCAGCGCCGCGACCGCGACCAGCCCACCACGTTCCTCACCGGCCTGGCGCAGCTGCTCACCATCGGCGCACCCATCGACTTCACCCAACTCCTGGCCGGAGGGAACCACGTCGAACTGCCCACCTACGCCTTCGACCGGGAGCGATACTGGTTGCTGCCCAGCGTCTCGGCGACCGATGTCCGCGGGGCCGGCATGGAGCAGAGCAGCCACCCGCTGCTCCGCGGCTCCCTCCGGTCGGCAGGCGGTGGGACCGTCTTCACCGGTCAGCTGTCCCTGGCCGCCCAGCCCTGGCTGGCAGACCACCGCATCGGCGACACGGTCATCCTTCCGGCCGCCGCCCTGATCGACCTGGCCTCCCATATTGCGGCCGTCGTCGAAGCGACCACGCTCGACGAGTTGACCGTCATCGCACCGATTGTCATCCCGGACACCGGGCCCGTGGATCTCCAACTCGTGCTGGGGCCTCCCAGTGAGGAGTCCAGTGGCGAAACCTTGACCGTCTACTCCCGAGCGGCTGGGTCGGACGACTGGACCTCCCACGCCCAGGTGCTTCTCGATCGGACCGACGCTGGAGACAGGCCGGCACCGGAGATCGGTCACTGGCCGCCGACCGGCGCGGTGCCGGTTGATCTGAGCGCTCACTACGACGATCTGGCGCTGACCGGATTGAACTACGGTCCGATCTTCACCGGCCTGACCGCAGCCTGGCGGGCAGCCGACGGCACCGTGTTCGCCGAGGTCGAGTTGGACGACGAGGTCGAGATGACCGGTCACAGCGTGCATCCCGCGCTCCTCGACTCCGCCTTCCATGCCCTTTCGTTGCTCGACGGCAGCAGCGAGCACGACGACGGCCGCCGTGCAACAGGAAAGAACTCGGGTCCCGTCGTCCCCTTCAGCTTCAACGACGTCACAGTTGACGACACCGCAACGTCCGTGCGCGCCGTGCGGGTGCGAGTGCAGACAAGCGGTGGTTCGGCTGCCCTGCAGTTGTTCTCGACCGCCGGCCAGCCGCTGGTCACGATCGGCAGGGTAGTTGCGCGCGCCATGCCCGTCTCCTCCACCAACGGAGCGGCCAGCCGTCTCTTCCACGTCGGCTGGACGGCTGTCGAGGCCGACGTCGATCCGGGTCGCAGCGGCCCGGTCGCCGTCTGGACGCCGGACTCGGTGGGATCCGCGTGGTCGGCGGCCTCGAGCGGCCTCGAACCTTTCATCGAAGTCCACGACGAACTGTCGTCGATCACGGGCAGACGACCGGAATTCGCTGTCCTTCCGGCGCTCAGCCCCGCGGCGCCCGTCGCGGCGCCGGACGCGGAAACCGTGCTGGACAACACTGCTGACGTGCTGCACGCCGTGCAACGGTGGCTGGCGGACCCGGCCACCATCGACACGCATCTGCTGGTGGTGACCCGCGGTGCAGTGCCGGCCGGCGACGCCGACGTCCGACACCTGGACCTGAGCCACGCCGGTGTGCCGGGTCTGGTGCGGGTCGCCCAGTCCGAGAACCCGGGCCGCATCACGTTGATCGACCTGGACCCGGCTACCACCGACCTGGTCGCCGCCACCAAGATGTTGTTGGCCGGCTGGTCCGGCGACGAGCCGGAGCAGGCCTTCCGGAGCGGGAAACTGCTGGCCCCCCGGCTACTTCCGACGACCACCAAGGCCACCGGCGTCCTCGATGACGTCGATCTGACCACCGGCACGGTGATGATCACCGGAGGCACGGGTCAGCTCGGCGCACTCACCGCGCTGCATCTGGCCCGCCGGGGTGCCAGGAATCTGGTGCTGGCCTCCCGTCGCGGCAGCGAGGCCCCTGGCGCTTCCGGCTTGGCCGAGGAGCTCGAGACGCTCGGTGCAGCAGTGCACTTCACCACCGTCGACATCACGGATACCGACGCCCTCGCTGCACTGTTCGCCGGCCTGACGCCGCCCCTGGCAGCAGTCGTGCACACCGCCGGAGCACTGGCCGATGCCACCGTTCCGTCGACGAACGGCGAACATCTGCGGACGGTGTTCGGGCCCAAGGTCGCGGCGGCCCTGGCGCTGGCGCACGCCGCTCCGGGCGTCCCGACGGTGCTGTTCAGCTCCATCGCCGGAACGCTGGGCAATGCCGGGCAGGCCGCCTATGCGGCGGCCAACACCTTCCTCGACGCGTTTGCGATGCACCGTTCCGACGGACGGACCCTCTCGCTCGCCTGGGGCCCGTGGGTGTCGGCCACGACCGGTGGCGTCGAACCGTCAGCCGGTATGACAGCGAATCTGGACGTCGAAGCCATGGCAGCCGGCGGCATCTCGCCGCTGTCGATCGAGCAGGGTGTGGAACTGCTCGGGTACGTCCTGGACCACCACACCGGCGTCCAGGTGCCGGTCGACATCAATGCCGCTGCTCTGCCGACCGACACACCGATCATCTCCGGGCTAACCCCGGCCCGGAAGGTCCGGAAGTCCCGGACCGCCTCCATCGGCACCACCCTGATGTCACTGGACCCGTCGGCGCGGCGGGCATTCCTCCTCCCGCTGATCACCAAGGAGGTGGCGCAGGTCCTGCACCACCAGTCGGCCGAGGGGATCGATCCGGAACGGTCGTTCACCGAGCTCGGGTTCGATTCGCTGACGGCGATCGAACTGCGGAACAAGGTGTCGGCTGCCACCGGGCTCACCCTGCCGTCGACCCTGGTCTTCGACTACCCGACCACGGCCGCGCTCGTCGACCACCTTCTCGACGAGATGGTTCCGGCGGCAGACACCGACTCCGGAGACGGGGACATCCGTCAGGCGCTGCAATCCATCCCGCTCAATCGGCTCCGGGAGGCCGGGCTGTGGGACGTGTTGCTCGAGCTGGCCGGTCTGACGGGATCGACGGGCCCGGCCGGATCGCTTGCGGCTCCTGACGTCGACGACGAACCCACCGGCGTCGACGAACTCGACCTCGAGCAGCTGATGGCGCTCGCGATCGGGGGCAACGACTGATCGATCGCCACCACCAGGACCCGGTTCGGTCGAGTGCGTTCGCGTCATCGCCCGCATGACACGATGAACGGCATGTCTTCACCTCGACCATCCACCCCGGCCCGGCTCACGAGCAGGGCAGGTGCGCGGTGAGCGAAGCGACGCCGCTCTGGGGCGCCCGGTTCGCGTCAGGGCCGTCGCCCGAGATGATCGAGCTGTCCCGGTCAACCCACTTCGACTGGGTGCTGGCTCCGTACGACATCGCCGGATCCCGGGCCCACGCACGGGTCCTGCGGACGGCCGGCCTGCTGAGCGACGAAGAACTGGACGGCATGCTGGCGGCGCTGGACGCGCTGGCGACCGACGTCGTCGACGGGTCGTTCGCCCCGATCGCGGGTGACGAGGACGTGCACTCCGCGCTGGAACGTGGCCTGATGGACCGGGCCGGGGCCGAACTCGGCGGCAAGCTCCGCGCCGGACGGTCCCGGAACGACCAGGTCGCCACGCTGTACCGGCTGTACCTGCGCGACGAAGCCCGCCGGATCGGGTTGCTGATCACCGATCTGCAGGACGCCCTGGTGGATCAGGCCGAGGCCCACCCCGGCGCGGCCATGCCTGGACGGACCCACTTCCAGGCCGCCCAGCCGGTCCTGCTCGCCCACCACCTTGCCGCCCACGCCCAAGCGCTGACCAGGGACATCGACCGACTACGCGACTGGGACCGCCGATCCGCGGTGTCCCCCTACGGTTCCGGTGCGCTGGCCGGGTCCTCGCTGAGCCTGGACCCGGAGGCGATCGCGAAGGAGTTGGGTCTGGACTCCGCAGTGGCCAACTCGATCGACGGCACCGCCTCGCGCGACTTCGCCGCCGAGTTGGCCTTCGTGCTGGCGATGTTGGCGGTCAACCTGTCCCGCTGGTCGGAGGAGGTCATCATCTTCACCACCGCCGAGTTCGGCTATGCCAGGTTGGATGATGCGTTCTCGACCGGGTCATCGATCATGCCGCAGAAGAAGAACCCGGACATCGCGGAACTGACCCGCGGCAAGGCCGGCCGGTTGATCGGCAACCTGACCGGGCTGCTGGCGACCCTGAAAGCTCTGCCCCTGGCCTACAACCGGGATCTGCAGGAGGACAAGGAACCGCTGATCGATTCTCTCCAGCAACTACATCTGGTGCTACCGGCCGTACGCGGGATGACAGCCACCCTTCGATTCGACGTCGCCCGGATGGCGGCGATGGCGCCGGCCGGCTTCTCGCTCGCCACCGACATTGCCGAATGGCTGGTGCGGCAGGGCATTCCGTTCCGCGTCGCCCACGAGGTCGCGGGCGCCTGCGTGGCACTGGCCGAATCGACGGATCGCGGTCTGGACGAGCTGACGGATGCCGAGCTGGCCGACATCCACCCGGCGTTGACCCCGGAGGTCCGGGAGGTGCTGACGGTGGCCGGCTCGCTGGCATCGCGCGACGGCGTCGGCGGGACGGCGCCGATCCGGGTGGCCGAGCAGTTGGCCCTGCTGCGCGCCACCATCGCGGCCGACCGTGCCTGGCTGTCCCGGCTCTGATGGCGCGACAGCTCTGACGACGAATCAGCAGGACGAAGACAATGCCCGGAATCGTTCGGCCCTCCGGCGGCAGACCCCTTGTCGGCCGGGTGTTGTCGCGAGCATCGCTGCGCGGCGACGCCGTCCTGCTGGCGCCGACCCTGCTCGGCCGGGTGATCGTCTCCGATTCCCCGCAGGGTCGGGTGGTTCTGCGGATCACCGAGGTCGAGGCCTACCGCGGTGACGACGATCCGGCGTCACACGCCTTTCGCGGTCTGACCCGACGGAATGCCGTGATGTTCGACGAGCCGGGTCACCTGTACACGTACTTCGTCTACGGAATGCACTGGTGCGCCAACATCGTCACCGGCCCGGTTGGTCTGCCCTCGGCCGTGCTGCTCCGCGCCGGTGAGGTGCTCTCGGGTGTCGAGCTGGCGGCGAGCAGGCGCGCCGGGGGCACCAGACTCGAGCATCTCGGCCGCGGACCGGCCGGCCTGGCGTCCGTGCTCGGGCTGGGGGCCGAGCAGAACGGCCTTGATCTCTGCCTCACGTCGTCGCGGGTGACACTACGAACCGGTGAACCGGTGCCGGACGCCCTGTTGTCCAGCGGACCCCGGGTCGGGGTGAATGTCGGCGCGCAGTTGCCGTGGCGGTTCTGGGTGACCGGGTCGCCCTCGGTGTCGGCCTACCGCGCCGGAGTGCGCCGCCGCCCTTGAGGGTTCGGCCCGGGAGTGATTGGCCCTGGTGGGGTGGTCCGCAGGGGTCGGTCAAGGGTTGACCCCACCTGCCCCCACGGGCACGCTCGACTCATCGGAGCAGGACGCAACCGGACGGACTTCCGTTGTCCGACTGTTGGTCTCGCCCGAACGATCCTTTCGACCGATAGGGAGATCCCGTGACTACGTGGCGCAACTGGAGCCGGGCCGTGACGGCTCACCCGGCGGAGATCATTTCCCCCGCGGACGAGGCCGAGGTGGCGGCGGTGATCGGCCGCGCGGCGACCGCAGGGCAACGGGTCCGAGCGGTGGGGGCGGGCCACTCGTTCACACCGATCGCTGCTACCGATGGTGTTATCCTGCGACTGGACCGCCTGACCGGCCTGCGCAGTGCCGCCGCCGAGACCGGCCTTGTCACCCTCGGCGCCGGAACCCGACTGCACGACGTACCGGAGATGCTGCGGCCTTACGGGTTGGCCATGGAGACCCTCGGCGACATCGACGCGCAGACCATCGCCGGCGCGATCTCGACCGGGACCCACGGCTCGTCAGCCACTTTCGCCGGCATGCCCAGCCAGGTCCGCGGGCTGCGGATCGTGCTGGCCGACGGATCGGTCGTGGCCTGTTCGGCCGCCGTCCATCCGGAGCTGTTCTCCTTGGCCCGATTGGGTCTCGGCGCCTTCGGTGTGATCACCGAGGTGACGCTGCAGTGCGTACCGGCCTTCCTGATCGCCGTCGACGAGCGCCCGGTGCCGCTCCCGGAGATCCTCGAGACCTACCTGGAGCGCAGCGCTCTCAGCGACCATCTGGAATTCTTCTGGTTCCCCCACACCCCGACGGCGCTGGTGAAGTCCAGCAACCGTCTCGACAAGGATGCTGCTCCGGAACGGCTGTCGCGCTGGAAGTCCTTCGTCGATGACGAACTGCTCGCCAACGGCTTCTTCGGAGTCACCTGCCGCCTGGGCGCGCGCTTCCCGGGGATGATCCCGCATGTCAACAAGGCCGTGACCGAAGGCACCTCGGCAAGGCACTACACGGACGACTCGCACGTCGCGTTCACCACTCCGCGTCGCGTGCGGTTCCAGGAACTGGAGTTCTCGATCGAGCCGGCCGCCATGCCGTCGGCGATGGCCGAGATCGGCCGGCTCATCGACGATCGCGGCCTGAAGATCTCTTTCCCGGTCGAGGTACGCATGACGGCCGCCGACGACATCCCGCTGTCCAACTCCTACGGACGCCAGTCCGTTCACGTTGCGGTGCACCAGTACTGGCGGGAGTCGGCCACCGAGTACTTCGAGGGCGTCGAGCAGATCCTGTTGGCCGCCGGTGGCCGGCCGCACTGGGCCAAGGTCCACACCCAGACGGCCCAGACCCTCCGCGGCCGGTACGAGAAGTTCGACGAGGCCACTGAATTGCGTGCGCGAGTCGACCCGGACGGTCGATTTGCCAACCCCTACGTCGATCGCGTCCTCGGACCGGTCCCGACCGCCCCGCCGGTGGCGCTCGCCGTCGACGCCGTCGGAGCCTGACCACCCACAACCACATCCCCTTTCGCAGCCACGATCAGAACGGAAGTGACGTCATGTCCGCAACAACCTCGAGCACCGCGGCGGTGGAAGCCCCGCCGGGGGTGCGAACGGCGAACGGCGTGCTGATGTTCGGCAACCGTCCGGTCCGGCCAGTCCTGATCATGGTGGTGTTCTGCCTCGGGCTGTTCATGACGCTCCTGGACATCACCATCGTCAACATCGCCATTCCCGATCTGGTGACGGAACTGCGCGCCAGTCTGGAGACGGTGCTGTGGGTCGGCTCGGCGTACTCGCTGTTCTACGCCGCACTGCTGATCACCGCCGGCCGCCTCGGTGACATCATCGGTCCCCGAACGGTTTTCCTCATCGGTCTGTCCCTGTTCACGGTCGCCAGCCTGGCGTCCGGACTCGCGCAGAGCCCCGGTCAGCTGATCGCGTTCCGCGGCGCCCAGGGACTTGGTGCCGCGCTGCTTGCACCGCAGGGCCTGCCCATCATCACCTCCGTGCTCAAGCCCGAGCAGCGAGGCGCGGCGTTCGCCGCGACCGGCATCATGTCCGGTCTCGGCATGCTGCTCGGACCGACCCTCGGCGGCTTCGTGGTCACCCACTTCGGCTGGCGCTGGATCTTCTTCATCAACGTCCCGATCGGCATCATTGCTGCCGTTCTTGCCTTCGCCTTCATGCCTGACGTCCGGCCCGGTCTGCGGCACCGCCTCGATCTGATGGGCGTGGCGCTGTTGACCGTCGGACTGCTCGGTGTCGTGTTCGGACTGATCGAGGGGGAGCGCTATTCGTGGGGCACGATCAGTGGAATCCTGTCGATCCCGCTGGTCCTGGTGGCCGGAGGTGTGTTCCTCGGACTGTTCCTGTGGCGCCAGGTTCGTCTGCAGTCTGGGGAACCGCTGCTGCCGTTCGGCATGTTCCGCGATCGCACCTTCACCGTGATGACGCTGGTCCTGCTGGCAGCCGGATTCGCCATGGTCGGGGTATTCCTACCGATCACCATCTACTACCAATCGGTGCTCGGGTTGTCCGCGGTCGCCGCCGGCGTCGTGATGGGCGTGCAATCACTGGCGATGATGTTCGCATCCGGGATCGCGGGAGGCGCCGGTGGTTCCGGCAAGGTCAGCATGAAGTGGGTGCTCTTCGCCGGCCTGGTGATGTTCGGGGTCGGCGTGCTCTACATCATCGTGGTGGCCAAGGCGGATTCGTCGAAGTGGGCCTTCGTCCCAGGGCTCCTGGTCTCCGGTATCGGCATGGGCTGCGTCTGGACCCCGTTGTTCGGCCTGGCCACCCGTGACCTCGACCCCGCGCAGGCCGGTGTGGCCTCGGGTGTGCTCGACACCTTGCAGGAGTTCGGGTCGGTGCTGGCCACTGCCATCCTGGGTGCCGTGCTGGCAAACCGTTTGACGGCAGACCTGGCACTGGAGGCGAAGGCCACCGTCGGCACCCTGCCCGGCGGGGTGCAGCAGTCGTTCCTGGACGGTATGGCTCGGGCCGGTGAGGGCGGCATCCGCGTTGGTGCCGGCCAGGCCTCGGAGTTTGCTGTGCAGTCAGGTGTCTCGGGCAGCACGGCCGACGCGATCAAGGCCGCCGCTTCGCATACCTTCGCATCGGGCTTCACCGACGCGATGAAGCCGACCATGGTGGTGCCGGTCATCGTCATCCTGGCTGCCGCGGTCGCAGTGTTGACGGTCCGGCCGAAAGGCCGCAAGGAGACCGAGGCGCAGGAAGCAGCGCTGTTGGCCGCGGTAGACGTGCCGGAGCCGGCCACCGCCTGACGCTCGCTGCGAGGGGCACGACGGCCGGCGAGCCGGTGGCAGGATGAGATGCGTGTCCGACGAGAACCCAGTCCCACCGACCACCCACCCGTTGCTCGAGGATCTGCACTGGCGCGGGTTGATCGCCCAGTCGACCGACGAGCCGGAATTGGCGGCCGCCCTGTCCGCCGGACCGGTCAGCTTCTACGGGGGATTCGACCCCACCGCGCGGAGCCTGCACATCGGGAACCTGGTGCTGCTGCTGACGATGCGCCGGATCCAGGAGGCCGGTCACCGGCCACTCGGACTGGTGGGCGGCGCGACCGGACTGATCGGTGACCCCCGGATGTCGGGGGAGCGCGTGCTCAATGGTCCCGAGGTGGTGGCCCAGTGGGTCGCGCAGATCCAGAGCCAGGTGGAGAAGTACCTCGACTTCACCGGTCCGTTCGCCGCCCGCATCGTCAACAACCTCGACTGGACCGCTCCGATGAGCGCCATCGACTTCCTGCGTGACGTCGGCAAGCACTTCCGGATGGGCCGGATGCTGTCGAAGGAGATCGTCTCGGCACGACTCCACAGTGACGAGGGTCTGTCGTTCACCGAGTTCAGCTACCAGATCCTGCAGGGGATGGACTTCCTCGAGCTGCACCGACGGTATGGGTGCGTGCTCCAGGTCGGCGGGAACGACCAGTGGGGCAATCTCACGAGCGGGACCGAACTGATCCGCAAGGCCGAGGGGAAGGTCGCCCACGCGCTGACCACCCCGTTGATCACCAAGGCCGACGGCACGAAGTTCGGCAAGACGGAGTCGGGCACGGTGTGGCTCGATGGTGAATTGACCTCGCCCTATGCGTTCTACCAGTTCTGGTTCAACGTCGAGGACGCCTCGGTCGACGGCTACCTCAAGGTGTTCTCCTTCCGGACCCGGGCCGAGTTGGAAGCCCTGGCCGAAGCAACCGCTGTCAGGCCGCATGCCCGCGAGGCCCAACGGGCGTTGGCCGCCGAGGTCACGACCCTGGTCCATGGGGAGGCCGCGACCGCGTCCGTCATGGCGGCCAGCGGTGCCCTGTTCGGCCGCGGTGACCTCGGTGATGTCGACGAGGCGACGCTCGAGGCTGCCCTGTCCGAGGCAGGGCTTCACGAGATGACTGGACCGCCGCCGACGGTCGTCGAGCTGCTGCGGGCGACCGGACTGGCATCGTCGTCCTCCGACGCGCGGCGCACGATCGCCGAAGGCGGGGCGAACATCAACAACCGGCGCATCAACGATCCCGAGCACATGCCATCGCCCGAGGATCTGCTGTTCGGGCGGCTGCTGGTGGTCCGCCGCGGCAAGAGGGCCGTCGCCGGCGTCAACCTGGGCGCCAGGCCCTGATCCTGCGGCTGAAGCAACTGGAAATACCGCACCGCGCGATCAACGGCAGTGTGCCGGGGGTCACTGGAGGATCGGCGGTCACAGGGTCTCGAAGCCGCCGGATCGCCACCTGCCCTAGCTGCATCGATCCAGACCTTCACATGCTTGACCTGCACATTTGACTTGCCGGAAGCATGCCCGTAACTTTCTGCTTGTTGCCGACGGAGATCCGGACAGGGAGCGGGGAGACCTGCACAGCCTGGGTGGAGCCCGGTGACCACAACATGTAGGACATCCTGAAGGTCAACTCCGGAGACGGAGCCGTCGGAGCAGTCGCTCCGCGAGACCGGACGGGCCGGATGAGACGCCAGGTTGAAACCCTGGGGGAGATCCAGTAGCGTTGATCAGGTTGCCCCGAGCAGGGTTGAGAGGCCTTTTGCTGGGTGCGCGTTTGATCTTTGAGAACTCAACAGCGTACCGAAAGTCAGTGCCAACTGATTTATGGTCCTGCTACCCACTTCGCGGGGGTAGGACATCATTTGGTGCATTACGAGATTGTTTGTGGTGGCGCCTTTTGGGGTGTCACTGTGCTAGCTCGTGTGGACCAGGTTTCATCGGGTGCCCTTTTGCGGGGTGTCCGCTTTCCATTTGTTGATCTGCGGGCTGCCCTTTGGGTGGTTTGCCGGTTTATATGGCATTCAATGGAGAGTTTGATCCTGGCTCAG